>JAFDEI010000233.1 GCA_019310425.1 Deltaproteobacteria bacterium | reverse complement strand
AAGTTCGGAACCGGCAGCCTGCCGGTCTCGGCAACCTTGCGGACGAGATCGACCGGCGCCTGGAGTTCCTTTGCCTTGGTCGCCAATTCTTCGGGCAGCAGCCCCGCGACTGCGCGAATCTCGCCCGTCACCGTGCGCAGATGGCGAACCGCCTCGACGATGTTGCCGCTCCCGGCCTCGCCCTTGGTGCGAATCATCGCGGCACCTTCGCCGATGCGGCGCAGCGCCTCGCCGAGGTTCCGCGCGCCACAGACAAAGTGGTGCTCGTCATCGGCAGGTGTGAGCACCTCGCTTTCGTCGATGAAGTCGACACCGAGCGCGTCGAGCACGCGCGCCTCGAGGAAGTGGCCGATCCGCACCTTCGCCATCACCGGAATCGACACCATCTTCTGGATCCCCTCGATTATCTCGATGGAGCACATCCGCGCGACGCCGCCGTCGCGGCGGATGTCGGACGGCACGCGTTCGAGCGCCATCACCGCAGCCGCTCCCGAGTCCTCGGCGATCTTCGCCTCGTCGGGGTTCGTGACATCCATGATCACGCCGCCCTTCAGCATTTCAGCGAGTCCGACCTTCAGCTCGAAGCTCTGTGCGTCGGTGCGACCGTTGCTCTTCTTCTTTTCTTTCTTACCCATGTCTTCCTCCATGCTAGATGTGCACGCGGGCCAGCCTACGCGGTCCACGCTCGAGTCGTTCTCGCACCAACCGCGCGAGCGCCTCCACGCCACGCCGCAGCGGCTCGGAGTCCGCCATCGCGTAGGTAAGCCGCAGCCGGTTCGAGGCACGCCCGTCGTGGTTGAACTGGAAACCCGGCGCGAACAGTACGCCCACGCCCACCGCATCGGCGAGCAGTTCGCCGGTATCGAGGCCTTCAGGCAGCTCGACCCAGACCTGATAACCCCCGTCGGGCCGCGTCCAGCGCACGCCGCCGGGCATTTCACGCTCGAGCGCGCTGAGTAGCGCGTCACGGCGCTCACGCAGCACACGGCGCAACTTGCGCAGGTGGCGGTCGTAGCTGCCGTCCGCAACGAACTCCGCCAGCGCGGCCTGGAGCAGCATCGAATCGGACAGGTCCGTCGCCTGCTTCTGTGCCACGAGCGCATCGACGATCCGCCCACGCGCGCTGATCGCACCGACGCGCGCGCCCGGAAAGAGCGACTTCGAAAACGAGAACAGGTGCACCACGAGGCCCGCGGTGTCGAGTGCCGCCAGCGAAGGAACTGCGCGGCCGCTGATCCGCAGATCCATTTCGTACGCATCCTCGAGCACAGGCTTGCGATGACGTGCGACGATTTCGAGCAGCCGGTGGCGGTGAGCGAGAGCAGTCGTGATACCCGTCGGATTGTGGAAGGTCGGAATCGCGTACAGGAGCTTCACTTCGGGACGCGCGAGCGCATGCTCGAGTGCGTCGAGGTCGAGGCCGTCGTCGCGCATCGGCACGGGCAGGGTCTTCAGACCGAGCCCGCGCATCACCGCGAGCACGTTGTTGTAGGTCGGCTCCTCGATTGCAACGGTGTCGCCGGCCTCAGCGAAAAGGCGAGTGGCGAGATGGATGCCCTGGCTCGCGCCGTGGCACAGCACGATGTCTTCGGCACCGACGTCGATCTCGACTTCGCGCAACCGCTCGGCGAGCACTTCGCGCAGGCGTGGGAAACCCTGCGGACCGCCGTAGAGCAACAGCTCCGGGCCGACCTCCTGCAACACCCGACTCAGCACCTTGCGAAAGCTGTCGGCGGGATACAGCGCGGGGTCGGGAACCAGCGAGTGCATCGGAATCGCATCGACCGCACTGCCGAAGCGCGGACGCGCACGCTCGAGTTCGAGCAGATTCTCGGTCATCGGCGAGAGATCGGGCGGCCCCAGATCGGCTGCAGCACCGGGTGCGATGGCTGACCCGCGCACGAAGGTCCCGCGGCCCACGGTCGATTCGACTGCGCCCGCGTTTGCGAGCGCGTCGTAGGCAAGTGCCACGGTGTCGCGGTTTACCTCGAGCGAACGTGCCAGATCGCGGATCGCGGGCAGCCGCGCGCCGGTCACGAGCCGGCCGCACCCGATTTCCGCAAGGAAATGATCGGCGATCTGGCGGTAGACCGGGCGACCGTCTCGAAGCGAGTCGCGCTCGAGCATTAGCGGCATAGAATCGGAGTCTATGGACGGGTCATTCCCGGGTCAATACCGATAATCCGGGACAATCCCGGGTTATATCGGGAGTATGGCGTTGACGCACACCAGACAATCGCCTGACAAACCGCACGGATAGCGACTCGGGCGCGCCGAGCACCGATCGCGCAAGAGATGCCTTCTCTGGGGAGTGTGGGGATCGGCGGAGCGAACCGGATAGGCAACGTACAAGGCAGAGACGCACTAATCATTGGCCCCCAGGTCACTTGCTTTTTGGTACGTTGGCTGCGAATCCCTCCAAAACGTCACCAGAATTGTCAATAATGCGTATTTCTCAGAGGGGGCCAGCAAGTGCGAGAACATGCCATTGCGCCGCCGATAGACCTGGCCGCATTGCCGCGAGAGCTAGAGGGCAAATGGGTTCTAGTTCTGGTGAGCGGGGACACCCAGCAGGTCATTGCCTCGGGCGACGACCCTCGCGAAGTGACTCGCGGGCGGCGCGTAGACAATCCCGATCTTCTGCTGACCCAGGTCCCGCGCGAGTGCTCCGTTTCGATCGTCAGTCACGAGTCGTAGTTACCCATTCGAATACACGAGAGCGCGGAGCGACATCCTGCGCCCCATGATCCGCGTAAGGCTCCGGCACCTGGAAATGGAGACGCCGCCGGTACTGGCCCTGGTAGACACGGGTGCGGATCTATGACCCTTCCAGAAGGCATCAACGCGATCCTCGGCCATTCCGGGTTTCTGGGCCGCATATGAATGCCACCTTTCAGAAGGGTGATAGATTCGTGCTTTCCGAGATCAAGCGATAGCCGGTTCCCGCTGTTGGAGACCTCTTGGGACGGCAACACCTGCCGCACCCAGACAATCTCCGTCATGGTCTCTGCGAGGTCCTGGCTACTTGGCCGATCGCCCGATGCCCACGATACGGCCGATCGCGACCGCGGCCACTCCGACGAAGCCCGAGAACAGCGCGCCCATCTTCGCCTGGCCGAGCAACTCGGCATCGACGAACGCCTCCGACGCAACGAACAGCGCCACCGTGAGACCGAGTGCCGCGACCAGGCCCGCCATCAAGACTTCCGCGAACCCCATCCGGTCGGGCAACGGGAATCCGAGCTTCTTCGCGAGCAGCGCGAAGCCCGTGACCCCCAGCACCTTGCCGATCACGAGGGAGCCGAGAATCAGCCAGGTCATCGGGCCGATCCCCGTGAGCGGCACGCCCGCGTTCGCGAATGCGAAGAAGAAGAGTCCGAAGTCGACCCAGACCTTGTGCGCAACTTCGAAGTTGTGCAGCGGCGAATGCTCCATGTGGAGATCGGCCGCGAGTTCGGGGCCGAGCCGGTCGATCTCGTCCTTGCGCACGAAGAGCCCGATGTCGCGCCGCGGCCCCGGCAGGAACGGCACGATGAAGACGAGCGCCAGCGCGGGGTGGAGGTGTGCGAGCACCAGGCCGGTCCACGCCATCAAACCGCCGACCCAGATGTACGGCAGCCAGTGATTCACGCCGAGACGCCGTAAAGTGAACGCCCAGGCCATGCCGCCCAGGATCAACAACAGGTACATCGGCACTACCGGGAGCAAGGGGTCGCCGTAGAAGACCGCGATGATGACCAGACCGATCGCGTCGTCCGCCACCGCGAGCAGCAGCAGGAAGTCGACCGCAGGGTGCCCCTTGCCGAAAACCATGCGCGCGACGAGCCACGCGAGCGCGATGTCGGTGGCAGTCGGCACGCCCCAACCGCGTTGCAGCGCGTCGGCATCGTCGAGGCCGGGCGTGTAGACACCGGTCTCGAAGAACAACCAGAGACCCGCAAAGAACACCAGGATCGGCCCCACGACGCCGCCGAGCGTCGCCAGCAGCGGGTTGACGGCCTTGCTCGGCGGGTTGAGGCTGCCGCCGGGCAGGCAGGACTCGGTGATCTCCTTCGCCGCGATCCCGAAGAACAGCACCATGAAGATGTCGTTCACGAGGAAATGCAGCGTGAGGTCGTGGCCGAAGGCCTGGAGGGCACCGAACGGCTGCCAGTGGATGGCGTGCTCGTACCAATGTGGCGCGAAGTTGGCAGCGAGCATCGCCACGACAACGCCCGACAGCAGCGGAATCGAGAATTCCTGCAACAGGTTGACGAATCCGCGCTGATTTGACTCGGCCACTAAACCTCTCCACTCTCCGTCGCTATCGGCTCACGGAATCCACTGTACGCGCAGCGAACTGCGACAGTTCTCTCGTTGGCACTACTCTCTTCGATGCCCGGGCCGCCCGCGGCTGGCGGGCCGCCGACTCACTCCTCGCCCGCGCTCTGCCGGTTGAAGCGGTTCATTGCGGGAATCGTGCCCTCGAACAGCATCGCATCGAGGGCTTCCACCGCAAGCGTGATGAGCGAATCGAGCTCGCTCTCCTCCGATTCCGAGAAAGGCTGCAGGACGTAGTCAGCGGTCCCGATTCCGGGTGACCGGTCGACGCCGAAGCGCAATCGCGAAAAGCACTCCATTCCCAGGCACGCAATGATGTTCGCGAGGCCACGGTGCCCCGCCGACCCACCGGCCGGCCGGATCCGCAAGCGACCAAACGGTAGATCGACGTCGTCGAATACGACGATCAATTCGGCCTCGGGATCGTCGACCGGGAAACGCTTCAGCGCTTCGGCAACGACCTCACCCGAGCGGTTCATGAATGTCTGCGGCTGGAGCACGCCGACGTCGAGTTCCGGCCCACCATCCGCGGTCACGGGCCCACGGCCAAAACATCCGCCGCACTCGTGCGGCACCCCGAGGATGCCGTGACGCTCTGCGAACGCCGCCACGACGCGATACCCCACGTTGTGGCGGGTGTCGGCGTAATGGCGACCGGGGTTCCCGAGACCAACGACGAGATTCACGAATGTGCCCGCTTCGGCTCAGCGTCAGTCGTCGGACTTCTCGGGCTCGGAAGCCCCCTCGGCCGACTCTTCGGCGCCTTCCGCCACTTCGCCTTCGCCTTCGCCCTCGCCCTCGACCTCTTCCGCCGGTACCTCTTCCTCGATGGCCTTCGGTGCGAGCACCGAAGCCACCGACAAGTCGCCGTCCGAAAGCAGCTTCACACCCTCGGGCAGCTCGAGGTCGCGGATGTGGAGTGACATGCCGATGTCCATATCGGTCACGTCGACCACGACCTCTTCCGGAATCGAGTCCGGCAGACACTCGAGATGAATCTCACGCAGCACCTGGTCGAAGATACCGCCGGACATCGACACACCGACCGGGGTGCCCGTCGCGTGGATCGGCACCGCGACGTCGATCGTGTGGGTCAGGTCGACCGCGAAGAAGTCGGCGTGCAGCAATTCGTTGCTGACCGGATCACTCTGCAATTCCTTCAGCAGCACCTTCTTGCCGTCGAAACCGCCGCCGCCCTCGACCTTGAGGTCGATCAGCGTATTCAAGCCCGATGCGCTGCTCTTGATCAAGTGGTCGAGCGCCTTCGGATCGACGCTGATGTTCTGGGCCGCATTCTTCCCGTAACAGTTACCCGGAATGCGGCCTGCCGCGCGAAGCTTGCGCGCGACGCCCTTTCCGGTGCCCTCTCGAGTCTCGACGGTGAGTGTTGTATCTGACACGGGTCTTCTCCTACGGAATTTCAGACGAATAGAGAGCTGACGCTCTCCTCGTTGTTGATGCGACGGACCGCCTCGCCGAGCAGCG
>JAFDEI010000059.1 GCA_019310425.1 Deltaproteobacteria bacterium | reverse complement strand
GCCGACGATCGACGACGGAGTCGGCTGCACGGACGACAGCTGCGACGAAGCCGCGGACGTGGTGGTGAACGCCGTGAACCACGCCAGTTGCGACAACGCGGATGTCTGCGACGGTCTCGAGGTCTGCGACGCGGTCCTCGACTGTCAGGCCGGAACCCCGCTGTCGTGCGACGACGGCGCGTTCTGCAACGGTGCCGAAACCTGTGACCCCGTCGCCGGCTGCCAGGCCTCGACGGACCCCTGTGAGCCGTTGCTGGTGTGTGACGAAGGCAGCGACGCCTGTGTCGGCTGCGTCGTGGATGCGGACTGCGACAACGGTCTGTTCTGCGACGGAACGGAGACCTGCGACGCCGGGACCTGCAGTGCCGGGACGCCGCCGCTGGTCGACGACGGCGTGGCGTGCACGGACGACAGCTGCGACGAGGCGACGGACGCCGTGGTCAACACGCCCAACGCCACACTGTGTGACAACGGCGCGTTCTGCGACGGCTCGGAGATCTGCGATGCATTGCTCGGCTGCGAGGCCGGCACGCCGCCGACCCTCGACGACGGTGTCGTCTGCACGGACGACAGCTGCGACGAGGCGACCGACTCGATCGTGAACGCGGCGAACGATGCGAACTGCGACAACGGCCTGTACTGCGACGGCTCGGAGACCTGCGATGCGGCACTCGATTGCCAGACGGGCGCTCTGCCGTCGGTCGACGACTCAGTCGCGTGTACCGACGACAGCTGCGATGAGGTCACCGATAGCGCAGTCAATACGCCCAATGACGGGTTGTGTGACGACGGCGACGCATGTACCGCGGACAGCTGTGATGGGGTCACCGGCTGCGCCAACGATCCGATCATCGGCTGCACGACCGGGTTCACGGCCTACAACGACTGCGTCTACGATCCGGGCCTCGACAGCACCGGCATCGATCCGCAGGGTGTCTCGGTCCACTACACCGACACGAACGTGACGACCATCGGCATCGGTGTCGTGTCCGGGGACTCCGCGACCTACACCGGCGGCTCGGCCTATCCGAACACCAGCGGTGAGCTGCTCGACCACGCGACCGGCAACCCGACGGGCATCACGGCTACGTTCAGCGAGAATTCCGCGACGAACGTGCAGTGGCAGCCGCAGGTGGCCTCCACCTGGACCGGCGGTTACGACACAGCCGTCGGCACGGACGCACACGATACTTTCGGTGGGATCGCCGACATGACCGGCACCACCTACTACGGCGCTGCAGGCTGGTGGGTGGATCTGACCCTGACCGGCCTCGACCCGGCGGCGACCTACACCTTCGCGACGAGCGCCACTCGCTCCCAGGCCAACACCACGAGCACGGCGGGGTACACGGATCGCACATCGGTCTACACGCTTTCCGGCGTCGACGCGTCGACGAACGTGAGTACGTCGGGAGTCACCGAGGTCACTCCGACGAGTGTCAGCTTCGTCACCGGAAACAATCATGCCGAGGGCTATGTTGCCCGCTGGACGGACATCGACCCCGGCGCCGACGGCACCATCGTGATCCGCGTGGAGGCGGATTCCGGCGCACCCGATGGTCGCAAGGCCTACACCTTCGACGTCTTCCAGCTCGTGGAGACCGGCCAGGCGACCTGCGGCAACGGCATCCTGGAAGCGGGCGAGACCTGCGACGACAGCAACAACCTCGACGGCGACTGCTGCTCCTCGAGCTGCCAGTTCAACAGTGTCGGGGCGGCCTGTGACGACGCCGATGCCTGCACCGATTCGGATACCTGCGATGGCGCGGGAACCTGCCTCGTGGGTGGCCCGCTCGATTGCGACGATGCCAACGGCTGCACGGATGACAGCTGCGACTCCGGTCTGGGCTGTCAGTACGCCGATAACACGGATCTCTGTGACGACGCCAACGCCTGCACGCTGGGCGACATCTGTGGCGGCGGCTCCTGCCAGGCCGGCGGCCCGCTCGACTGCAACGATGCCAACGGCTGCACGAACGACAGCTGCGACTCCGGTCTGGGCTGTCAGTACGTCGACAACGCGGATCCTTGTGACGACGGCGACGCCTGCACGGACGGGGACACCTGTGGCAGCGGCAGCTGTCAGAGCGGTGGCCCGCTCGATTGCGACGACACCAACGGCTGCACGAACGACAGCTGCGACTCCGGTCTCGGTTGTCAGTACGCCGACAACACGAATCCTTGCGACAATGGTGATGCCTGCACGACGGGCGACGCCTGTGGCGGCGGCTCCTGTCTGGCCGGTGGTCCGACCGACTGCGACGACGCCGACGAGTGTACGGCCGACAGCTGTGATCAGGTAATCGGCTGCGCGCACGACCCGATCCCGCTATGCGGTACGTCGATTCCGAGCGCATCGGCCGGCGGGCGGATGCTCGTGGGCCTGCTCTTGATGAGCGCCGGTGCAGCCTTCCTGGTCCATCGGAGACGGATCGGCAGCTGATCCGGGCTGGGTGTGGCTCTCGCACGCTCGCAAGATGCGAGAGCCAGCTCCGGGACCCGGCAACCGCCGGGTCTCCAGCTACGCTCGGCCTCAGAGCTGGCCGCGTATCGGAAGCAGGCGGCCGAGGTTCGCCTTCACTCTCCGCCACCAGGTTGTATCGGGTTCCTTGGTCAAGATGACCGACTCTTCCCCTGAATCGTCGATCCACCGCAGGCGGCCATTCTCATCCAGCACGACCTGGTAGGTCTTGTCGGGCAGAGACTCGTCCAACAATTTTCCAGTCGTCTCGCTCATCTCCTTCGATTCGATGACGACGCCCAGCTCGGTATTGATGTCGACAGAGCGGGGGTCCCAGTTGAACGAGCCTACGAACAGATGCTTGCGATCGACCAGGAATGCCTTGGTGTGCAGCGTCGCCAGCGATGCGCCGCTACCACCCCGTTCGATGCCCTTGGGCATAGCCGTTACCTTGACCTCGTAGAGTTCGACGCCCATTCTCAACAGCGCCTTGCGTGATCCCATGTAGCCGGAGTGAACGATGCCGTGATTGTTCGCCGCCAGGGAGTTCGTGATCACGGTGACTCTCAACCCCCGGTCGATCAGGCTCTGGAAATACTCCACGCCGCTCTTGCGGGGCACGAAGTAGGGTGAGATGACGATCAACTCCTCGTTGGCTCCAGCGACGACCTCCGCAAGCGCTGTTGTGATGTTCTCGGCACCCTTGGCCAGCTTGCTGTCGGCTTTGTCGGGCGAGTCGTAGGCCAGTGTGTACGGCGCCCAGGTGAATAGGTCGCCGCCGGTATCGAGGTACCGGTTGATATCGGCGGTGACCGCTTCGCCGTATTGTGATTGCCGGGCCTCGGCGAGGATTTCGTCGATTCGCGCCCGCAGCTGCTCGAGGGCGACGGCCGGGTCGTCAGGCATCTTCGCAAAGGCCGCTACCGGGGCCGCATATCGGCTGTTCCAGTAGCTGTCGAACATGGTCGACACCTCCTGAACGACCGGCCCGATACTCAACACATCGACATCGCCGAAATTCACGACCTTGTTGGCCCCGAAATATTCGTCGGCGATGTTGCGTCCGCCGATGATCGTGATCTGGTTGTCGGCAGTGAAAGACTTATTGTGCATTCGGCGATTGATTCGGTTGAACTGAAATAGGTCTGCAACGCGAAAGCTACGTGTCGCCCAAGGGTTGAAGATGCGTACCTCGAAATTCGGATGCGAATCCAGGGCGGCCATGCCGGCGTCGTAACCCTGGGTCTGGATGTCGTCCAGCAGCAGCCGCACCCGGACTCCGCGGTCAGCGGCTTGTAGCAGCGATCCGATGAACAGATAGCCCGCCATGTCGCCGGTGATCAGGTAGTACTGCGCGTCGATGGATTCTTCCGCTCGGTGTGCCATCACAAAGCGCGCCGCGAGAGCGTCGATGCCGTCGCTCTGGAGATAGAAGCCCGATCTTCCAGGATGCTGCGCGACCAACGGGCCAATACCCTTGGCCAGATAAGTGTCGCTGGTTCCGTTCAACGCGCGGGTTTCTAGCTTGGGGTGGTCGAAATCGACCGTGGCGCAGGCACCCAGCAATATCGTGCCGGCGAACAGGGCCCAGTGGGCCGCCTTCGAAATTCCACCGATCGAGGTGCTGGGCATGTCGGGTTTCCCTGTGGAGGGGGGGGGCACCCACCATAATGCAGCTGGGGGTAAGGGAAAAGGAGAGGTCTGATGGCAGGTCTTCGCGGTATGCTCGAGCCATGTTCAGGGAGATCAGTGTGGATCGCATCATCGATGCTCACAGCCATCTGGGAGACATTCTCGAGCCGAATGGAGGTGCGCTGATCGAGCAGCACGGTATCGTGAAGCAGCGCGTTCTCGACCCAGTCGATGTCTCCGAGCGAGCGCTTCACGCGGGGCCGGTCGTGCTCGGGAAGTTCCTTTATCGACTCGGGTGTCGTTGGGTCACGCGCGCCGAGCGGGCCCGAAACGCCACCGCGACGCTCGAGAACCTCACTCGTTCGTTGGACGAGAACAGCATCTCGCACACGGTTGTGCTGCCGATTCCCCCCTACGTGCGGTTCGACGATCTCTCACGAGCGGCGGCGAAGGAGCCCCGGCTGCTGCCCTTCACCGGCGTGGACTACACCCGGGATGTCGATCCGGCGTCTGCGCTCGATGCCGACGTCAACGCGGGTGCTCGCGGCCTCAAGCTCCACCCGATTATCCAAAACGTTCCCCTGACGAGCCCACGAACGCGGGCAGCCGTGGCTGCGTTCGCGCGGCATGGGTTGCCCGTGCTCTTCCACTGCGGGGTCTCGTCCTACTACCTCGGCCGCGATCGCGTGCGCGAGCGTCCCAGCAACGGCGCCATCCCCGATGCTGTCGCGCTCGTTCGAGACTTTCCGCAGGTGAACTTCATCGCCGGGCACGCGGGTCTCTTCGAAGTGTACGATGTAATCAAGCTACTCGCAGGATTTCCCAATGTGGCAGTCGACACCTCGTTTCAGTCCGTCGCTACCGTGCGCGAATTGCTCGCGGCCTTCGGTCCCGAGCGTGTGCTGTTCGCCTCCGACTGGCCGTTTGGAAACTGTTTGCCCGCCATCGCAATCGCCAGGTCCGCCTGCATGGGTGATGCCGGCCTCGAGCGCAGAATTCTGTTCGAGAATGCCGCAGAGAGGCTGAAGCTCGACTGAAGCAGCGTCGCGCGGGCCGTGACACGGCGCGACGGTCCGACTCGGCCGTGGTCGTGATACCGTGCCGAAGGCGTTGTTCGACGGAAGCGAGTTTCGTCGCGAGTGCCGGGCTCACGCCGTGCTAGTCGCGCTGGCGGAGTTCGTCGTCGAGGATCGGTCGCTTGTCGGGGCCCCGAATCAATATCGACTGCGATGCGTGACCGACCGGCCCGGTTTCGTCGTGTAGCAGCGCAACGGCGGAACCGGCGCCGCAGTTGGCGTAGTGGACGTGGGAGTCCATGCACAACCATTCGCCGATCATCGGGCGGTGGAGGTTCAGGCTCGTGTCGGGATTGATGGTGGTGAAGTCTCGTTCGCGGTTCGCGCTCTCGGGGTCGACGAGCAGCTCCTGCATGAACGGAATCGAATAGGTCCAGTCGGCGATCACGGCTGCACGCACGAATGGGCTGGTCTCCTCACCCGCTACGAACGGACAGCGCAGCCGGAACCACATCGCGGGCATGCTCGCCGCCGCGGTCGGGCGCATCTCGAGCGCGATGTGGAAGGCCTCGACGTCGCTCTCGTTCAGGGCCGGAAGCTGTGGGCCCTCGTCCGGGGCCGGCAATGGGTGTCGCGGTCCCATCCCGTAGCGCGGTGAGGCGCCGGTGAGGTCGAGTTCCTCGAGGCGGAAGCGCAGACCGGTTGCGCGCGCGTAGGTCTCCCCCCCGGCTTCGATCCGCGCCTCGATGACCTGCACGCTCTTGCCCGCGTGGATCATTCGGGTCGGGGTCGCGACGGGAGCGAGCGGCGCCGCACGCGAGAAATCGACCGTCAAGCGCGTGACCTGCATCGGGCGGTCGCTCGGGTAGCGCTCGACCGCTCGCGCGAGCAGTCCGAGCATCGTGCTGCCATGCTGGGTGCCCGGGTACCAAGGGCCGCGCGCGAGTTCGCTCGGCACCAGGAGGTCGCCCTGGGCCTCGAAGATCGAGCGGCCTTTCACGCGTTCGTCGTCGGGGTTCATCGTGAATTCGGGTGCCGGGGTCCGTGTTCGCCACAGGAATCGTGCGCGAATCGCCTCCAGCCGCCGACTCACTCTAGTACAGGCGACCCGAACCGGGTTGGGCGTGGGATGTTTCGTTGCAGAGAGTGAAGTACTTCACTGCGGCGATCCCGGTGGAGTGGTGTTATCCGGTCGAAGCGCGAAGCGAAGAAGACGGAGGATGGTCTCATGAGGATCGGTCCACCAGCGAGAGGCATTAGCGCACCCCGGCTGACGTGTTGGATCGCGGCCATGGTGATCGCCGCCGTGCTCGCCGCGCAACCCATGCTCGCGTTCGATTCGAAGCCTGAGTCGCCGTCGGATCTCCCGAAGCCGACCGAGGTGTTTCGCGACGAATTCTACGGCACGAGGCTCGCCCCGCATTGGAGCGTCGAGCGACCGGACCCCGCGGCGTTCGCGGTTACGGATGGTGCGCTCTGGGTCGAGAGCCGGACGCCGGTCGGGATTTCAAGTGAGGGACTCGCGAACCTGTTCCGGCTCAACGAGCCGATGCCGGCCGGTGACTGGAGGGTTACTACGGAGCTGAAGTTCCATCTCGACACCGGCGCCGAGAATTTCTACCTCACGCTCCGGGACGAAGAAGGTCGCTGGTTCGGCGCTCAGATCCGTTCGGTGCCGAACAAATACACCGGGCACCGGCTGATGTTGGCTGCGGTCGAGGGTCGCGACGGCCGGATCCGCAGCCGTGAACGGCCGCTCGTGGCCATCGAGTGCAATGTCTGCGACTCGGAGTGGCTGTGGCGGGGTTTCTCGCGGAAGTTGATCGACGATCAGGTGGTACGCTTGCGCATCGACAAGCGCGGCAGCCGCTACACCGTCTCGGGCATGCTCGGCGAAAGACCGGGCGCTGCATGGGTAGAGATCGAGTCGGTCGGGTCGTCGATCGCGACCCGCAACCTGGCCTTCGGCCTGGCCCAGAGCGCCCTGCCGGACATCCGCCAGGGGGCCGTTCCGGGCGGCGCGTCCAGCGCTGCGATCGACTGGATCGCGATCGAAATCCCGCGAGAACCGGCCGTTGTCGCTGCGGCGCGAACTGCCGTCGCTCAGTCCGTGCCCACGCGATAGATCAGCAGTCCCTTTGCGGTGTCGCGGGTGATGCGCACGGTGCGGCCCGCAACGCGTTTCGCGACCCGGGTTCGCCCGCTCGGATCTTTGGCGACCGATGTCACGATCGGGGCGACCTGGTCGCTGATCGCATGCGCGCGGGTTCCGAAGACCACGCGGTTTACGCGGTAGTAGCCCAACCGGAGTCCGGCAGGCGTCTTGCGGGAATTCGCTCCGATGCGACTCGCGATCAACACCGAATTGGACGAGATACGGTATTCGGCATCCGCGGTGCGGGCGAATGCACTGCGGCTGCCGTCGGCGAGCTTCCCGAACCGCCACCCCTGAACGCCCGGGTCCGCCGCGCTGATCGGCGTGCGGAAGCGCTGAATCAGCATCTCGACATCGAAACGGTTCAGAGTCCGGGCGGTACTAGCTGACGCGGGCTTCCGCGCGGCCGGCGGCGCAGCGGCCCGCGCGGTATGGCGTGCCGCCAGGCGCTTCGTCCTGCGCGCTTGGCGGCGAGCCTGGTTGCGCGCGATCTCCGCCTTCGGAAGCAGCTTCAGGAAGTGCCCGGGGATCGGCGCGTATTCACTCACCACGCCGGGTGGGATCAGGTTGCGCTGGATCATCACCACGCGATTGAGCTCGGTAAAGAAGAGATAGAGCGTGTCGCGGTCGACGACGTGCAGATATTCGGGCCGGCCGTGCTTCCGGACGGTCGCGAGCACCGATCGGTCGTAGTCGATTTCGCTGGACAGGCGTTCCGAGCCCGGAGGGGTGGCGGTCGAGAGGGTCCGTCCCGCGACGTCCGCGGTCGCTCGCCCGTGCTGGATCGTCCCACAGCCGCAGATCAGCACTGCGCTCGCGACGAGCGCGGCGATCCGGCGCAGAGGGCGCCACGACGATGCCGCAACCAGCTGAATCATCCCGGAAATTCCCCATTTTCGAGGGCTCCGGGGCTCATCGTCACGACGGGCCCGCCGCTTGAAGGGGCCTGCGGGTTTGACCGTGACCGGCAGCGGGTGTATACGGTGCGTCACAGACAGAGCACTCGGGTGCCCAGAGTGGGTAAAAGGGAAGGCCGTGAGAATCGGCCGCGGTCCCGCCACTGTAATTGGGTAGTCCGGCCCGCAACAGGCCACTGAATTCGGCTTCGGGAAGGCGCGGGCAGGACGATCGCAGCAGGTGTCGACGACACCGGCCGCAGACACCCATCAGCCAGGAAACCTGCCCGAGTGCGATGCGGCTGCTCCTCGCGGAAGAGAGCGGTGCTGCGGTGCTATGCGGACCCCCTGGTCGATCCAGGTCCGCCCGGGCATTCCATTGCCGTTGCATGCTTCTCCCGCGACGGGCGCTGGAGTGCGAATGCACCGGCTCCCCGATCTCCGACGAAAGACCCGCGCGAGCAAATCGACCGCTGTCGGCGCGCTGGTCGTGCTGATCGCGGCGGCCGGTTTCGCAGAGGTGGCCTCGGCCATCGCACCGGACCCGCCCGGCGAATCGACGCTGCCCGAGCGCCGAACCCCCCCCGTACTCGTCCAGGCGCTGCGGCCGGCGGATCTTCCGGAGGATCCGTCGGCGTTCACGACCGTGATCGAAATGGAGAAGTACCAGGGCGAAGCGAAGAGCGTCGCGGAGATCCTCGACGAAAGCGTCGGCGTGCAGGTGCGGCGCTTCGGCGGTCGCGGCGACCGGGCGGAGATCTCGATTCGCGGTTCGACCTCGAGCCAGGTCGTGGTCCTGCTGGACGGTGTGCGACTCAACACCGCGCAGACCGGCAGTGTGGACCTCTCGACCCTGCCCGTGGAGCTGCTCGACCGCATCGAGATCTCGCGCGGTGGCGGCTCGGTGCAGACCGGCAGTGACGCCATCGGCGGAGTCGTCAATCTCGTGACTCGGCGCCCGGGCGGAACGCCGCGCACGACGGCTTCGTTTTCAGCGGAGTCGTTCGGCACCTTCGGGGGCTCGGCGACCCACAGCGGGAAATGGCGCGACATCGAGACGTCGCTCGGCTACTCGGGCTACCACACCGACGGCGACTGGGATTTCCATTCGGCGCGTCGCGAGACCGACGTCGGTGTGATCGAGTCGAGTGGACCGTACGAACGCGTCAACAACGAGAGCGAAGCCCACTCCGTCCTGTTGTCGCTCGCCCGCGACCTCGGCGGCTGGGGGCGCATCAGTGTTCGCGATAGTTTCCTGTACGACAGCTCGGGGCGGCCCGGTCCGGACTGGCTCATTTTCGGCGAATTGCGCGGGCAGAGTCTGACCGCGCACCAGCGACGGACCCGCAATGTCGCGAGCGCGGTGCTCGACGCTGCCGGGCTGTTCGATTCGCCCGTCGGCGGCTCCCTTCAGGTCTTCCACCGCTACGACCGCAGTCGCTTCAAGGATTCCGAACCTCCCTTTCTCGAAGAG
Source organism: Deltaproteobacteria bacterium (assembly GCA_019310425.1). Classification (GTDB taxonomy): domain Bacteria; phylum Myxococcota_A; class UBA9160; order UBA9160; family SMWR01; genus JAFDEI01. Next base: position 10,818 of record JAFDEI010000059.1, on the reverse strand, counting down.
ATCGACAGCGACAACCGCAATCACTCCGTCGGCACGCGGCTGAATACGGACGGGAAGTGGTCGCTCGGCCCGACCGAGCATGCGCTCTCACTCGGGGGCGAGTTCCGTTGGGACCTGCTGCACGCGAAGAACGCGCCCGATTACGATCGCCGCACGATCGGCGTGTTCTTGCAGGACGAGATCGGCGTCTGGGACCGCCGGCTGCGTTTGATTCCGGCTCTTCGGATGGACGACACCGAGGGATTCGACACGGAGTGGCTTCCGCGGCTGGGGGTGATCGTGCGGGTCTTTCCGTGGTTTGTCATCAAGGGAAACGTCGAACGTTCGTACCGGGTTCCAAACTTCGACGAGCTGTACTTCGATGAAGGGGCCATCCGCGGGAATCCGAATCTGAAGCCTGAAGAGGCCTTCAATGCGGACGTCGGTTTCGAGCTGGGGCTCGATGCCTGGGGCCCGCTCGAAACCGGCTGGATCGAGTTCGCGCTCTTTCACAACGACATCGACGAGTCGATCCTGTTCCAGTTGGTCGGCGGCAGGGTCGTCGCGGCGACCAACACCGGCCCCGCCCGGATCGACGGCTTGGAGCTCGCGGGTGGTTTTCGGCTGTTCGGATGGCTCGGCTTCTCGGGGAACTGGACGTTGATGGATCCACGCTATAAGGCGTCCGGGAATCAGCTGCCCGGCCGGGCCCGCAGCGAATACCTGTTGCGACTCGAACTCGGGCCGCCGAGTCGTGTCGTCCGGCTGGTCGCGGAGCGCGTCTACACCAGCGAGATTCCCGTGACGAGCACCGGCGGCACCAGCATCTCGGCGCGAGCCATCTATGGCCTGAGTCTCGGAATCGACATCGCCCAGCTTCCCTTCGTCGGCGAGCACGTTCCGGGGAGCGAGTTGCTGCTGTCGTTCGCTGTCAAGAACCTGACGGACCGCAGCGTTCGCGATGCGGCGTTCTTTCCCCAGCCCGGTCGAACCTTCGCCTTCACCCTGAATTGGGAGCTGTAGATGAGGCGCAAGGTCGGTATTGCGTTGCTCGTTGCGTCGTGTTGTGTGCTCCTCGGGGGCAAGTGCGGCGGTGGGGACGGTGGCGGCGGTGGGGACGGTGGCAGCATCGAGGTCGTGAGTACCGACTCCCGCTGCGCGGCCCTCCCGAGTGCGTTCCCGCCGGGCTTCGGTTTCGTTCCGGGCGACGATTCCCTGATCTGGGTGGTGACCTTCGGGGATCGCTCGTTGATTCCGATTGATGTGTCGGTCGTGCCACCCGAACATGCCGCTTCGATCGCGACCCTGAAGATTCCGGACGACTCCGACGGCGACGGCAAAGTCGATAGCCGGGCGCCATTCCCGGACGACATCCACATCGTTTCACCCGACCTCGCGTTCGTGACGATGAGTTCTTACGAAGAGGTGATGTTCTTCTCGCCCGCGACCGGCGAGTTGATCGAAGTCGATATTTCGGTCCCGGCAACGTTTGCGAAGGCCGACAACCCGGGCCTGCCCGACCCCGGAGCGGGCGCCGAGTCTCGCACCGCGGTGTCGACCACCACGTGTGTGAAACCGCCCCCCGACGCACTCGATTCTCGCGGTGCCCCGTTCGCCGACTCACTAATGCCGTCGCGTTGGTGCGACCCGGCTACGCCGAGCTATCGATCAAAATTCACTTCGGGGGCGGCGCTTGCGGGCGACCATCTGTTCGTCTCCGTCTCGAATCTTGGTAACGACACGGGCACGCCCGACACGCAGTATCTCCCGGGCGCGGTGCTCGTCTACGCCGTCGATTGGAGCGTCGATCCTCCGACCCTCAGTCCTTCCGAGTTGGCGCCGGTATTGATCACGACGGGCTTCAATCCGAGCCACGTGACGGCGCTCGAAGTCGCCGGGCGTTCGTTCGTTCTCGTCACCGTGAGTGGAGCGATCGGTGTCGCGGAGGACGACCCGAACACCGACGAGATCGAGGCCGCGGGAATCGCGAACACGGAGGCGTCGATCGACGTGATCGACGCCGATACACTCGAGATCGTCGCCACGATTCCGCTCGGCCTCGCGGGACTTTCGCCGTCGGGGTTGCGCGTCGACGAAACGGGCCGCATCGGTGTGGTCGGAGGCGTGATCGGTCACCAGATCTACGCGGTCGACCTGAAACCGCTCGCCGCAGATCCGGGCCTGCCCGGTTCCGTCGTGGAGCCCATCGTGCTCGATGGCGGGGACGCGGTGATCTTCGATGCGGACGATCCGCTGCTGATCCCGTCGCGGCTGGGCGGCGCGCCCGCGGCGAGCTGTCCGGGGTCGGTCGGCGGTGTGGCGTTCGACGGCAATCGCTTCTTCGTGACGGAGTCGTGCGACGGCACGCTGACAGAATTCCTGGTCGACCTCACGGGCGACCCGCCCGCGCCCGTGGCGGTGGAACGATTCAAATTCATCGACCAACTGGATATTACGGCCCCGATTCGTGCTGACACGCTGACCGAGCCGCGTTCGCCGGGGGCGGTGGCGGTGCGGCCGGGTGCGTTCGCGAGCGGGCCCGATGTGGTGTTTCTGGTGGGACAACAGGAGGGATTGGTATGCGGAATCGAACTCCCGTGAGTCGCGGGTCCGCGACTTGGCGATCGATTGGACTCGCGCTGGTCGTCGGCGTGGCCTGCACCGGTACGGCGGCCGGGGCGGTCGCAGTTCGGGTACCGGCCGCAGGCGCAGAGCTCACCTGGATGCCGGTTTCCATCGAGATCGCGTTCGACGCGAGTGCGGATACCGGAACGCTCTCGGTGTCGTTGAACGGCAACGATATCAGCAGCGCGTTTGCGTTTTCGCCCCCGAACGGGGGCGAGATCGTCGCGACCGCGGTCGACGTCTGGGACGGCTTCGTCGTTCTGGGCAGCAACCAGATCGACGTATCGATCGAAATCGGCGGGGCACCGGTCCTCGCGGGCTCGAGCTTCGACGCAATGGGTGACCCCTATGCGGACGAGGTCGTGTCGTACACCCAGGGCGCCAACGGCGGTTACAACGCCAACCTGCTGCCCGCAGTGGCGCTGGGTCCGCCGGTCGGTGCCGGGCTCTGGATTGGTTCCGTCGACGTGGTGTCGCTCGGAAACGGAGGCAGCATCGTCGTGCGCTTCGCCGACAACGTCATCGTCGATGGGCCGGGTGTGGACTTCACGGTCTTCGAGAACCCCTTCATGTTGATCGCCGGTGACGGCTACAGCGCTCCCCCGTTCGCCGAGCCGGGCCGTGTGAAGGTGAGCCAGAACGGCACGGACTGGGCCGAGTTTCCCTGCACGCTCACGTCGGCGGCCGGCCCCTACTGGCCCGGCTGCACGGGCATCTATCCCGTGTTCTCGGATCTCGGCCTCGCCCCGAACCCGCATCCCTCGATCCCGACGACGACGCCCATCGAGGACCTGGTGGATCAAGACAGCTTCACCTTCCAGGCGCCTCCGGGCTCGGGGGGGGATTCGTTCGATCTGGCGGATGTCGGGCTCGCCTGGGTGCGCTACGTGAAGGTCGAGAGCACGACATTCCAAGCGCGTTCCGCGAGCCTGGGGCAATCGGGACCCGATATCGACGCGGTGGTTGCGGTTCACTCTTCGCCCGAAGAGCCTCCCGCGATTCCCGTACCCGCGCTGTCGCGTCCGGGACTTCTCGCGATCTTCGTGTTGCTCGCCGGCGTCGCGCACGCGCGGCTGCGACGGGCGGGGCAGGCTCGGTGACGGTCCCGTCGGCACTCACGCTGATCGGCTGTCTGGCTTTCTTCGGCTTTGCCTCGGACGCCGCCGCGGAAGACCTGGCGGCGGTCTCGGCGAAGCCGCCGATGGTCGAGGACGCGATACCCGGTGCTCCGAACGTCGCAGCGCGTCTGGCGGAGATTCAACGCCGCGTGCAGCGGGCGGTGCGCTATCCCGCCATTGCGCTGGCGCGCAGTGTCGAGGGTGAGGCGCTGGTGGCCTTCGAGATCGAACGCGGTGGACGTCCCGTCGAGATCGAAACCAGTGCCAGCTCCGGCAGCGGTGCACTGGACCGCGCCGCGCTGCTCGCGGTCGAAGACGCGGGGTCATTGCCTTGGGTCTACGGGCGGGTCGTGGTGCCGGTCCGCTTCGAGCTGACGGACGCGGAATGATGAGTCGAGACCGCACAGCATCTTTGGCTTCTTCGCCTCAGCGCCTTCCGGCGCCGAGGCCGGATGCGAGGCTGGTTCGCCGCGGCGTGCGCCGCGGTGTTCCGTAGCCCTTGCAACGTGCCTTCGTCGAAATCGAACGGTACGAAGCAGCTACCAGGTGATCGCGCGATTGGAGAAGTGCCGGTCGCGCATCGAAGAGGGAAGAGGGGTGAAGCGTTCCGACGGTCATTGCCCGAACCGGCAGCGATCGGAACGACCACTCCCCCGCGGACGCGCCGCCGTAATGGAAAACGGCCGACCCGAACACCACTGTGACGAGGCGAAGGCATTGGTCGCGCTGCGGCCAACGAGTAGCCACCCGAGAAGGGCGTCACGGGAAGGTGGGTCGGCTTCGCACCCTGAGCCGGAAGACCTGCCTGGTCGCGAATGAAGTGTCCCAGCGAGTTCGGGGCCTTGTCGAGCAATTCGCATCGTGTCCCCTGAGCGATGCGTGGAAGCCGACGGGGCGTTCGCCGGGACGGATTTTTCGGGGAAGCGCCTTCGCGAAACGGGGCGCACAAGGAAACTGAACAAATGCATTCCAACATCAAACGAATCCTCTGGACTTCCATTACCGCTCTGCTGCTGGCGGGTGAGGCGTTCGGCCTGTCGTTCGACGATGTGCTGATCGACAGCACCATCGGCAGCGGCGCCAACGAGACGATGATCGTCATCGACTGGGAGACCGGCGCGACATCGTCACATGCGTGGCGTCTTCAGTGGGACGGCCTGCTCTCGTACGCGGACGCACTCGACGCCTTGATGACGAACGTGTCGGGCTTCAGCTGGTCGCAGACTGCCTTCGTCGATTACGTGAACTACGACGAAGGCAGCGAGAATCACGTCACGGAAACCGGGAATTGGCTGTCGTTCTGGGAGAGCGGTGATGGTGAGAGCTGGCTGACCACGGAACTCGGCGTTTACCAACAGCCGTTGGTGAATGGTGGCTGGGTCGGCGTGAACGCGAACCTGCCGGAGATCTGGCCGGGCGATGCTCCCCTGGTGCCGGTGCCCGAGCCGTCGACCGGGATACTCGTAGCGCTGTCGTTGGTCGGGCTCTCGGCCCGAGGGCGACTCCGCCGAGGCGTCCGGCACAGGGCCTGAGCGTCAGGCGAAGCCAGGTGCGTGCGGCTCCGGCTCCCCGGGGCCGCGCGCGCCGATCATCGCGGTTAGGCTAGGGCCATGAAAGCGATCACAGTCGACGAGCCCGGAAACGAAGACGCGATGAAACTCGGCGAGGCGCCCGCGCCCGTGATGCAGCCCGATTCGCTGCGGATCCGGGTGGCGGCGAGTGCGGTGAACCGCGCCGATCTGCTGCAGCGGCAGGGTCTCTACCCGCCGCCGCCGGGGGCGTCGCCGATCCTCGGGCTGGAGTGCGCGGGCGAGGTAGTCGAAGTGGCTGACTTCGTACCCGGCTGGAACGTCGGCGATCGCGCCATGGCGTTGCTCGCAGGCGGCGGTTACGCGGAAGAGGTCGTGGTGCACGCGGGCTCGGCGATGCACGTGCCGGATCGGCTCGGCATCGAGGAGGCCGCGGCGATCCCGGAGGTGTTCCTGACGGTTTTCCTGAACGTATTTCAGCTCGGCGGCCTCGCCACCGGTGGGGCCGCGCTGATCCACGGCGGCGGCAGCGGCATCGGTACGGCCGCGATCCAGCTCGTGAAGGCGGCCGGCGCGACAGTGATCGTGACCGCGGGCTCGGATGAGAAGTGCGCACGCTGCCGCGAGCTGGGCGCGGATGTCGCGGTGAACTACCGCAGCGGCGACTTCGCCGCCGAGGCCAAGCAGGCCACCGGCGGCCGTGGGGTCGATGTCGTGCTCGACTCGATCGGTGCCCCATATCTTCGCGGGAATCTCGACGCTCTCGCGGTTGGGGGGCGGCTGGTGGTGATCGGTCTGATGGGCGGCGCCAAGGCCGAGTTGAGTCTCGCCGCGTTGCTCACGCGCCGGCTCCAGCTGATCGGCTCGACGCTGCGCGCTCGGCCGGTCGAGGAGAAGGCCGAAATCGTCGCGGGCTTCCTCGCGCGTTTCGGTGCGGCACTCGAATCCGGCGAGATCCACCCCGTCGTCCACCGCAGCTTTGCGCTCGCCAACGCCGCAGCAGCACACCGCCTCGTGAAGGCCAGCGAACACTTCGGCAAGGTGCTGCTGCAAGTCTCCTAGGATCCCGACCTTCGCAGCCGTATTTTCCTATCCTCCGAGGATTGGTTCGCGCTCGTTCAGGGGCGGGCCCAGACAGAAGGACCAGCAAATCATGTCGATTCCTTCATGGGGAAAACTCGACTGGCGGGATCCATTCCTGCTGGAGCAGCAGTTGTCGGAAGAGCAGCGGGCGGTGCGTGATTCCGCCCGGCAGTACGCCCAGGACGAGTTGGCCCCGCGTGTGCGCCAGGCGTTTCGGGACGAGACGACAGACCCGGCGATCTTCGGCGAGATGGGCCGGCTCGGCCTGCTCGGCGCCACCATCGATGGCTATGGATGTCCCGGGGTGGATTACATCAGCTACGGACTGATTGCGCGAGAAATCGAGCGGGTCGATTCCGGCTTCCGGTCGATGATGAGCGTGCAGTCATCTCTCGTCATGGTTCCGATATACGCTTACGGTAACGAGGCGCAACGGGGAAAGTACCTGCCCAAGCTGGCCACGGGTGAATGGATCGGCTGTTTCGGTTTGACCGAGCCGGACCATGGCTCCGACCCCGGTGGAATGATCACCCGCGCTCGGCAGGTCGAAGGCGGCTATCGCGTGAACGGCGTCAAGACCTGGATTACCAACAGCCCCTTCGCCGATGTCTTCGTCGTCTGGGCGAAGGACGATGCCGACGTGATTCGCGGTTTCATCCTCGAACGGGGCATGGATGGCCTGAGTGCGCCGAAGATCGAGGGCAAGCTCTCGCTGCGAGCATCGCTGACGGGCGAAATCGTGATGGAAGACGTGTTCGTCCCCTCTGAGAACCTGTTGCCGAACGCGTCGGGCCTGAAGGGACCCTTCGGCTGCCTGAATGGCGCGCGCTACGGCATCGCCTGGGGCGCGCTCGGTGCCGCCGAAACCTGCTGGCAGACCGCCCACGACTACGTGATGAATCGCAGGCAATTCGGTCGACCCCTGGCGGCCAATCAGCTGGTGCAGATCAAGCTGGCCGATATGCAGACCGAGATCAGCCTCGGGTTGCAGGCGGCCTTTCGCGCCGGGCAGTTGATGGACAGCAAGCAGATTGCGCCCGGGCTGATTTCGCTGATCAAACGCAACAACTGATCAAACGCAACAACTGTGGCAAATCACTCGCAATCGCCCGAGCGGCACGTGACATGCTGGGTGGCAACGGGATCTCGGATGAATACCCGGTCATGCGACACATGCTGAACCTGGAGACCGTGAACACCTATGAAGGAACCCACGATATCCACGGACTCATTCTCGGGCACGCACAGACCGGTATCCAGGCCTTCTGATTCGCCGGCTCGCCCGGTCGGGAACAATTCGACCTCCCCGTGAGCTTCAATTCCCCTGTGCGAGTTCGTTGATTCGTGTGCGACGAGCCGGATCCGACTCTTTGTGCGCCAGCGACGCGACGATTCGCGCCACTCGGGGCGCGGTGGCGGCGCTCCGCAGCTTCTCTCCGCGGCTTGCGTCTTCGAAGAAGTCGAGAATTGCCGCGCGAAGGCGTGCGTCCCCGGTTTCTCCGTAGGCGCGCCAGGGCACCGCAAGGAGCTTCGCCGTGTTCTGAGACAGGCCGAGATACGCGAGCGCACCCCGATTCTGCTCGGCGCGGTAGTTGATTTCGTAGTATGCGATCGCCACCGCGTTGAGCGCATCGTAGTTCCGGCGGTCTACGGGCGTCTTTTCGAGATCGTCGCGAACCGGACGCGTGTCCGGCATCCGCGTGTTTGCCGGGTCGAGGACGACGTCGAAGAAGGCGGTATAGCGTGGCCTCAGATCGTCGAATACGTGATCGTCGCCGACGACATCCCAATGCGCTCCGCTTCCTGTAAGCCGGTAGCGATTTGGATCCGGCGACGAGCCGCAGCTGATCAGCAACGCAGCGCCGAAAAGGGTTCCGCATCCCCGCAGAATGCTGCAGTGTCGTCGCGGCCGTCGCATATCGTCCTCCGGGTCTGACTGCGACACAGCAGCGCCGCGGGCCCTTCGCGAAATACGCTGTACGCTGCGATCGGTTACACACGCGCGATGGATTGCAGCCGGCAGCACTTCTCGATCCTCTCGGAATTCACCGTTCGTAAGCGAGCACATCCACACGCTGCGGCAGGCGGGTTGAGTGCGCGATATCCTGAGCGTCCGCGGAGGAGGCGGGCGGTGTGAAGTTTTCCTCGCGCTTTCGCGCACCCTATATCGCGCTCGGAATCGGGCTGGTGGTCGTGGGTGCGGTCGTTCGCACGAACAACGCGTTCCAATACCCGCCGCTCTGGGGTTTCGACGCGCGCGGCAACTGGCAATATGTCGCCTCCTTGCTGAGCTCGTGGGCGCTGCCCGCTCCGGAATCGGGCTGGTCGACCGGGCATCCGCCGCTGTTCTACTACCTCTCAGCCTGTGTCGGGCGACTGTTTTCGGGTGACCGCGATGTGACCGTGGTCGCTGTGCGGCTCATGAATTCATTGGCGGGTCTCGCGACGGCTGGCCTGGCGGCATGGCTCGTGCACCGGAGCGACCCGGAGCGGCCATCGCGAGCGCTGCTCGCCGCAGCCCTGCTGATCTTCCTGCCGGTGCAGATCATGCTCTCCGCGATGTTCACAGAGGAGATCCTGGTTTCATTCCTGATCTCGACGGTAGTCGTCGGCCTGGCGTTGGGCGCGGCGGACCGCGGGGACGCAGGTGCCGGGCCAGGCCCCTCTGACGGCCCCGGTGAAGCGTGGCTGGCGATGCTCGGCGTCATGGCGGGCCTCGCGTGCTCGACCAAGCTCAGCGGAGCGCTGGTGGTGCTGGTCGCGACCCTGACCCTCGCGATTCGGGGGCTCGATCCGGTTGACCTTCGCCGCACCACACGCCATCTGGCGATCTTTGGTGTGCCGGTGCTGTTGTTCGGGGGTGCCTACTACGCGCGCAACTGGTTCGAGTACGGCTTCGTGTATCCGCATGGATTGGGCCCGCATGCCGTCATGCAGGAGATGCCGCCGGGCTCACGCGAGCTACTCGACTTCTTCCGGTTCCCGCTCGCCGTCTGGACCGATCCGCAGCTGTTGTCGCCGGACCTGTTGAGGTCGGTCTGGGGCAGCACGTACACGACCTGGTGGTTCGACGGCATACGCAAGTTCCTGCCGGTCGACGACGCATTGGTCGGGACACTCGGGACGGCGATGCTCGTGCTCGCCGTCGTACCGACTGCGGCGGGGATTGCGGGACTCGTGAGCGGTGTTCGGCGCGCCTTTCGTCGGCCCGACGGCCTCGACACACCGCTCCTGTTGCTGGTCGCCGCGACCATTGCCGGCTATGCGTTGTTCAACTGGCGCAATCAAGTCTTCGCGACGCTGAAGGCGAGTTATCTGCTCGGCTTGTCGGTGCCCTTTGCGTACTACACGAGCGAAGGGCTCGATCGTTGGATGCAGCGTTCCGGTGTGCTGCGCGCGGGGATTCTCGTGGTGCTCGGGGCCTTGTTCGTCCTCAGTGTACTCGTCTTCAGCTTCGGCTTGTTGTTCGAAAAACCTCGATTCGCGGGCATCGACTGGCGTCAGGTGCTGCACTGACTCGCTGAGGCCGCCGTTCACCGCCGTTCCGAAGCATCGGCGTTGTGTGGCTGCAGTTTCATGTAGCGGCCCCGCGGACAGATCGCGACTCGATAGGAGGCTTCCCGCTTCCACAAACGCGCAGCTGATTCTTCATTGCGCCAACGCGCTACATCTTGCCTCCAATTCGTCGGCGACCGGCCGTCGCAACGCAACGAGTCGGAGCTGCGGTAGTTCCGAATGCCGACGAATAGTGAGAACGACAGCAACAGGATCAGCATCGCCGTGATCCAACGCCGATTCTCTGCGTGGATGTTGTCCAGCAGGTAGAAGAGCAGCACGAATCCCGGTAGCACGGCGTAGCGACCGTCGAGGTCGATCCCGAACGAAAACGCCGAGATACCGAGTGTCAGAGCGCTGAAGGCCAGAAACAGCAGCAGGTGCGAATCAACGGATCTCCAGCGGCGACGTTCCCAGTCGATCAAGGCGAACGGAAATACCGCCAGATACGCCAACAGGAACCAGTGCTCCCCGAGCGAGCTCAGAGGGTCGACGAGCCCGCCTTCCCCCTCCAGGCCGAGCATTGGTGCGCTGATTTCCAATCGCAAGACGCGCGACAGGATTCCCAGCCCGAGCTCCTTCCTCCGAAGTCCGTGCACGGCGGGGGTTGCGACGAAGAAGTTCCAGAAGACCAGCACCTGCACGAGGAATGCCAGCGTCACGATCGCCGCATGGATGATCTGCTCCCGGCCGCGCTCGATGAATGCGCGAACCGCGAACAGCGGCTGCAGAAAAGCCGTGTACGGGCCCGACAGTCCCCCGACCAGCAACAGGATCCGGTAGCTCCAGCGCCTGGCGGTAGCGATCGCGTCGATGTTCTCGAGGAGGATCAGCAGGGAGGCCAGCCCGAGGAAGACGTGCGACTGAAGTGAGGTGAGCCAGGCCTCGCCAGAGATGCTCGGAGCCAACACGACGATCGCACAACCAGT
>JAFDEI010000368.1 GCA_019310425.1 Deltaproteobacteria bacterium | reverse complement strand
CAGCAGTTCGAGATGCAGGGTAGGCTGGCCGATGCGCTGGCGGCCTACGAGCGGGCGGTCGAGAAGGATCCGGATTCGGCTTATCTCCAGCGGAAACTCGCCGCGTCGTTGGTGCGTCAAAACCGCCTGTCGGACGGCATCCGCTACGCGGAACGCGCCCACGAACTCGAGCCCGACGATCTGGTGACGCGCATCTTCCTCGGGCAGCTCTATCGGCTACGGCGGTCGCCGGCGGCCGCGGAGGCGTTGCTGGTCGGCGAGAGCGGCGATCCGCTGAGTGCCGATGCGGGCTTCCTGCTGTACGAGATTCAGATGGACGCCGGCCGCATCGACGAAGCGCTGGTGATCGCGCAGTGGCTGCTGCAGGAGGAACCCGATGCGGTGCGCAGCCAACTCGCGCTGGCGAGCGCCTACGATGCACTCGGTCAGCCCAAGCAGTCCGAACGCGTGCTGCACAATGCCATCAAGGGGGACCCCGACAACCTCGCCCTGTACGTCGCACTCGCGCGCTCGCGGCGTGAACGCGACGATTCGGTCGGCGAGATCGCGGTCTACCGGCAGATTCTCGATCGCAGCCCCGGTCACCACGCTGCGCTGGTGGCACTCGCGGATGCGCAGCTCAAGGCCGAAGATCGCGAAGGTGCGATCGCGACTCTCGAAGAGATCGAAATCCAGCATCCCGACGATCTTCGCACCCTTGTGCGGCTCGGCTTCCTCTACTACGAAGATCGTCGCTACGACGAGGCCGGCGAGCGCTTCGAGTCGGTGCTGGCCGCAAACCCGACCGGATACGAGGTGGTGTTCTTCCTCGGAATCGCGCAACGCCGCTCCGGTCTCGGCGACGAAGCGATCGAGACCTTCGAACGGATTCCCGCGGGCAATGCGCACTACCCCGATGCGCGCACCCAGATCGCCGCGCTCTACGAGCGCCGCGAGCGATTCGCCGAAGCACTCGCGGAGGTCGAGAAGGCGAATGCCGCACAGCCGTCGCAGGAGCTCGACCTCTATGCCGCCACATTGCGGGCGAAGACGGGTGATTTCGAGGGTGCGGTGGAGCAGGTCCAGGGCCTGCTCTCGACGAAGCCGGACGACGATGATCTGCTCTACAACCTCGGCGTGATCTACGGCGAAGCCGATCGAACCGACGAGTCGGTCGAGTTCATGCGGCGCGCGCTCGCCGCGAACCCCGACAACGCCAGTGCGCTCAACTACATCGGGTACACCTGGGCCGAGCGCGGAATCAACCTCGACGAAGCCGAGGAGATGATCGAGCGCGCTCTCGTGCTCCGGCCCGAGGACGGTTATATCGCCGACAGTCTCGGCTGGGTATTCTATATGCGTGCCCGGCCATTGGTCGAAGGCGGTAACCTGCCGGCGGCCCGCAAGTACATCGACCAGGCACTCGCGGCGCTCGAGCACGCGGACGATCTGACCGGGGGAGATCCGGTGGTCTCGGAGCACATCGGGGATACCTACTTGCTGCTGGACGAGCAGCCCGACCTGCTCGAGAAACTCGAGAATCTCCGCCGCGAGCTCCAATAGGCGTGCTTCGAGCGGCGCTCTTCGTCGTCGCCCTGGTGTCCGCGTTCGCGTGTCGGACGGTTCCACCGGTGGTGCCCCTGCCCGCGGACGACCCACGCCTCGCCGCATTGCTCGAGCGCTGGGAAGCCGAGGTCGCGTCCCGCGCTGCGTTGCGCGGCCGCGCGCACCTCGCGGTCGACTCGGAAGCGGGGCGCTTGCGCGGCCGGCAGATCGTGGTGCTCGAGCGCCCTGCGAAGCTGCGCGTCGAGGTGCTGGGTCTGATGAACCAGACCGCGGCGGTGATCACGACCGACGGCGACCGCTTCGAGGTCTTCCGCGTCGGCGATCGCTCGTACGAGACCGGCAGCGTGCGCCCCGACCTGCTCTGGCGCGAAGCGCGCATCGCGCTCATGCCCGCGGAGGCGGTCGCGGTGTTGCTCGGCGTGCCGGCGCCCGGGGCCGGCTTGACGCTAGCCAATGCGGTTCGGACTCACGATGATTGGATCGAGGTCGACCTGGTCGACCCGGAGGGCCGGCGACGACAGCGGGCCAGCTTCGATGCTTCGGAGCGGCTGAGGAGTTTTGCGGTGCTCGGCGACGATGGTTCCACTCGCTGGCGGGCCAGCTTCGGTGACTATTCGCTCGTGGGTGCGTCGCAGCCCGCACGCGATCGTTCTCGACGTGGTCGAGGGCGACACCCACGCGGAGATCGAATTGAAGGACCTCGAGCTGAATCCAGTACTGCCGGCCGAACTCTTCCAGCTGCGCGCGCCTGCGGAAGCCGGGGCGATCGAAGGAGAGGGTGGGTGAGGTTGCGGAGACCGGGAGGAAGGCTGGGGCGGGCGACCGTCGCCGGCGCGCTGCTCGTTGCGTTCGCGGCCTGCTCGAACAACCCCTACTCCGAATCCGACGACGACCTCAAGGTGCGTTACAAGACGCACCCGGGACCGACCAAGACCCTCGACCCCGCGGTCAGCTACAGCGCGCTCGAACATCAGATCACCGCGAACGTCTACGAGACGTTGCTCGAGTATCACTATCTGAAGCGTCCCTACACACTGATGCCGGGTCTCGCGGTCGCGGTGCCCGAGCGGCAGGCCCGCGAAGGGGGGCGGGTCGCCTACCGCTTCGATCTCCGCGAGGGGATG
>JAFDEI010000058.1 GCA_019310425.1 Deltaproteobacteria bacterium | reverse complement strand
ACGAAGAGCGCTCCAGCCTCGGCTGGGGCGCTTTTCTCTTCTCGAGCGCGCGGCCCAGCCGAATGACCCGAAATGCACGCGACGCTGCGCCGGGTCCCGTGCAGCGGGACCGCGATCAGGGCTCGAGCACGACCTTGATCGCGCCGGCCTTGCGGTCGTTCGCGACCCGGAAGGCCTCGGCCGCGGCATCGAGCGGATAACGGTGGCTGATGAGCAGGCCGGGGAGCTCCGAGCGCAGCGCGAGCAATTCGGCTGCGAGATCGATGTCCCGGCGATCCCGTTGAACGGCATACAAGCTCGACGGCGTCACTCGGATCTCCTTCAACGCGAGCTCGAACGCGGGCAGCTCCAGGCCGCTCCAGTAGGTCGCGAGCAGCAGCAGGCGGCCTCCCGGCCTACACAGCCCAACCGCGCGCCGAATTCCACTCGCGCTGCCCGCACACTCGATGACGAGGTCGTATTCGCCCTCGATCGGCCGCGCAGCGAGGCGCTCACCCACCTCGGCTTGCGCATCATGGCGCGCATGCAGCCCGACCTCCGCGGCGATCCCCGCCGCGTACGCGACTGCGCAGAGCCCGATCGTCCCGGCACCCACCACCGCCACCCGATCTTCGGCGCATAAGTCGACCGCCCGGAGACCGTGAACCGCGATCGCGAGCGGCTCGACGAGGCAGGCGTCGCGCGCGGACACACCGCGCGCGAGCGGGACCAGGCAGCGCTCCGGAACCACGATTTCCTCCGCCATCCCACCGTCGAGTCCGATGCCCAGAATCATGCCGGCGCCCGCGCGGCACAGATTGTACGCATCGGTCGCACACAGATCGCACTCACCGCACGGCACCAGCGGCTCGATCGCGACTTCACGGCCGTCGGCGAGCACGCCCGCCAGCTCATGACCCAGCGTGTGTGGCAGGTCGATGCCGCCGGCAATCAGATGCAGGTCGGAGCCACAGATCCCGGCCGACCGGATCCGCACGCGAACGCCGTCGTGCACCGGCGCCGGCACCTCGACGACTTCGACCGCTCCGCCGGAACAACGTACGGACTTCATTTGGGTCTCCCGGTCACACTCAGATGCATGCTAGCCCGCATCCCCACGAGGTCGCAGTCACGGCGGTGAATCTCTCGCAACGCAAGAGAGACATGCAGGATCACGCTTCGCCGGTTAGGGTCTCCGGGCCCACCCCATCGCGGTCGCGATCGCGGACGCAGGCGTGGAGTCGGAATGGAGACGACATGGGAGCACTCGAGGGATCCGATCGCCGCCATCTGCGCGGGCTCGCCAACCCGCTGAAGGCGATCGTGCGGGTCGGCGAGTCCGGCTTCACAGCGGGGGTGGCCGCAGCGACCGAACTTGCCCTGAAAGATCACGAACTCATCAAGGTGCGGATCGCAGCCGATCGCGAGGAGCGTCGCAAGATCGCAGAGCAGATCGCGAGCGAGACCGATAGCGAACTCGCCGGCCTGATCGGCCGTGTCGCGATCTTCTATCGCGCCGCAAACGACCCCGAGGACCGCAAGATCCGACTCCCGTCCACAGCCGGCTGAGAGCCTGAATCGCGAAGCGATTCACCCGACGGCTGCGAAACGACCGCCGCGAGTATCCGGGCGATTCAGGGGGCGTCGGTCTGGAACTCGGGCGGCGGCTCGACGTCGATCGTACTGCGGGAATCCCCGTACTCCGGCGGGCCCGCCGCAACGTCGGGTTCGATTTCGACCCGGACTCTGCGACCGACCCGCTTGTAACGCGGCTCCACGCACAGCTCGGCGGGTTCGAGTTCGGAGCGCCCGTTGACCACCCTGCTGTTCACCACCACCAGCTCGGGCTCGATCCCGGGCCCCTTGAAGAACAGGGTATGGGGGCGATCACGGCTCAGCGCGATGGATTCCGGAACGCCGTCGATGCGCTCACCGTCGACGTAGATCACCACTTCTTCCGGAACGCAATCGATCGCAATCGGTTGCTTCGCCGCGCAGCCGACCGCTGCGAGCAGGAGCGCGATCATCGCCGTCCTTCGTTGCAATCGCAGCAGTCCCAATTCGAATCCTCGCTGCATCGGATCATAGCAGTACACCGCGACCCGCTCGGGCCGATCGGCAACCGATCGCGTGAGTGTTCGATGTTACTTGCGTTTCGGCGCGTACAGATCAGTGATCGTGCCTTCCGCCATCTCGGCCGACAGGCCGAACGTCTCCGACAGGGTCGGGTGCGGGTGGATCGAAAGTCCGATGTCCTCGCTGTCGGCACCCATCTCGAGCGCAAGCACCGCCTCGGCGATCAGCTCGCCCGCGTTGCGGCCGACGATCCCGGCGCCGAGAATCCGGCGCGACTCCGGATCCACGAGGATCTTCGTCAGGCCGTCACTGCGTCCGATCGACAGCGCACGGCCGCTCGCGGACCATGGAAAAGCGCTCTTTTCGTATGGGGTGCCCCGCTCCTCTGCCTCCGTCTCACTCAGACCCACCCAGGCGATTTCCGGATCAGTGTAGGCCACCGACGGAATGCCCAACGGCTCGAATGCCGCCGGCAGTCCGGCAATGATTTCGGCTGCGACCTTCCCCTCGTGCATCGCTTTGTGGGCGAGCATCGGTTGCCCCACGACATCCCCGACGGCGAACAGGTGAGGCACGCTGGTCCGCATCGCAGCATCCACCTCGATGAAGCCGCTCTCGCCGACGTCGATGCCGGCCACCTCGCTATCGATCACATCGGAGTTCGGGCGACGACCGACCGCGACGAGTACACGGTCGAATGTGTCGGACGTAGGTGCTTTCGGGCCATCGAACGACACCCGCAGGCCTGCCGGCTCCGCCGCGACTCCGACCACCCGGGTTCCGAGGAAGACGTTCTCGCAACGCCGTCCGAGCCGCCGCTGTAGCGGCTCCACCAGATCTCGGTCGCAGCCCGGGATCAGTTCGTCGGTGAGTTCTACCAGCGTGATGCGCGTGCCGAGAGCGTCGTAGACGGTCGCCATCTCGAGTCCGATGATGCCGCCGCCGATGACGAGCAATCGCTCGGGCACATCGACGAGTTCCAGGGCTCCGGACGAGTCCACCAGGCGGGGGTCATCCTGCGGCAGGCCCGGGAGCTCGACCGGCCGCGAACCAGTCGCGATGATCCCCGCGTCGAACGAAATACTCTGCGCAGCATCGGCGCGGACCACGCTGATCTGGTCCTGTGCGGTAAAACGCGCTTCGCCGTGCAGCACCGCGACGTCACGCCGCTCAGCCAATCCGGCCAGGCCGCGCGTCAAACGACTGACGGTCTTTTCCTTGAAACCACGCAGCTTCGCGAGGTCGAGGTTCGGCTCACCGAAATCGACTCCGTGCTTGCCCAGTTCGCGTGCGTCATTGACGACCTCGGCAACGTGCAGGAGTGCCTTCGAGGGGATGCAGCCGACATTGAGACACACTCCTCCGAGGTTCGAGTGCCGCTCGACCAGAGCGACCTTTCGGCCAAGATCCGCACAACGGAACGCGGCCGTGTACCCACCCGGACCACCACCGATCACCACGACGTCGAAATGGAGGTCAGATGGCGTTCGCGGCCCGGCAGCCGACACCGGAGTCCGCAGCCCCGGCGCCGCCACCACGCCCGGCGGAACGGCCGGTACGTCCGGCGTCTCTGCCGCCGTGCGCGTCGGTCGCAGCGAGGAGGCTTCGGGCTCAGACGCTGCGGCTGACTGCGGGGCGGCCGCAACGACGGCACCCGGCTCGGCCTCGAGCTGTACGATCGCGCTCCCCTGCGAAACCCGGTCACCAAGCGCGACCAACACTTCGCGCACAACCCCCGCGTAGGGAGCCGGCACCTCGAGCGTCGCCTTGTCGCTCTCGATCGAAATCAGGGAATCGTCGGCCGCGACGGTGTCGCCCGGCTGCACCAGGATCTCGACGACTTCGACCTCTTCGAAGTCCCCGATGTCCGGAACGGCGACGGTTACGACCTCGCTCAATTGGCCGCCTGCCCGCCGCTCAAACGATCGACATCGCCAAGAACGGCGGCGAGCCGCGTCGTAAAGCGAACCGCCGCAGCACCATCGATCACTCGGTGATCGTATGACAGAGAAAGCGGCAGCATCAACCGCGGAACGAATTCACCGTCGCGGTAGACCGGCTGCCATCGATGCCTGGAAACCCCGAGGATCGCGACCTCCGGCGCGTTGACGATCGGCGTAAACGCGGTCCCCCCGATTCCGCCGAGACTCGAAAGGCTGAAACACGCGCCCGCGAGGTCGGCCGGGCGTAGGCGTCGTACGCGCGCCCGCTCACTCACATCGGCGAGCTCGAGCGCGATCTCGAAAACATCCTTGCCGTCGACGTCGCGCACCACCGGCACGACCAGGCCGTTGGGCGTGTCGACCGCAACCCCGATGTGGATGTAATGCTTCAAGATCAAGTTTTCGCCCGAGCGATCGAGCGACGAGGCGAACTCCGGATACTCGCGCAGCACGAGGGCGACCGCCTTCATCAGGAAAGCGAGCGGAGTGAGCTTCACACCACGCGATTCAGCCTCAGCCCGCTGCTGCTTGCGATGAGCTTCGAGTTCGGTGATGTCGGCCTCGTCATGCTGAGTGACGTGCGGCACCGTTACCCACGAGCGATGCAGATTTGCCGCCGAGAGGCGCCGGATCTTTGCGAGCGGGGCAATCTCGATTTCTCCGAAGCGCGCGAAGTCGATTTCCTTGGGTGCTTCGACCTGAATGACCGTGTCGGGAAGCGTCGCGGAACCCCCGCCTGCAAGTGCCCGCTTGACGAACGCATGGACATCCGTTTTCAGGATTCGGCCCTTGCGGCCGGTGCCCGAGACGAGGGCAGGGTCGACACCCAGTTCGCGCGCGAAACGCCGCACCGAAGGGCTCGCGTGACCACGCGATGATCCCTTCGCGGGCCGTGGAATGACTGCAGGTTCGCGGGACAGCGCGACCGGTGACACAGCGGGCGCGCGCGGCGCAGCCGCCGAGGCGCTTCGAGGCTCGTCCGCGGGCTCCGAATCTGCATGCTCGGTCTCCGAATCCAGCACGAGCAGCAGGCTACCCTCACTGACGCGGTCGCCCTCGGAGACGCGGACCTCGACCACCGATCCCGCGTACGGGCTCGGCACCTCGAGCGTCGCCTTGTCGCTCTCGAGAGTTACGAGTGAAGCCTCGACCTCGATTCGGTCGCCGGGCGCCACCAGAACCTCGATCACTTCGACGTCTTCGAAGTCTCCAATGTCGGGTACCAGGATCTCCTGCTTCGTCCCCATACCGCTAGACCGTCACCGGATTCGGCTTTTCCGGGTCCACCCCGTACTTCTCGATTGCCTCGGTGACCTTCGCGGCGTCGATCTCGCCCGTGTCGGCCAGCGCCTTCAAGGCCGCGATCGCGACGAAGTAGCGGTTCACCTCGAAGAAATGCCGCAGTTCCTTGCGCTTGTCGCTGCGACCGAAGCCATCGGTCCCGAGCACCTTGTAGGGCGCGCGAATGTTCGGCCGGATCTGGTCGGCGAAGATCTTCATATAGTCGGTCGCCGCGATCACGGGACCACGCCGACCTGCAAGGCACTGCTCGACGAACGAAACCCGTGGTTCATCCTCGGGATGCAACATGTTCCAGCGTTCGACCGCGAGTCCGTCACGGCGAAGCTCGGTGAAGCTCGTAACGCTCCAGATGTCCGCGGACACGTCGAAATCGTCCTTCAGCAGTTCGGCAGCCGCGATGACTTCTCGCAACACGGTGCCCGAACCGAGCAACTGCACCTGCGCCTTCAGCTTCGGATTGCCCTCCGACAGGCGATACATGCCGCGCAGGATTCCTTCCCGGATGCCCGCGCGGTCCGGCATGGGCGGCTGTACGTAGTTCTCGTTCATCACCGTGAGGTAGTAGTAGACACTCTCCTGCTCGACGCACATTCGCCGCAGTCCCTCGTGGATGATCACCGCAAGCTCGTAACCGTAGGTGGGGTCGTAGGCAACGCAATTCGGGATCGTCGATGCCAGCACGTGACTGTGGCCGTCCTGGTGCTGGAGTCCCTCGCCACCGAGTGTCGTACGCCCGGCGGTCCCACCGATGAGGAACCCGCGCGCCCGCATATCTCCCGCGGCCCACGCGAGATCACCGATCCGCTGAAACCCGAACATGGAGTAGTAGATGTAGAACGGGATCATCTGCGTGCCGAAGCTGCCGTACGCGGTCGCGGCCGCCATCCACGAAGCCATCGCGCCCGCCTCGGTGATACCCTCTTCGAGGATCTGGCCTTTCACGTCCTCGCGGTAGTACATCACCTGACCGGCATCGACGGGCTCGTAGAGTTGCCCGATCGACGAGTAGATGCCGAGTGTCCGGAACAGCCCCTCCATCCCGAATGTCCGCGCCTCATCGGGCACGATCGGAACGATGCTGCGCCCCACAGCCTTGTCACGCGTGAGTAACGTGAGAGCGCGCACGAAGGCCATCGTGGTCGACATCTCGCGATCCTTCGAGCCCTGCAGTAGCGACGCAAAGATCTCGAGATCGGGAATTTCGAGCGGCTCGCACTCCCGGCGACGCTGCGGCAGGTAACCACCCAACGCCTTGCGCCGTTCATGCAGATAACGGATCTCGGGACTGTCGTCAGCGGGCTTGTAGAACGGCGCGTCCTCGAGTTCTTCGTCCGAGATCGGAATTCGGTAGCGGTCGCGAAATGCCCGCATCGACTCGGTCCCGAGCTTCTTGATCTGGTGAGTGGTGTTCCGGCCTTCGATCTCGCCGAGCCCATAGCCCTTCACCGTCTTCGCGAGAATGACCGTAGGCTTCCCATCGGTCTTCATCGCTTCGGCATAGGCAGCGTAGACCTTCTGCGGATCGTGCCCGCCGCGATTGAGCGAGCGAATGTCGTCGTCCGAGAGATTCGCAACCATCTTCGCGATCTCCGGATACTTCCCGAAGAATTCGCGGCGCGTGAAATCACCACCCTGCACCTTGTAATTCTGGTACTCGCCATCGAGGGCTTCACCCATACGACGCGCCAGCAGACCCTGCTTGTCCTTTGCAAACAACGGATCCCAGCGATCCCCCCAGATCACCTTCAGCACGTTCCAACCGGCACCGCGGAAGCCACCCTCCAGTTCTTGAATGATCTTGCCGTTCCCGCGGACGGGTCCATCAAGGCGTTGGAGATTGCAGTTCACGACGAAGATCAGGTTGTCGAGGCGTTCGCGTGCGGCCAGCGAGATCGCACCCAGCGATTCCGGCTCGTCCATCTCGCCGTCGCCCATCACCACCCAGACCTTGCGGTCGCTCGGGGGGATGATCTCGCGGTGTTCGAGATAGCGCATGAAGCGCGCCTGGTAGATCCCCATCAGGGGCGAGAGCCCCATCGAAACGGTCGGGAACTGCCAGAAATCCGGCATCAGCCACGGGTGCGGGTACGAAGAAAGACCGTCGACCTCGACCTCCTGGCGAAAATTCTTCAGCTGTTTCTCGCTGATGCGGCCCTCGAGAAAGGCACGCGCGTAGATTCCCGGCGACGAATGGCCCTGGATGTAGACGAGATCACCACCACACGGGTGGTCCGGTCCACGCCAGAAATGGTTGAAGCCCACGTCGTAGAGAGTCGCCGAGGACGCAAAACTCGCGATGTGGCCGCCATATTCGGTGCTGAGTTTGTTCGCCTGGATGACCATCGCGAGCGCGTTCCAGCGGATGATCGAGCGAATCCGATGTTCGATCCCGGGCTCCCCCGGAATCTGCTCCTCCATGTGCTTTGAGATGGTGTTCACGTAGGCGGTAGTGGCCTTGTGAGGTAGATGCGCACCGGAGCGGCGCATCTCGTCGATCAGACGCTCGATCAGGTAGTGCGCCCGCTCGACACCATCCGATTCGAGGACGGACGCGATGGCGTCGATCCACTCGCCAGTTTCCTGCTGGTCCAGATCGAACTCTTCGATGATCGACTGGCTCACCGATCCCTCCTCGACATCACGCCGACCCCAGGGCGAGTTCACGCCGAGCCGCCAGCAACTTCTCGAAATCGCGATCCGCGTGATAAGAGGAGCGCGTGAGTGGTGACGACGCCACCATCAAGAATCCCTTCGCGCGCGCGATCTCGGCCCATTCTTCGAATTCCTGCGGCGGCGCATAACGGCTCATCGGCAGATGCTTCTGGGTCGGGCGCAGATACTGCCCGATCGTGACGAAATCGACATCGGCTGCGCGCATGTCGTCGAGCACCGCGAGGACCTCGTCGTGCTCCTCGCCGAGCCCGAGCATGATCCCCGACTTGGTGAATATCACCGGCTCGGCGGCCTTCGCCGCCGTGAGCAGATCCAATGAAGCCCGGTAGTCGGCCCCGCGGCGGGCCCGCGGGTAGAGCCGCGGGACCGTCTCCAGATTGTGGTTGTAGACGTCCGGCCGCGCTGCAGCGACGAGCAGTGCAGCACCTGGCTTTCGCAGGAAGTCCGGTGTCAGCACTTCGATGGTCGTTTCCGGTGACTTCGCTCGAATGGCCTCGGTGCAGGCGACGAACTGGCCCGCTCCGCCGTCTTCGAGATCATCGCGATCAACCGAAGTGATCACCACGTGTTTCAGCGCCAGACGACGGACCGCGTCGGCGACGCGGTCCGGTTCATCCGGGTCGACGCGATCGGGCCGACCGGTCTTCACGTTGCAGAAGCCACACTTCCGGGTGCAGACACTGCCGAGGATCATCAGGGTTGCGTGCTTGCGCGACCAACACTCTCCGATGTTGGGGCACGCGGCCTCTTCACAGACCGTGTTGAGCTCGAGGCCACGTAGCAGTTCGCGAGTCTCCGTGTAGGCCGGGGATGTCCCGGGGGCCCGCACCTTGATCCACGGCGGGCGCCGCTGGGCCGTGCGGCCCGCATCAACGGAAATCGTGATCGCTTCGGGTTCGCTAGTCATCGGTTCGAGGTCTCGTGACCACGGTCGGAGGAAGGGGCCGTTCGTGATGAATCCGGTCGGGAGAGGGACCCTCACCGGCCCTCGGCGGGCATGGTAGCGCTCGAAACCACTTGCGCGCTCCGACAAACCCGACAGTCGATCCAATTTGTCAATATAATCCAAAGAGTTGACCGTTATATTGATACCGGATCCAGCCACTCCGGCCGCGCTCTTCAGAGTTCGCGTGTTAGAATGCCGCAGTCCAGCGGGGGATCGATCGCAGCCTGTGGTCGCTTGAATTCGCTACGGCGACGAATCTGGTTCTCACACCGAGGAGAGACGTGAATGCGAACGAAGAATCTGGTAGCGACCATCGCTGGACTGCTCGTTCTGACATCGGGCGTCGCTGCCCACGCCGAGGGATTGAACAACCTGGCAGCCGGTTTCAACGGTCTGCTGACTTCGCCACTCGACCCGGTCCTCTTCACCATTGAACCGCCGGAAGCGTTCGAGGGAGTGCGGGGAGAGCCGGTCACGTCGGGCATGCTCGGCTTCTTCGCGGGTGTCTTGATGGTTCCGTACCGGGCTATCATGGGTGCGCTCGATATCGCGCTATTCCCGTTCTGGGTCTTTCCGACGCTGAGCCCGGAAGCAAGGGTCAACCTGTTCTCGGTAGCCGGATACGAAATCGAATACGAATAGCCCTATCACCCGCGCCCCGTCCGGAGTCGGGTATCTCCGAAGCAGCTTCTCTGCGAAATCGCCGCTGCCGAACATCCGGGCTGTGCTGTGACCGCTTCGGCGCATTTGGAACACGCCTGGTCGAAAGTGACCAGGCGCGATGCCAGCTGAACCGAATATTGCGCTGAACCGCCCTCAGCGAGCTCCTCAGCGCATCCGGGCTTTGGCACGCAGCTTGCTCTAGTCCGTGGTGCCCCGAGTTGCTGCGCGCCCATTGCTGCTCTGAATCGGGGAAGTTCCGGGATGCTGCGCTGTTCACGCTGATCTGCCCCGGAGCGCTTCGGCGCCCGCGGACTCGCTGTGAGAAATCGACGGCGAGCGACCAATCCCCCCGGCTTCCGACGCGCCTCGCCCTCCGAAACAACGAAAGCCCCGAGGAGTATCGGATTACTCTCCAAACAGATTCGCGATCATCGTCCGCCCGAACTCTCTGGGGACTGATTCTGACACTGCTGCCCTGGCCTGTGATGGCGTTCCTGCTGACCCACTGAGTTCCCGCCGGAACCTCGTACGAAATCCGCCAGCTGCGTTTCGGCCGCGTTGGGGCCAGAGCTTCCGCATCGTCGCGGGAAACACTTCGTGTTTCCGGCGGCTAGACGAGCGACTGACCCACGAGCAGCGGTGGCATCGGGCAGCCGCGGGAAACACTTCGTGTTTCCGGCGGCTAGACGAGCGACTGGCCCACGAGCAGCGGTGGCATCGGGCAGCCGCGGGAAACACTTCGTGTTTCCGGCGGCTAGACGAGCGACTGGCCCACGAGCAGCGGTGGCATCGGGCAGCCGAGCGAATCCGCGGTCGCACGTACCAGCTCAGCCTCGCGATCGGCAATCTCGTGATCCGCCGCGACCGCGACCGCGCAGGCGTGAAGCAACTCGCCTTTGCGCAATGGGGCGAGCCCATCGAGCACCGTGAGTGCCTCGTCGAGGTCGTCGAGACCGCTCTGTTCGGGCTCGAGCAGGCGCAATCCCGACAGCTGGAGTTCGTGCGCGCCCTGCGCAAAGGCCGTTTCCGCGGCTGCGCGAGTACGCGCACCCGCCCAGGCCAGGGTCGACAGGACGACCGCACACGCGGGCGCGACGCGCTCGAGCGACCGAACCCGTACGCGCGACGGACGAACCGGCTCGAATGCGGGCGCCAGATGCTGCAACAGGATCCGCTGCAGAGTCCACTCGAAGACATCGAGCTTGCGGTCCGCGGCGATCAGCGCGCCCACGTTGTCCTTGAAGGCGTGGTACTGGGGCAAGGAGAGCTCCCGCAGCGCCGGGATCACGAGGTCGACCAGCGTCAGTCGCTGGGTCGCTGTGAGTCTGCCGACCATCGGAAACAACCGCTCGGTTTCGTCGAGCACACCATTGTCGGCGTACCGCGCCAACCAGTCGAACTGGTTACGGCGAACTGATTCATCACCAGCGGCCAACAGCGCGTAGATCACCGCGCGCGCGCCCCAGGTTTCGTGGGCCGCTTCAGTGATCGCCGCGGGCAGGCTCGCGATCAGCTGTACCGCCTGATCCAGGTGCGCGGGCGTCGTCGCGCCGATCTGGTCCACTGCGGACCCGAGCGACCCGGCCGCAAAGCCCGATACCGCGCCCGCTGCAGCGGGCTCCACTGCCGGCTCGGCGAACTGTTCGCCGAACGTCGGGTCGAGTCTGCGAATCCGCTCCTCGAGCGGCGGGTGGGTCGAGAACAGCGACGGCAGCGCGCGACCGAAGAACATGTGGCTGGCCTCGGGAGCATTCGGGTGCTCCATCCGCGAACCAGCGCTGAGCCCGGCGATCTTCTTCAGCGCCCCCGCGATGCCGTCCGGGTTGCGAGTAAACTGGACCGCGGAAGCGTCGGCAAAGAATTCACGCTGCCGGCTGACCGACGCTTTGATGAGGTTTCCGAAGAACGTGCCGAGAAAACCGATGACCATCAGCGCGAAGCCGACGGCGAGCAGCACCGCACCGCTGTTGTCGCGACCGCTGCGGCGGTGCCCCGCCCCGCTCCACGCCGCGGAGCGCAGCAACCAGTAGCCCAGGATCCCGATGATCAGAATACCGTGAATCACGCCGATCAAGCGGAGGTTCAGCCGCATGTCGCCGCTCAGGATGTGGCTGAACTCGTGGGCGATCACACCCTGGAGCTCGTCGCGCGTGAGGCCCTCAGCGCAACCGCGCGTCACGCCAATCGCCGCGTCGTTCGGCGTAAAGCCCGCGGCGAACGCGTTGATTCCCACCTCGCCATCGAGCAGATAGACGGGTGGCGTCGCAGTTCCCGATGCAATCGCCATCTCTTCGACGACGTTGAGCAGCTTCCGCTCGGTCGGGTCGACCGTATTGGCGTGGAGCAATCGCCCGCCCAAGCTCTCGGCAACCGCCGATCCACCACCGCGAAGCTGCGCAGTCTTGAAGAGACTTCCGCCGCCGACGACGAGCAGTGTGAACAGTACCACCTGAGACAACAGTTCCGGCGACCACCAGTCGAGATTCCAACGCATCGCGCCCGTCGACGGATCCTGCCCCTGGAAGCCGACAACGAACACCGCAAGCGCGTAGAGGGTCGCGAGGATCGCGATCAGCGCCGCCGCGAAGAAGAACACCAGCAAGCCGGTCTTCTTTCGCGCTCGGTCCTGATTCTCGAAGAAGTTCGTCGCCAAGTCGATGCTCAGGCCGCCTGCCGCAGCCCATCCAAGACGCGCGAAACGACCCGGATCAGAACGAGACCTTCGGTGGCTCGGCGATCGCCTCGCTGTCGAACTCGAGCAGCGTGGCGTCCGACGGATGTCCGAACATCCCTGCCAGAGCGACCGTCGGGAAGCTCTGCCTGTAGATGTTGTAGGCCGTTACTGCATCGTTGAATGCCTGTCGCGCGAACGAGACCTTGTTTTCGGTCGAGGTCAGCTCTTCGGAGAGCTGCATCATGTTCTGGTTGGCCTTGAGGTCCGGGTAGGCCTCCATCACTGCGAACAGCCGACCGACCGCTCCGGAGAGTGCCCCTTCCGCTTCCCCGAGCCCCTTCACCGCCTCGGCGTTGGTGGGGTCACTCGCGGCGCGCTCCAGCCCCGCGGTCGCCTGATTGCGCGCGCTGATCACCGCATCGAGGGTCTCGCGTTCGTGGGCCATGTAGCCCTTCGCGGTTTCGACCAGGTTCGGGATCAGGTCATGGCGGCGCTTCAACTGGACTTCGATCTGCGCAAACGCGTTCTTGTAGCGATTGCTGTATGTGACCAGCTTGTTGTAGATCCCCACGACGAAGGCGACCAGCGCCAACACGATGCCGAGCAGAACGATCCCCGTGATCATTGCCGTCTCCCCAGAAGGTTTGCGGGCCAGCATACCCCGCCCGGCGATGGCTGTCGCAGCGGCGACTTCGCACTCTCGTGTCGGCCATGGGCGCCGCCAGGTCTGGGATGGCGTCGGGGTTTCCAGCGGGGCTCCAGCTGGCATAAGATGGGGGGGGACCAACCAGGGGTAGCGCGCGTGCCCGACACCCTACTGATCATCGAAGACGAGGAGCTGCTCGGCAACGAGCTGATGCGTCACTTCGAGCGCGGTGGCTGGCAGGTCGAACTCGCGGTGAACCTGGCGAATGCACGCCGATTACTGCTCGAAGAGGCCCGCGAGCCGCTCGTCGTTCTCTCCGACATGAGCCTGCCCGACGGCAGCGCGCTGGATCTTCTGGAGTCGGTGCGCAATGACGGACGCGGCGGCGAATGGATCTTCCTGACCGGCTTTGGAACGGTTGCGGACTCGGTGCGAGCGCTCCGACTCGGTGCCTACGATTTCCTCGAGAAGCCCTGTGAGCCGTCCCGTCTCGACCTCGTCGTGGGTGGAGCCGTGCGCGCTGCGCGTGCGCAGCGGCGACTCGACGACGCGACACGTCTCCAGAATTCGATCTACACCGTCGACTCGTTCGTCGGCTCGAGCCCGAGGGCGAAGGAAGTGCGCGAGCTGCTCGAAAAATTGTGCAGCGTACCCTTCAGCGCACTCGTGATCGGTGGCGAGACCGGCACCGGCAAAGGCCTGGCCGCTCGAATCCTGCATCACAACGGCGGCCGTAGCTCGGGCCCGATGATCGAAATCAACTGCGCGTCTCTGCCGCGGGAGTTGCTCGAGTCCGAGCTCCTCGGGCACGAGGCCGGCGCTTTCACGGGCGCGCGCAAGCGACATCGAGGTCTGGTCGAACAGGCCCACCAGGGGACGTTGTTTCTCGACGAAATTTCAGAGATGGAACTCGACCTCCAGACCAAACTGCTGAAGGTGATCGAAGACCGGACCTTCCGGCCACTCGGCAGCGAGAAGGAAGTCTCCGTCGATATTCAGGTGATCGTGGCGAGCAACCGCTCGCTCGACGAACTCACCCGTGAGGGCCAGTTTCGCAGTGACCTCTACCATCGCCTCTCGGTCTTCGGCCTCGAACTACCGCCGCTGCGCGAACGGATCGAGGACATCGAAGAGCTGCTTCCGATCGTCATCGCAGAGTTCAACCTCAAGGCCGGGAAGAACGTTCGCACGATCCCCGACTCGGTCTGGAGGGCCCTCAATGCGTACGACTGGCCCGGCAACGTCCGCGAGCTGCGCAACG
The DNA here is from genome assembly GCA_019310425.1 of Deltaproteobacteria bacterium. GTDB lineage: Bacteria > Myxococcota_A > UBA9160 > UBA9160 > SMWR01 > JAFDEI01. Next base: position 10,725 of record JAFDEI010000058.1, on the reverse strand, counting down.
TGGTCGAGCGCTGCGTGCTGTTCTCGGACTCTGAAGTCTTCCCGGAGAGGTGGCTGCAGCTCACCGCAGCCCCGCTCGCGGCGGGTGTCGAGGCGATGCCGCCGATCGGAGATGTGCTGCCGGTTCCGATCGACGGCAGCCGGTCACTCGACGAAATCGAAAGACAGATCATCGAGTCGGTTCTGGAGCGAACCGCCCACAACGCGACCGCGGCAGCCCGGATCCTGGGCACCACCCGGCAGACGCTCCGCTACCGCATCCGGAAGCACCGCATCGGGAATCCCGCCGACGAGGGCTGAAGCGGAAGCAGCCGGGGCCGGGCGCTCGGAGACACATCCGCGCCGGTTCCGTAGCTCGCTTGACAGCCTCAAACCCACTAATCTGTGGGCCACGAGAGTCCCCCGGAGGGGTCACGGCGCCCATCACGCTCGCTGCCGCGCCCCGGAACGAGGCCGACAGGGCATCGGACCGGTGCCGCTCTCGCGGACCCCATTGAAATCCGAACACAGCCAACCACGGCAGGACGATCACAGCGCCCGAGCAGACGATGACGACACCGGCCTATTCGACAAGCAACCCATTCGCGAGTCCCGCCCCCCGCCCGGCACCCGACGCCGAGGGCCCGAGTCCGGCTGGGGCCCGCTACGACGAGGCACTGCAGCTCGGGCAGGAGCTGCTGAACACGCCGCAGAAGGGCGGCGGCGCGGCGCGAGTGCTGACCCAGCACTCCAAGGGCCGGATGACGGTCTGGGAGCGCATCAAGGTCCTGACCGCCGAGGAGCCCAATATCCTGTGGCAGAACTGGGGCCCGGGCCTCGACGGCGCAGCGATCGTCACCGGCATCCTGAAGATCGGCGGCCGGGACATCGCGATCTACGGCCACGACTTCACCCTGCGCGCGGGCTCGATAGATGCCACCAACGGCGACAAGCTCGCAAGGCTGATCTACATGGCGGGCGAGCACGGCATCCCGCTGATCGGCATGAACGACTCCGCGGGCGCCTTCGTACCCGCCGGCGTCGGCGGCCTCGACGGCTATAGCGAAGCCTTCACCGCGCTGCGCAAGATCAGCGGCGTCGTGCCGAGCATCAGCCTGATGTTCGGCTACAACGCCGGCGGCGGCGCCTACCTGCCGCGGCAGGGCTCGTTCATGGTCCAGTGCAACGACACCTTCATCGGACTCACGGGCCCGGGCGTCGTGAAATCGGTGCTCGGCGAAGACGTCACTGCCGACGACCTGGGCGGACCCGGCGTCCACGGCCAGAGCGGCGTCTGCGACCTCGTCACCGGGGACGAACTCGGCTCGCTCCGCACTGCCATCCGCCTGCTCTCGTACCTCCCCGACAACAACCATTCGAATGCGCCGTTCGCCAATACCTCAGATCCGATCGATCGCCACGTCTGGGAAGAAGACCGGCTCTTCCGCAAGACATTCAACTCGCCCGCCGGGATGAACGCCCCGATGGACATCACGCTGTACCTCCAGAACATCTGCGACCACGGCGAGTACTTCGAAATCCAACCGCAGCGGGCCCGCAACCTCATAACGGCTTTCGGTCGACTCGGTGGACACGTCGTCGGCTTCGTGGCGAACAACTCGGCGGTGGCAAGCGGCCAGATCGACGTCGCCGCAGCGCTCAAAGGCACACGATTCATCCGCTTCTGCAACCTCTACAACATTCCGCTGATCTTCATCGAAGACACCACCGGCTTTCTGCCGGGAAGCGAGCAGGAACGCCAGGGCATCATCATGGCCGGTCGCAAGCTGCTCGACTCGATCATCGACGTGCGAACGCCGCGTCTCACCATGATCATCCGCAACGCCTTCGGCGGTGCTTACGCGAGCTACAACTCACACTTCGTCGGCGCAAGCATGGTCTTCACGATGCCGATGGCGCGAATCGCGGTGATGGGGCCGGCGGGCAAGGACTTCGTCTACAAAGACGAGATGCGCGGAATCGAAAAGACCTACCGCTCGGCCCTCGACGGCGGTGCATCCGAAGCCGAGGCGGCCGCAGCTCGGGACACCGCGCTGGCGACGCTTTCGGCGCGCTACGAGCAGGACCTCATGAACCCCAAGGAAGCACTTTCTCTCGGTTCCGTGAGCCGCGTCGTCATGCCGGGCGAAAGTCGGCGGGTGCTGGCGAAGAACCTCAGCTACCTGATGAGCCGGTACCAGCCGTCGCCGATGTCCGGTGTACAGCGGGAGCACGAGTAATGCTGACGTCGGATTTCCAGCAGCGGGCTTTCCATGAAACCGGCTCGAAGTGGCTGAAATCGTTCTCGCTCGAGGACGTGAAGTGCCTGGTGGTCTGCCGCGGACCGGTTCGGATGGAGGCTTTCGAAGTCTTCGATGCGATCGGCGTGCGTGAATACGGCATGCTGCTCTCCGAAAAAGACTCCATCGTCTACCCTCGCTGCTTCGCACCCGAACTGCGCTCAATCCGCTTCCCGAAGAACATCCATCGGGTTCCCGACTACATGGGCGTGGGGCAGGCAGAGAAGCTCGCGCGGATCAGCGAGATCATCGAGATCGCGACAGACCACGGTTATAGCCACATCTTCGCAGGCTACGGTTTCATGGCCGAAGACTCCGACTTCGTACAGGCGATCGAAGATGCCGGTATTGGATTCATCGGGCCCTCGGCCTCGGTGATTCGTCGTGCCGGCGCCAAGGACGAGGCAAAGAAGCTCGCGCGCAGCCTCGGAAATTCGGTCATTCCGGGGATCGACGACGTCTCGGCACGTGCGCTGGTCGCCAAGGCGAAGGACCGCGGCTCACTCGAGAAGCTGGCGGGCAAACACGAGCTGGAATTCGAATTCGACGGCGGTCTCTCCCTCGTGGAGAACGCCGAGGCACTGCTCCAGGCCGGCTATTCGAAGACGGTCGAGCTCGTCACGATCGAAGATCTCCAGGCGGCGGCCGAGATCCACTCGAAAGAGATCTGGCACTCGAAAGAGATCTGGCAGGAGTATCCGGACAAACGCATCCGCTTCAAGGCGATCGGCGGTGGTGGCGGCAAAGGCCAGCGCGTGGTCAGGGGCGCAGACGAGGTCTCGGCTGCGGTAATGGACATCCTCGCCGAGCAGAAAGTGATCGAGCCGGGATCGAACCGGAATTTCCTGATCGAATTGAACCTCGAGACGACCCGCCACAACGAGATCCAGGTCGTCGGCAACGGTGAGTGGTGCATCAACGTCGGCGGTCGCGACTGCTCGATCCAGATGCACGAACAGAAGCAACTCGAATTCTCACTCAACGAAGAGATGCTCCAACACGCGCTCGACGGTGCAACCGGCGAGACACGCGCCACCCTCGAAGCGGACCTCCGCTGCCTGCGCGCCATGGAATCGGACAGCGAGCGTTTCGGCGAGGGCGTTCGGCTGGACAGCGTCTCGACCTTCGAGTGCATCGTCGAGGGCGCCGACCACTTCTTCATGGAGATGAATACCCGGATTCAGGTCGAGCACGGCGTGTCCGAGTTCGTCTACTACATGAAATTCACGAACCCCGAAGACGAGGGTGAATTCTTCTACGTCGACCGGCTGATCGAAGCGATGGTGCTGCTCGCTCTGCACGGGGCCCGGCTGCCCAAGCCGACCCGCATCCCGCGACACGTTTCGGGCGCCGAGATCCGAGTGAACGCGACCAACGCCGCACTCCAACCGCACGCGGGCGGGGTGATTCGAAGCTGGTCTCCGCCGCTGTCGTTCGAGACCCGCGACGACCAGGGGATCGGCTCGCCGAATCCGGATACCGGTTCCTTTGCCTTCTACAACCTTGCGGGCGCGTACGACTCGAACATCGCGTTGATTCTCGCAGCGGGCGACAGCCGCGCGCACAATCTCGAGCGTCTGTCCGAGATCATGCGGCGGATGGAGATTCGCGGCGACGACCTCAAGACCAACTCGCCCGTCCAGTACGGCCTGATCAACTGGATCATCGGCACGCAACCGATGCTCAAGCCGAACACCCGCTTCCTGACCCACTACCTGGCCGCGGTCGGTTCGCTACAGACCATTGCGCGCGACGTCGACCTGCAGATTGCGGCGGTCGATCTTCTCCGCGACCTGCCGGACGCTGAATCGAAGTCGGTGTTCCGCAGCAAGCAAACACTGCTGCTGCGCCCGCTCGGCAGGCTGCTCGCCGACCCTCACGGCTTCGCAGGATTCTTTGGTCGCCACGACGGAGAACTCTGGACGATAGACGGCGATTCCGTGGTGCTCTGCGAGAACCCGATCCATTTCCTCAACGAGCTCTACCACTACCTCCACATGGACTTTGCTCCCGGGAAGCCAGCTTCCGAGATGGTCTGGGATCACGACCACGAGCACCTCGAAGCCGCGATCGCGTTCTACGACGAGATCACTCGCCGCACCGGAACCAGCGACTGGGACGAGGTACAGGGGCTCCTGGAAGGCTCACGGAACGACGCAATCTCGGGCGGTGACGCCGGTCTATTCGATCGCTGCGCAGCCGCACACCGCGGCTTCCAGCTCGGCCTCGAACTCCTGCTGCTGATCCCTCGCATTGCACAGCGCTCCGGATTCAACGAAATCCGCGTGGACGAGAAGCTCGAGCCCGTTTTTCCGGAGCAGTTTCTCGACCCGGAGATCGCGAAGAAGCTCATCCGAGCGCTGGCGCCGCCACCGACGGCCAGTTCCGACGAGATCGTCGCCCCGTCCGGAGGAACCTACTTCGCGCGAGAGGCGCCGCACCTGCCGCCGCTCGTCAACGAGGGGGACCACTTCGAAGAAGGCCAGCCGCTCTTCATCATCGAAGTGATGAAGATGTTCAACAAGGTCTATGCACCGTGCGCGGGCACCATCGTCGAAAACCCGTTGGTCGACTCCGACGGACAGATCGTCCGCGCCGGCCAGACGATCTTCAGGATCCGGCCGGACGAAGTCGTCGTCGAGGAATCGGAATCAGACATTCGCGAGCGCCGCGAAGCAATCACACGTGGCCTGATGACCTGACCGAGCGCCCCTGGATCAGGTCGGCGATCGCGAGCACGTCCTCAAACCTTGTCCGCGCCACGCCGCGTCACTGGATCTGCCAGGTACCGTCGGGCTGACGGCAGGCCGTCCCATGGGCATCCTGCGGCTCTCCACCGACGACGATGGTCTGCTGGTACTCGCGGCAGTACTGATCGCCGTTCTGGTAGGTGCGCGTCGGCGTGATGGTGCCCGAGTTCCCCGAGTCCGGATTTTGCCAGCTCGTCGACGACCCCGAGCGCGAATTCTCGAACGATTGCTGCGCCGCCTGCATCGCGAGCTCTTTGTCGCGCTGGTCGAGTGCGTTGCCGATCGCACCGCCGAGCAGGCCGCCGAGCAGCACACCGCCGACGATGCCCGCCGCGCCACCACCGGCCGCCGCCGCGATCAGGCCGCCGGCCGTGGCGCCCGTGGCACCACCGATAGCCGTCTTCGGGTTGTTCTCGATCGATGCGCAGCCGGTCATCGTGAATGTGAGCAGTACCACCGGAACCAACCATTTCAGATGAAATCTCGACATTTGCTCCCCCTGTATCCGGCGCGCCGCACTGCAACGCCCGAGACGCATGATCTTAACACGGTCACCATGAATCGACGGCGAGCTCTCCGAATGCAGGCGGCAATGTACGATCGGCTGAGCCAATAAAGCGCCTCCGTTCCGAAATATTCGGGGCAGCAGGGAGTCCAATTCGCCTTCCGAACCGAGGCGAGGCGAGGCGAGGACCCGCACGAGCAGAGCAAACGCCGGGCGGAAGCGTTGGCCGCAAAGCGGCCAACGCGCAGCGAGGCGAGGACCCGCACGAGCAGAACAAACGCCGGGCGGAAGCCTTGGCCGCAAAGCGGCCAACGTCGACCCGCCGGCGGCCGAGCACGAAGCAGTCGCGCTACGAGAATTCCCCGAACCCGGTATTCTCGCGGTACGGGGAGCGGCTTGAGCGAATCGAAGCCAGGTGCAGAGGACACGGAACGGACGGGGCACTGGAACCGGAAGTGGCTGGCTGTCGCAACGGTGGTCTGCCTGGCCGGCTTCGCGGTCGCATTCGGCGGCTACTGGGGCAGCGACCCGAGCGCAACGGTTCCGATCCCGTCGCGAATGCTCGCGAACGGCGACGCCCCCGCCGGCCGGCCCAAGCCGGTCATCGAGGCCGATTACCGCATGGCAGTGTGGGCAGTCGGGCGAAATGCCCGCGCACTGATCTTCGAGCCGACCCGGCTCTTCCAGGCGGAGCCATGCCATCCGGTCCCGAATGCGCTCGCGCTCCACCACCCGGTCATCACGCCGGCCCTCATCGCGGCGCCGGTTGCGGCCATGACCGGAGACCCTGCCATCACGTTCAATGCCGCAGTGCTGCTAAAGGTTGCGATCGGATTCGCCGCGATGGTGCTGCTCGTCTGGGACTGGACCCGCTCACCCCCGGCCGCGATCGTCGCGGGTCTGCTCTACGCCTTCCACCCGGCCCAGATCGAACATCCCCACCACTTGTTCACCTCCGACAACGCCTGGATGCTGTTCGGTGTGTTCTTCGCGCGGCGGCTGTTCGAGCGTGGTCGCTGGCTCGACGCAGTCGGTCTCTCGGCCGCCTGCCTGCTGCAGATGGGCGCGAGCTTCTATCCGTTCTTCGCCGCCACGCTGGCCGCAGTGCCGCTGCTCGCCTGGCTCTGCTGGTGCTATGGCGTAAAGGCGATTCCGGTTTCGCGCGGGATCTTCGTCGCCGTCAGCATCGCGGGCGGCGCCGCACTGATCTTCGCTCCCTACTTGAACCATGCCGCCGCCGAGTTCACCGGTCGTGGAAGGGTCTTCTACGCGCCCTGGTCGACGTTCCTTCCCGGCGGCAATAACGCGATGGTCGGACTGACGGCACTGCTCGCGATCGCGGCGTTCGCTCTGGGCCGCGACCGCGTGTTGGCGGGCCTACGCGGTGATCCGAGGGCGGCGCTCGCAATCGCGGCGCTGCTCATCGCCGCCTTCGCGACCGGCGGTAACTACCACGCACGAATAAGCGTCCTCAGCGGAGCCGAACCTCCGCCGTTCGTGCTCCCGAACCTCTTCGCTGCATTATCCGGCTGGCTGCCGGGGCTTCGGAACGTCCGGCTGCCGGGCGAGTTCGCACTCGCGACCCGCGCAATGGTCTGCCTCCTCGCCGGTCTCGGCGCCGCGGGGTTGCTGAACCGGCTGCCCGAACGCCTCAGCCGAATTGCCGCACCGGTCCTGATCCTACTTGCCTTCACTCAGACGCCGGGCCTGCCCGGGTTCTCTTCGGGTACGGCTCCTCGATTCGGCAGCCTCACGATCCGCCCCCCCGAAGACGCCCTGACCTTCTTCGACGCCCTCGCCGAATCCGGCAACGACGGCCCGCTGCTGGAGCTGCCGATCGACCGCACGAACCGCGGCTATACCTTCCGGGCCGCGCCGGAGCAGCAACTGCTGAGTGCCTACCACCACCGACGCACCTCGGGCTGCTACTTCTCCTTCATCCCACAGCGGGTTCGCGCACTCGCTGAACTCAGTCGCGAACTCCCCGAGAACGCAGCACTGGACCGGGCACGGGAACTCGGTTTCACGACGGTTATCGTGCATCACGGGCCGCGAAATCAACTCGGTCGCGCCACGCGGCAGCGCTTTGATCGTGCGATCGAAACAGGCAGCGCCGGATTCCAGCTGATCGCGACGAGTCCGAACCGAACCGCGTACGCGCTCGACGAGGCGTCCCGATGAGGCACTCTAGCGCGTTCATCCTGTGTCTACTCTGCAGCTTTGCCTGCACCCTCGAAAGAGCCCCGGAGCGGCCGCCGAACATCGTCTTGATCATCGGCGACGACCACGGCTATCGCGACTTCGGATTCATGGGGTCCGAGATCGTCGAGACACCGAACCTCGACCGGCTCGCGACCGGTGGTGTCGTGTTCCCACTCGGCTATTCGACTGCAAGTGTCTGCCGCCCGTCACTGCGATCTCTGCTCACCGGTCTCCACCCGTTGGAGTTCGAGCGATTCGAACAGCAACGCATCCGTCAGGGAACCAAGGCCGTACCGAAGACACCGCTGCGTGACATATTCCAGACTCTGCCAACCCTTCTTGCCGAGCGAGGCTACGTGAGCTTCCAGAGCGGAAAATTCCAGGAGGGAAACTTCGAAAATGCCGGCTTCACGCACGGTATGACCCGAACCAGCGGGAAAGTGGGGCGCAAACAAGGGATCCGCATCGTGCGGGAGACCATGGATCCCGTCTTCGAGTTCATCGACGAATACGCCGAGCAGCCATTCTTTGTGTGGTTCGCACCGCAGCTCCCGCACCTCCCCCACAATCCACCCAAGCGCTTCCGCAGACCCTACGAGGGCCTCGACCTGCCGTGGTTCGCACCCGGCTACTACGCGAGCGTGAGCTGGTTGTTGGCAGGCACCCGGAGACGGCATCGATTACGACTTCGTACTCGGCGGGCATCAGGGCAAGATGTCGCTGTACGAAGTCGGCTTCCGAACCCCGGTGATCTTCAGCTGGCCCGAACGAATCGGACCCCCACGAACGAACGACGCGCTGATCTCGACCGTCGATCTCTTCCCGACCCTGCTCGGCATCGCGGGTGCGCGGGTACCCTCGAACCGCGACGGACGGGACCTGCGCCCCATTCTCGACGGGGGCGCGGACGGAACGCGCGTGGAGTTGATCGGAACCGCATCCGCGTTGCGCAATGACCGCTCGGACCATCCGAAGGGCGGCTCATTCCTGCGAAACCGTCGCTGGCACTACCTGTGGTACAGCGACGGACGGCAGGCGCTGTTCGACCTCGAATCCGACCCGGACGAGCGCCACGACATCGCCAGCAAGCACCCGGAGCGCGTCCTGCGGTTCCGTGGGCAGATCCGCACCTGGACACGCGATCGCAGCCGAACCGCAGACCGGAATGCCGAGACGGCTGGGGCCTTCTGAACCGCAGCTCAGTGCCCGCTCTTCGCCTTCGCGGCGAACCAGCCCTTCATCATTTCCTGGAAGTGGACGGGATTGTAGATGTCCTCTTCGAACGACCACTTTCCGTTGCCCGCGTATTTCAGCAGCGTGAAGTTGTAGGCCTGATGGAGGCTGCCATCGCCGGGATCGACCATCCGATTCCAGACCTGGCACGACACCCAACCGCGCTCCTCGTCGATGATGTACCACTCGATGGGGAAATACTTCATTTCGTCGTTCGGACTCTGCGACATCGTCTTCGTGATCCAGTTACGAATCGCTTCGCGCCCCCCCATGGTCCCGAACAAGTGCTCGATGTAGGTGGCGTCCTCGGTGAACAGATCCGCCCAGGCATTCCAATCGCCCGAGATCCCGGCCTCGAGGGCCACGCGCTGATACTCATCGAAGGCCCGTTCCAGCTCGGCGCGGCTCCATTTTCCCATGATTCTGTTTCTCCCATCCGTTGGAATTCGCATGATTCGGGAACGCACTCTCTGATACAGGGTCAGGCGATCCTCGCATACAACCATGGCAGACTGATGTCCATGCGGTAGTCGATGGACGAATGATCGTCTTTGAATTCTTCGTAGAAGTGGTCGACATCGTGCTCGACGAGCTGATCGTGCAGGATTCGGGCGCCGTAATGCAGATTGAACTGGTCGCTTCGCCCACAGTCGATGAAGACTCCGCTGAGGGACTGCAACTGACGGCGTGCTGAAACCCGCTCTACCAGGTAGATCGGGTCGTGACGCAGCCAACGCGCCCAGCGTCGCTCGTCGATCTCGCCGGTGCGCAGATCCATCGGCAGGTGAAACCCCAGCGGCGCCTCCGGGTCGGGGTCGTAGAAGGCCGCCATGGCGAGAAACATCAGCGTCATCGTATCGCGCGAACTCACCTTCTTGCTGGCATAGAATGCGCGCAGAAAACGCGCCGGGTCGCGACGATGCCTCGCCAGTGAGTCGAGTACGCGCGGGATGTCATTGCGATAACAGAAATCGAAATACATATCCCCGGAGTGACACGCCACCGCGCCCCAATGCCGGGCATAGCGCAACCCGTGGATGATCGATCCATAGCCACCGGATGACTTCCCGAACACTGCGCGTCGCTTCGGGTCGCCCACCGTCCGGTAGCGTCGATCCACTTCCGGCAGCACTTCCTTCAGCAGATAATCCGCGTAGTTTCCAACCGCAGAGGAGTTGATGTACTGATTGCCGCCGAGACGCGTCCAGCAGTCTGGGAATACCGCGATCACGGGCCCCATCACGCCTCGGCCGACGAGTCGCTCGAGGCGTTCCGGCAGAGATTCCTCGAAGGCCTTCCAGTTCAGGTGGGACTCCCCCGCACCCATGAAACCGACGAGATCGACGAAGACGGGAAATCGTGCCGAAGCATCGCGCGCGTACTCCGGCGGGAGATAGACCGCCACATCGCGGCGGTGGCGGTCGCCGAGCGCGTTCCCCTTCAGCAGCTTCGAATCGAGCCGAAATCGCTCGACGTGCCCTCGCAATTCCTTTCTACTCTTCAGCAAGCCGGACTCCCTACCGTCGCGCTCAGACCGGATCGAATTCCGGAGGGCGTTTCTCGAGGAAGGCCATCACGCCTTCCTTGAAATCCGGCTTCTTGAAGCTCTCGAACATCAGCTGCACGGCCTTGTCGTGAGCCGGCCCCAGCGGCTCGTGGAGCGCCTCGTAGACCTGGCGTTTCATGATCTGCATCGACGCCGGTGAACAGTTCGCGATCAGATCGCGCGCGTAATTCCTGGCGAACGGGATCAGTTC
>JAFDEI010000057.1 GCA_019310425.1 Deltaproteobacteria bacterium | reverse complement strand
GGGTGCCTCACGCTCCCTTTTTTCACGGTCGCGAGAGGCACCCCCCGCCCCGTGCTCCAGTCAGGTCGCTCGTATCAGCTGAAGCGTCTCGGGTCCGGGGGGCCTTTCGCGACCGTGAAAAAAGGGAGCGTGAGGCCCCCCGGACCCGAGACGCGTTCTTGAGAATGAGCCTGCTAGTTATGCGACGGCCGGCTCGGGTTGGGTTTGTTGCTGGAGGCGGGCAGCTTCGAGTGCGTCCTGGTCTTGATCCGAGGTCGTGTCGTGCTCGTACTGGAGGATGTCGAGTTCGTGGAAGCGGCGACGCTGTTTCTCCGAGTGGAGCAGTCCGAGGCTCTTCACGTTCGGCACGATCTTCGAGAACAGCCGATGCCGAAAGTCCTTCGCGAGCCCAGAATGCTCGGCGATCTCGACACACTCGTCGGCGTCGAGTCCGAGGTTGGTCCAGACGTCACGGCTCTGGATCCGATCGCGCATCAGTACGCAGGCCTCGTATACGAAGTCTTCGCGCTCGTCGCGTTCGGCCTCGGTGTATTCGGCGCAGTATTCACGCAGCGAAAGCACCCCGAAGGCAACGTGGCGTGCCTCGTCCTCCATCACATAGGTGATGAGGTCGCGCAGCAACGGGTTCGTGGTGGTGTCGCGCAGTGTTCCGAACGCCGCCAGCGCCAGCCCCTCGACGATGATCTGCATGCCGAGGCACTTGATGTCCCAACGTGAGTCCGTGAGGATTTGATCGAGCAGCTTCCTGAGTTCTGCGTTCACCGGGTACTCGTGCCCGAGCTTCTCGAGCACGAAGCGGCGAAACACTTCGACATGGCGCGCCTCGTCCATCACCTGCGTCGAGGCGTACTGCTTGCCCTCGAACCACGGCACCGCGGTCACGATCTGTGCGGTCGCGAGCAGCGCCCCCTGCTCTCCGTGGAGGAATTGGCACAGCTGCCAGGTCAACGCCTCGTGGCGCAACCGCTGGATCTGTCGTTCGTCGAGAGAATCCCAGATCGGCGTGCCGTAGATCGCGATCGCGGCGTCGGGGATCAGCCCCTTCTCGGGATCGACATCGATCGACCAGTCGAGCTTGTCGGTGCTGTTCCACTGGTCGCGCTTCGCGTTCTCGTACAGCCGAGAGAGCTTCTTCCGAGGCGTGTCGTAGGCCCAGTTGTAGGCGAGGTTCTGGGAAAGTGACAGTTCCTCGATTTCCCGATCGGCGGTGAGTCTTACGAGGGGTTGCATAGCGGCTCCTTGTTCATGTCTGGTTTTCTCCGGCACCGAGGTACGCGAGGCAGGCGTTCGCGAGCTCGCCGGCGTACTGGTCGTCGGACAATGTCAGATCACCGGTTCGCATGTCTCCAAAGAGCATCACGTACTCGAGCGAACCGAAGATCAAAGTCAAGATGAAATGAACGGCGAGTTCGGGATCCGGATGGCCGATCTCGTCAGCACGCGCGAGCAACAACTCGCGAACTCCGCGGTTCACGTACAACGTCAAGCGCTCCTGGCGCGCGCGAAATTCCGGGTCGGTGTGGTTGCGAATCACGAAGGCGCGCAGCAAGCCGGCCTGCTCGCGATAGATCGACACGAGGAAGCGGACCACGGAGTGCAGCAGCTCGCCGATCGAAGCATCATTCCAGCGCGCCGGGTCGAGCGCGAAATCGGTGGTCGCCATCGCCTGCTCGACGAAGCGACCCGAGATCGCATGCAGCAGCGCATGCTTGTCTTCGAAGCGCGAATAGAACGCGCCGACCGAGGAGCCGGCGTGGCGCACGATCTCCGAAATCGGCGTGTCCTCGAACCCCTTCTCGGCGATCAGCACCTCGGCCGCGGCGAGGATCCGATCGAGGGTCTGCTGGCTGCGCGCCTGCTGTGGCGGGGTGACCCAACGGAGTTCCCGCTTCGTGCTGGTGACCATGGTAGCTGTCTGCTCCAAAACAGAATCGAGATTCTGGTTTAAGTATCAGCCGGACCCCGCCATAGGTCAATAGTCCACAGGGACTTTTTGCTACACTTCCAAGTATTTGAATCTAAAGGTATTTTCTCTCAACCGGACACGGTTGAAGAGCGGATCGACCAGCAGCTGCGGCGCAGACCCGAGCCGCAGCCCGCGGCCGTCCACTCTCGCGCCGTTGCGGAGCTCGAATTCATAGCCGTGCCACGGGCAGCGAATCCGGCCCTCCTCGACCACGGCTTCGTCGAGTGGACCGAGCAGGTGTGGGCAGTCGCAGGCGTGAACCACGAGTTCGTCGGCGTCGGCGAGCGGCAGGACCTTTGCCTATCGTTCGGCGGTTCGCCGAACCCCTCGATCCGGCACTCGCGCTAGCCGGTCGAACATCCGGATCAGGCGCCGTGACGCACCACCGATTGCGAAGGAGCCGAGACGTGAGTGAAGTCCTACTCGAACAGACCGGTCACGTGGCAACGCTGACCCTGAATCGGCCGGATCGCTTGAATGCGATCACGGGCAAGATGCTGGACCAACTCAGTTCGACGCTGATCGAGTGCGATCGCAACGACGAAGTGCGCGTGATCATCTTGACGGGAGCCGGTCGCGGATTCTGCGCGGGCCTCGACCTGAAAGACGCGACCGCAGGCACGGGCATCGGCGCTCCGGACAACCCCGGCATGCCTCCCGACCTCGACTTGCGAACTGCGCCGCCGACGGTGCTCCACAGCCTCGATACCCCAACCATATGCGCTCTGAATGGCGGCGCGGCCGGCTACGGCATGGACCTCGCGCTCGGCTGCGACATTCGAATCGGAGCCGAGAGTTCAAAACTCGCCGCGGCCTTCACACGGCGCGGCGTGCTGCCCGAGAGCGGCGGCACCTGGTTGCTGCCACGGCTGGTGGGTTGGGCAAAAGCGTCCGAGATCATCTTCACGGGTCGCACCTTGTCGTCCGAGCAGTGCCTCGAGCTCGGCCTGTTGAACCAGGTCGTTCCCGACGACCTCCTGATGAAGGAGACCCTGGCGCTCGCGGAGGAGATTGCCGCAAATGCACCGATGGCGATCCGCGCGAGCAAGCGCATGATGCGCGCCGGGCTCTCCGAGGAATTCGACAACCACGTCCAGCACGTCTTCTTGCAGCTGCTGCCGCTGTTTCGCAGCGCAGACTTCCGCGAAGGCATGATGGCCTTCCTCGAGAAACGCACACCGCACTTCGAGGGGAAGTAGTGCCCGCACCCCGAAGTGACGAATGAACGGGCTGCTCGAGGGAAAGGCTGCATTGGTGACGGGCGCGGCGTCGGGCATCGGCCGTGCAACCGCGTTCGCATTTGCGCGCGAGGGTGCGCGGGTGATGCTCGCAGACATCGACGAAGCCGGTGGGCGTAGTGCCGCGGCGACGATCACCGACGAGGGCGGCGATGCGCGCTTCGCAGTCGCGAACGTGACGTCCGAAGCGTCCGTGGAGGCGCTGGTTGCCGAGACCGTCGGCGCATTCGGCCGTCTCGATTGCGCGGTCAACAACGCGGGGATGACGGGCGTGATGGGGCCGCTGCATCAGCTGCCGCTGAAGGAGTTCCAGCGCGTGCTCGACCTGAACCTCACCGGGGTATTCTTGTCCATGAAATACGAGATCCCCGCCATGCAGAGCGCGGGCGGCGCAATCGTCAACATGGCGTCCGGCGCGGCCTTGATGGCCGCACCGGCCTTGTCGGCCTACTGCGCGTCCAAACACGCCGTGCTCGGCTTGACGAAGACCGCCGCCATGGAGAACGCCCGCTCGGGAATCCGCATCAACGCGATCTGCCCCGGCAGCACCGACACCCCGATGCTCCAGACTTCGATGGCCGAAAATGCCCAGGTCAAGAAAATGATCCTGGCCGGCCAACCCGGCGGTCGCCTGGGCACGCCCGATGAAATCGCCGAGGCGGCGGTCTGGCTATGTTCGGACCGCGCATCCTTCGTAACCGGGCACTCGATGCTGGTCGACGGCGGCGCCGTCGCCAGATAGCCTCTAGCCTGCATTCGTCACCACGTAGCCATGAAAGCTGGCATCCGGTCATCGTCGCCTCCCAGGAGTCTCGATGAAGTTCTGCGCGTCGCTCGCCTTCAGCGATCCGAGACACTTTCGCGAGATCGCCGTCACCGCCGAGTCTGCCGACTGGGACTACCTCGTAATCAGCGACCACGTCGTTCACCCCGAGAAGATCGACTCGCCCTACCCCTACACCGCGGACAACGAGCCGCGCTGGGAAGCGCCCGCGCCGTGGCCCGACCCGTGGGTCGCCATCAGCGCAATGGCCGCCGTCACCGAGCGCTTGCGCTTCCTCACGAGCATCTTCGTGCTGCCAATGCGAAACCCGATCGCAGTCGCGAAAACCGTCGGTACGCTGGCGGTGATGTCCGGCCATCGGGTCGA
This sequence comes from Deltaproteobacteria bacterium, assembly GCA_019310425.1. Classification (GTDB taxonomy): domain Bacteria; phylum Myxococcota_A; class UBA9160; order UBA9160; family SMWR01; genus JAFDEI01. The sequence continues at coordinate 12,889 of JAFDEI010000057.1, read as the reverse complement.
CCTGGGAATCGGCATCGGCTGGATGAAGGAAGAATTCGGCCTGCTCGGCCAGGACTTCCACACTCGAGGCAAGCGTACCGACGAGATGGTAGAGGTCATGCGCATGCTCTGGGCCGGCGGCATGGTCGAGCATCACGGAAGGTATTACGACTTCGACCGGATCCAGATGAGTCCGGCGGTCGAGGGAAGAATTCCAATCGTCGTCGGCGGGCTGTCCGAGCCCGCGCTCAGGCGCGCAGCGCGCATCGGCGACGGCTGGACGTCGGACATCCATTCCACCGAAGAGCTCCGCGGGATCGCCGAAACCCTCAGAGGATATCGGCAAGAGTACGGCCGTGCCGATCAACCGTTCGAGATCTTTGCAGCGGCGAACGACGCATTCGACGTAGACGGCTACAGGCGGCTGGAGGAGGCCGGAGTTACGCATCTTCTGACAATGCCCTGGGCTCTCTACGGAATGACAGGTGACTCCCTGACGGAGAAGACGGACGCGCTCAAGCGTTTTGGCGATGAGATCATCGCGACGATGCGCTGAGTAGATCTCGTCGAATCCAGCGACTGGATCCGATGCCCACTCAGACCGAGGTCTTCTGGCGCCATCTTCCGGGTGTTCGCTCCCGGGAGCGAACGCGTTTCCTGTTCTTCGCAGGTCTCGCAACCCTGATCAGCCTCGCCCAGACCCTCGGACTCGCGAGCTCGGAGGCCTTGTTCCTCGCGCACTTTGGCGCCCAGTGGCTGCCCGTCGCATTCATCGGCGCCGCGATCACCACCGTGCTGGGTTCGATGATGTACGCGGTGCGAGTCGGCACCGAACGCAATGATGGACTCTTCGTGGCGATGCTCGTGGGCTCCGCCGTTCTCATCGGTGTCGCCGCGGTCGCAGTCGGCGCGGGCCACCACGTCGTACTGCCGGGGCTGTTCTGTTTCTACTACCTCAGCCAGGCCGTCTTCGTGAACCACCTGTGGACCTTCACGGGCGACTTCTTCGATACCGTTCAGAGTAAGCGGCTGATTCCGTTATTCACCATCGGGGCGAGCGTCGGCGGTGTCATCGGCGGTGCGGTCGGCGCACTGATGGCGAAGATCGCAGGTCCGGTGAGTCTGCTGGGCGGGTGGGCAGTGATGCTCGCCGGCGCAGCGCTGTTGATCCACCGCGCCCGTCACGACCTGCATCGCTGGGGGCCGCTCGAGGCGGAAGAGGCCGACGAAACCTCCGTCGAGGGAATTCAGTCGGCGATGCGCTACCTCGGCTCATCGCCGCTCGGCCGCTGGCTTTCACTGTCGGCGATGAGCATGATGCTGTCGCTCTTCGTGCTGCAATATCTCTACTCCGACGTTTTCGCGAAGGCCTTCGAAACGCCCGAACGCCTGGCGCAATTCTTCGGAATCTACCTCGCCATCACGAATCTGATCGAGATTGCGATCGAAGTCCGGGTCACACCGTGGTTGATCCAGAGATTCGGTGTCCCGGCCGCGAACCTCATTCACCCGCTTCTCACGCTCGCGTCGTTCGGCGGCCTCGCCCATAGCTACGGAATGATGGCCGCACTTGGCGGTCGCATGAATCGCGAACTCATCGAAAATTCCTTCGCGGGGCCGCTCCGCGCCCTGCTCTACAACGCGATGCCACAGCGTCACCGCGGCAGAACGCGCGCGTTCCTCGAGGGAGTCGTCGTCTACGCCGGCATGGCACTTGCCGGAGTGTTGCTGCTCGTCTTCGACCAGACCGACCCAATCTGGCTTTGCGCGGCCGGAGGTACAATGGCGGTGCTCTATCTCGGCGCAAACATCAGAGTGCGCCGCGAGTACGTGAGAACCCTGGTGAAGGAACTCCGCGCCGGCCGCCTCGACCTCGAGGACCTCGGCGATGAGGTCGGACAATGGGAGACGCACCAGCTCGCGAAGCTGTGGGAGCAACTGCTCGCGAACGATCGCACCTCGCCATCACGCTCACTCCTGCAACTGATTCCGAGCCTCGCCTCGCGCGGGCACGTCGAACCCCTGATACGCGCAGCTTCGCACCCGCACCCTGCCGTTCGACGCTCGTGCATCAATGCATTGGCCGCTGTGGGTGATGACGCAGGCGATACTTCGATCTACCTGGCGCTCGACGACGAGGATGAAGGCGTGCGCCTCGCAGCGTTGCGCGGCCTGATCCGCGTGCGTTCGTCGGCACGGCCGCTCGAACCGGTCTTCACACGACTGCTCGACGACCCGGCACCGACCGTTCGCGCAGAGGCCGCAGCGAATGCGGGTGAGCTCGGTGAGGCCGTGATCGCGCGAATGATCCGTTCCGACTCGGCCACGGAAGCGATCGCGGCGTTGCGCTGCGCGCCGGCATCGATGTTCGAAGCGGTCGCGCTTCGAATTCACGACCGCGACCCGGATGTGCGCGCTGCCGCGCTCGAGTACATCGCTCGGTCGAACACACCGCCGCGGCTCGACATGCATGATCTGGTACGGATCGCGCGTGACGAGAACCCGCAGGTGCGGCGAGCCGGCGTCCTACTGCTCGCAAATGTCGACAGCATCGACGCAGTACACGCCATTGCGGGATCACTTGGTGACTCGTCGTACGCAGTGCAGTTTGCAGCCGAGACCATCCTTGGATCGCTCGGCGAGACCGGCATCGGCGCGGTCGAGCCGCTGCTTCGGGCGCAGAGCGAACGCATCGTCGACAGCGCCTTGCGCGCAGTCAAGGCAATCCAGGTTCCGGCGTCACGCGAAGTGTTGAAGGGTGAATTTCGGCATCGCGTGCGCGAAATCTGGCGCTGTGTCGCTGCGTTCCAGCACCTGCCCGATCCGAGCGGAATTCCGAGCACGTTCCTCGAACTCGCGCTCTCGGACGACATCATGCGGAGCCGCCGTATCGCATTCAAGATCCTCGAACTCATCGAGGACCGCAACGTCGTTCGGCGCGTGGAAAAATCGCTTCAATCGAAATCGGCTCGGGCGCGTGGCGATGCGCTCGAAGTGCTTTCCCACATGGGCGATCGTGAAACAGCCAGCCTGCTGGTTCTGCTCCACGAGTCCGGGCCACTGGGGGATCGCATACCCGCCGTCACCGAGATCCTCTCGGTGCCGATGAACGAGGGCGATGCGATCATGGTCTCCCGCAATCTGAACAACAGCTGGGTCGCCATGGCCGCAGTGGCGGTCGACTCACCTGAAGCAAGTATGAAATACGAGGTAAGCCTGATGGAGCGACTACTCGCACTCAAGCAAGTGCCCCTCTTTTCACAACTGAGTCTCGAGCAACTCGAAGCGATTCAGCAGATTTCGAGCGAGGTCGAGTACCTCGCGAGCGAGACCATCGTGAAGGAAGGCGACCCCGGCGGTGAACTCTACTTGTTGATCGAAGGCAAGGTCCGGATCTACAAGGGGTATGGAACCCTCGAAGAAAGGCTGCTCAGCAGCGTCAATGCGGTCAGCTATTTCGGTGAAATGGCCGCACTCGACGACCAGCCGCGCAGCGCCACAGTCATCGCGGCCGAGCGTTCGCGAATGCTGCGACTCGACGGCGAGAGCTTGAAGGAACTGATCCGGCAGATGCCGGAAATTTCATTCGAGATCATGCGCGTCCTCACCGGTCGCGTCCGCCGTGCCGAAAGCCGGCAGACGGCGCGCTGACGAGCGCGGGAACGCGTGGGAGATCCGCGAGCCGGGCATGAACGTAGCCATTGTCCCACGCTGACCGAGCGTTAAGTCTCGGAGTCGCCACAGACGCTTGCGATTCTTGAAAGAGCGGACGATTCTGGTGCGGTGAATCAACGAGTGCAGCCCGGGTGATTACCGTAGCGATGTCCACGGCAGTCGGTGCCGATCCAGGGCGTGTGTGGCGTGCACTCTCCGCCCCGGAAGAACTGATCCGTTGGGACGAACAACTCGAAGCACTCCTCGACCCTGCTGAAGACTATCTGCAGACGGGTCAGCAGATTCGCTGGCGCTGTCGTCTCGGAAGCATCGCAGTGGTGCTGCGCCAGTCACTGCTCGAAGTCGTGCCACGCGAACGCCTGCGTTACATCACCCAGATGGGGTTGTTCCGGTTCGACGAGACCTTCACTCTCGGCCGCGAAGCCGGCGACCCCCACCGCACGCGCTTGCAACTGAAATTGGTCGCCGCTAACTCGATCCCGGTGGTGGGTGGGCTGCTCGACCGCTTCGCGGTGCGCCGTCTCGCGACCCGGCTGATCGACTCGAAGCTGCGCGCGATCCAGAAGTGGTGCGAAAGCCACCCTTGAGCGCCGATCAGAGCAAGCGGATCCGACCCCCAGCTCACTCGGCGACGGGCGGCACCTCGAGCGGCAGATCGATTCGGAACGAGGTGCCGACGCCGAGTTCGGACTCGACCGAGAGGCGACCCGCGTGGCGCTCGATGATCCCGTGCGACAGCGACAACCCGAGGCCGGTCCCGGCACCGATCGGCTTGGTGGTGAAGAACGGGTCGAAGATGCGACTCTTCACCTCTTCCGAGATGCCGGAGCCGTCGTCGCTGATCTCGACCCGGATGCCTTCACCGTGCCTCGACGTGCGAATCAGGATCTTGCCGTGATCCTCGATCGCATCGCACGCGTTGACGAATAGATTCAAGAAGACCTGGCTCAGCTGGCCCGCGTAGCATTGCACGCGAGGGATCCGGCCGTAGTCGCGTTCGACCTCGATCCGGTTCTTGAGCCGCGGTTCCATCAAGCCGAGCGTCCGGTCGATCTCCTCGTGGATGTCGACCTCCTGCAGCTCGGCCTGGTCCATCCTCGAGAAAGTCCGCAGATCCTGGACGATCTTCTTGACGCGCTGGGTCCCTTCGCGGCTTCGCGACAGCAACTTCGTGATCGACTCCCCGATCCGGTCCACTTCGGCCTCGTCCGCGGGCCCGTCCATGAGCTTCTTGACGTATTCGTCGAGCAGCTGGAGATTGGCGTGAACGAACCCGATCGGGTTGTTGAGTTCGTGTGCGACGCCGGCCACGAGCTGACCCAGAGACTTCATCTTCTCGGCCTGAAGCAGCTGTGCCTGGGTCTGGTGTAGCTCTGCGGTACGTTCTTCTACTCGCGCCTCGAGGGTCTCGTTCAGCTTGGCGATCTCGTCGAACGCCTTCGCGTTTTCGATCGCGACCGAACTCTGATTGGCGAGCGTGCGCAGCAGCTGGCGGTCGTCCCCGACGAGGCGATCACCGGAGAGCTTGCGCCCTACAGCGATCACACCGAGCAGATCGACCCCGTAGAGGATCGGGACCAGCAACTCGACCTCGAGAGTGTCGAAGACATCGCGGCACGCCTCACGCACCTCGACGTCGACCTCGTCCGAAAAATCGACGCGAGTCAGCTCTTCGCGGCGCATCCACATGTTCTTCCAGATCGGGTGGTCGGACGGAATCTCGGTTTCGAGAGCCGCGACGTCCCAGTCACCGCGTGATGAGACCGGCCTGAGCCGTTGGCCGTCGTCGTCGACGAGCAGCACCATCGCGCGCTCGACCCCCATGGTGTCGGTGAGCGCGACCAGGATTCGATCGGAGATCTCCGACAGCGACAACATCGAAACCATCGCCTCGGAGATCTCGCGTACTGCCACGCGATAGGCGGCACGATCGCGGTCGAAGAAACGGTCGACCAGGGTCTGCATGCGGTTGCGCAGCGGGTTGAAGAGCAGGATCGCAACGAAGAGAAACGAGACCTGGAACCATCGCAAATTCACATTCAGGCGCGACACGAGAGTGTCGGCAAACGTGATCAAGAATGCGAACACGCCTGTGATCGCAAGCGTCGCGATGCCATAAGCCGCGGATGACTTCGCCATCCAACGCACATCGAACAGTTGCTTGCGCACGATCCCGTAGCCCACCGCGACCGGAAACAGGAAACCCCAGAGCAAGGTGATGTAGTAGGGATAGGGAGTCTTCAAGACCCACTGCGCTACCAGCACCAACAGGATCGGCACGAAACTCACCACCGCGCCCCAGAACATCACATCTGCGTGGTCTCGCAGCAGGCCCTCGCGGTGGTAGTGACGTTCAACCCCGAGGATCGACAGCGATGCCCCGAAGAGCCCGATCGTGAACAGCAGTGCCAGCGAATGCATCACGCCCGGGTAGAGGCCCAGCGGCTCTTCCATCAAGCTGAGCAGGCCCAGACCGAACGCCGCGCCGTAAGGCAACAGCTGGATCCGCCGATGGCGCACGATCCAGCCCGGCTCGATTGGATAGCTGGTGAAGAGGTGGAAGGTGGTCGCCCCGATCAACGGCATATTGACCATCATTCGCGGCCAGGCCCAGGCAACCAGATTCGTCTGGGTCGTCGTCGCGAGCTGGGCCGCCATCGCGGAGCAGAACAACACAAGAGCCCAGGCTTCCGAGCGATCGGGTTTCAACCACCACACCCCGGCACCGATCGCGAGATAGATCATCGAGACGAGCAACACCATGACGTGGACCAGCGTCATGCCCGGCATCGTGATCTCGGAAACCGGAATCGGTGGCAGATCGACGCTGATCCGGCGGCCGTCGCGCTTCCGGACCAGATAGCGGTTCGGAACCCCCGGCTCGAGCCAGTCGATCCCGTGATTCAGCGCCCACACGATCGGGACGCCATTGACCGCAATCAGCTCGTCGCCGCGATCAACGCCAATGCCCGCATTCGCGTCGAACAGCGATTCGACGACCACGACCGCACCGGTCCGGATCGTCGTGAACGGATGATCGTAGACCCCTTCGAGATTGCGCAACGCCCCCATAGAGAGAACGATCGCGAGCAGGGCCCAGCCCATCGCGATAGCAGCAGTTGCGCGGCGGAGTCGACGCGTGGAAGTCGGGTTCATACGGCTCCCGGGGCGCCTGGAGACACTAGCCTGGATTTCCCACCCGGTCGCCTAGTGGGAAATGCAGGCTAGCTGCGCGTTGGTCGCTGCGCGACCAAGGCTTTGCCCGGCGTGTGATCCAATCGTGCGGGTCACCGCCTCGCTGCGCGTTGGTCGCTGCGCGACCAAAGCTTTGCCCGGCGTGTGATCCAATCATGCGGGTCCCCGCCTCGCCGCGCATTGGTCGCTGCGCGACCAACGCTTCCGCGTCGTCCCGCGGAGTCAATCTTCGTGCGGCGGCTCGGCGAAACGCCGCCAATCGTCCGGCTCTTGCACCCGGGCGAGGTGGATCCCGACCACCTGCCATTCGCGGTAGCCGCTGATCCGGTCGAGATAGTCGGCGAGTGGCTCATCGACGACGCGCCCGAACGGCTCGTCTGCCGCATGCCGGATGAAGTGCTTTCCGTTCTCGACGATCACGAGTCCCTGGTGGGTGATCCGCACGGGGAGGCGCGGTCGGTCCACCCGCATGGTGCTCAAGACGGTCCCGCTCGGAATCCCCCGATAGCCTGCGCGCGCCGCGGCGAGCGGCCAGATGTCGAGACGAAACCGGCCGTCGGGAATCCGTTCTTCGGGAAGCTCGCTCAGGATCTTGTTGCGCCGGCGATCCCAGATCTCGGAATTCAGGATCGTGACCTCCGCCACCACCGCATCGCCCGCAATGTCGCGTGTGATGTCATCGAGAAACCCAAGTTCGACGAGATCGGGAATCCACTCCGCTGCCGGAAAGTGCCTGCGATTGGCGAGCGACGGAACCGCGTCCCGGTACCGGATCGCATCGAGGAGCGGCGCCACCTGCTCGCTCGAGTCGACCAGCGCCAATGCCAGTGCGGTCTCCACGAACGTGGTGCAATCGAAGGCGTCGTAGCGAAGGCGCGGGTCGCTGTCCGGGCCGCCCGCGTCACCCTCACCGAGGGGATTCAGCACGTAACGAGCACCCACGAGCCGTTCCGTCGTGCTGGAGATTCTCTCCGTCACGTCGAGCGCTCGCGAATCTTCGAGGGACACGTCGATCTCTGACGACTCGGGCGTGCGGTAGGCCGAACCACCCGCCGCGGCAGCGGCGGCAATCATGACCCAAGCGAGCCCCGTGGCGCAGACGAGCCTCCCGCCGTTCTCCATGGGATAGATTCATAACCCACACCCGACCCATCGGGTCACCCCGGTTCCTGGGGCAGATCGGGCCGGGATCGCGCGCTGAAGAGGGGGGACAGGAATCATACGCTGGGAATCGACTCCGTGTCCGAGTATGGAGCCTATGCTCTGCCTTGTACCTCTATCCGATTCGCTCCGCCGATCCCCACACTCCCCAGAGAAGGTATCTCTTGCGCGATCGGTGCTCGTCGCGCCCGCGTCCGGAGTCGGGGTGTTGAGTGCGCTTAAACGCGTTCGCAGCGCCCGAGCTCGCTGCTCGCATGGACTTACGATCACGGCCTGTAGTTGGCACGGGGGAGCCGCAGTCGGGCGAGTCTTGCAGACACCCAGGAATGCTCGTGCCGACACGGCTGAGCGAATCGGATAGGCAGAGCCTATGCAAGGCCCTACGGGGAACGGCGGACCCGGCGGCGGGGAGCGCCGGTCGGTGCCGGAGGCCCGCCGCAGCACGCAGAGTGAACGCGCGGACACCTGACGCACCCGCACCCAGCGCGGTAGCTTTCGATGGCACCCTGCCGGTCCCGCACGCAGGTGCTCGTGAGCGAACAGATCCCGCCGGCACCCGAGAAGGACCGGCGGCTCTCCGAACGGGTGCGCGACGTACTGCGTCGCCGCCATTACAGCCTCCGCACCGAGGAGGCCTACCTGATGTGGATGACGCGCTTCGTGCGCTTCAACGACGGTCGGCACCCGGAGGCCATGGGCTCCCAGGAGGTGATCGACTTCCTGACCCACCTCGCCCGCGACCTCGAAGTGGCACCGAGCACGCAGCGTCAGGCCCAGAGCGCGCTGGTCTTCCTGTACCGAACCGTGCTCGAACGAGGCCTCGAAGGGCTCGAAATCGCGGTCCGGGCGCGGGGTGAGCGAAGCGTGCCGATCGTAATGAGCGTCGGCGAAGTGCGGGCGGTGCTCGCGGAAATGCGCGGCCCCCAGCGACTGCTTGCCACGCTGCTGTACGGCGGCGGTCTGCGGCTGATCGAGGGCCTGCGGCTTCGGGTCAAGGACCTCGACTTCGGGCGCGGCCAGTTGTGCGTCCGGCACGGCAAGGGACGCAAGGATCGCTACACCACGCTGCCGCAGTCACTGCGGGGGCCGATTCGGGAGCACCTGGTGGAGGTGCGGGGGGTCCACGAACGCGACCTGCGCAAGGGCAGCGGATGCGCCCCGCTACCGCACGCGCTCGAACGCAAGCTGGGCCCCGCCGCTGCGAACAGCTGGGAGTGGCAGTGGGTCTTCCCCTCGTCCCGCCTGAGCGTCAACCCGCGATCCGGAGCGATTCACCGCTACCACCTCGACCCGTCGGGACCCCAACGCGCCGTGCGCGCCGCCGTGCGCGCGGCCGGGCTCGAAAAACGGATCACCACCCACACCTTCCGGCACTCGTTCGCCACCCACCTGCTCGAGGCCGGGACCGACATCCGAACCGTCCAGGAACTGCTAGGCCACCGCGACCTCAAGACCACGATGATCTACACCCACGTCACCCGCAGCGGCCCACTGGGCGTAGTGAGCCCAGCCGAACGGCTGTGACGAATCCCAGCGCCATCGCATTCACCGTCTGCTCTCCGCCGGCAAGGGCGCCCTGATACGAAGCCGCGATACGCGGCCCTTCCCCCCGCAACAACACCGCATATCCAACCCGCGAGAACCCAGAAGACTGAGAGATTCTGGCAACATGCCAGATTCAAAGGATCGATACTCCCGAAGCCGCACAACCCGAAAATCCCCCACAAACCACCCCACCGAGGCTACAATCCTCCCCGGTGAATAATTAGTTAGACGGCGCGGAGTCAATCAATGGAAGGCGCAGATGCTCTCTCAGCGCTAGCCGAGGTAGCTATCGGCATCGCTGGATTTTCCGCAATCGCGCTCGTGCTTAGTCGCAGCCGTGATTCGGTGTCGCCGGACATACTGCTCGTCATCCGTACCGTGATTGTCAATGGCGTGTTTTTAGCATTCCTCGCTCTATTCCCTTGGATCCTCGCGTCCGGGACCTTTCCGCCAACTGAGGTCTGGCGCTGGTCCAGTGGCGCGTTCGTTTTTGGCGTTCTATTCGTTGTGTGGCCTGTCTACGTTCGCGAGCAGCGTGCTCTCGGACCCTTGCAGGACACCGGTCTCTTGCGACTGTCTCACGTGACGTGGGGGCTAGCGGGCCTCATGTTGCTTGTTCAGGTGGCTAACCTATTCGGATGGCCCCTCAGTCCCTCGTTCTCCGCGTTCTATCTGGGACTCTGGCTCGGATTGAGCGTCCCTGGAATTGCATTCGTCTTCCTCATCTACCGCCTGCTTCGATGAGCGCGCCGTCTAACATGCCGTTGAACCGGACGTGGAATAGCGCGGTTCAAATGGCCGCTGTACCTGTTCGGGCGTCAACCTTTTCAGGCTCTGCCGAGCCCGGCGGCGCTATTCCACGCCGGTTAACGCCGATCCGTTAGACGGCGGCAGTCGGAGCTGCGACAAACGCCTCAATCCAGTCGGGGCTCGTGGTCTCATGCCCCACGACTTCGAGCCCACTCTCGGCCATTTCCCGGTCTAGACCTCGCGCCCGTAAGTCTCGAGAGGTAGGCACCTCCGGGTTTCCGGGTATCCAGAAGAACCACCAGACCGCTCGAAAAAGGCGCGCACGCCGTGTTGCTGGTCGTCCATGCTCGATTGCTACGACTCTTCCGGTCGGCGCGCACAGTCGCCGCGCCTCACGAAGCACAGCAAGACGGGTCGGCCTCGTCATCTCATGAAGCGCAAGCGAGATCAGTACCCGATCATAGGCGCCAGTCTCGAGTCCGGTCGCGGTTGCGTCTGCCCGCACGTAACTCACCCCTGGGTGGCGACTGAGCCTACGTGCTCGGGCCAACTGACCTGATCCCAGGTCTACACCCGTAATCTCTACCAGCGGCGCTTCAACCAGGATCGCGCGCTCCATCGTCCCTGTACCACAGCAGAGCGATGCGACTCGCATTCTCGGCTCGAGATGAATCCAACGCACAAACTCCCGGCGGCACCTTCGCTCGCCTCCGAGCGGAAGAAACCCCCACCAGACAATGAGGTCGTAGAGTGGGCTCGCGGCTGCGTAAGCCCAAGCGAGAAAACGGCTCGAATAGCCTGCCGACGCAGCCATCGTCCCATCCTCGTTTGAGATCCAAACCAAGAGTACATCTCCAGATTGGCGCGCGCAGGTGCGTTGCCGCCGTCTAACCAGGCGTTGAACGCGGACGTGGAATAGCGCGCTTCAAATGACCGTTGTACCGTTTTGGCATCAACCTTTGAAGGCTCGGCGGAGCCCGGTGGCACTATCCAACGCCGCTTATCGCCGGTCCGTTAGACCGCGCGGTCGGAGTTAGCTCGCCTTCCGGACGGCAACTTCCTTCGCAAGGCGCCCCTTGAGGCGTCCCTTCTCGGTTTCCAAATCGTACCGAATCTGTAGATTCATCCAGAACCGCTCACTCGTTCCGAAATAGCGCGCCAATCGCAAAGCGGTGTCCGCCGTAATCGCACGCTTCCCGTGAACGATCTCGTTGATTCGCCGGGGTGGAACGCTGATGTCCTTCGCCAGTCGATACTGGCTCAACTCCATCGCCCCCAGGAACTCCTCGAGCAGAATCTCGCCCGGGTGAATTGCTGTGTGAGCCTTTCTCGCCATATCGCTACTCCTAGTGGTAGTCCGCAATCTCTACGTCGTAGACGTCACCTCGCTTCCATCGGAAGCAGATTCGCCACTGGTCATTCACTCGGATGCTGTAATGTCCCGCCCGGTCGCCGCGGAGCCGCTCCAATCGATTCCCCGGCGGCACACGGAGGTCATCCAATGCCTCTGCGGCGTCCAGCAGCAGCATCTTTCGATGGGCGCGTCGTTGCACATCCGGCGGAAATCGACGCGACCGCTCGCGCTCGAATACCCTCTCGGCCTCGCGATTGCGGAAACTCCGGATCACGCGCAAGTAATAACGCATCGCGTTAATAACGTCAAGCGCCATGACTGCGCGCCGGCTAACCTGGCGTTGCAGCGGACCATCAACAGCAGAGTTCCATTGACCGTGGGGAGCGCCTAGCGACATACTTGGGTGGCAGGGTCACGTTCGGTCAGCGCTGTTGCTGGCCGCTGATCGCCGATCCGTTGGGCAGCGGACAGGAGTTACTCGAGTGCACTGGGACGCGATTGGCGCAGTAGGCGAGATCCTCGGGGCGTTGGGCGTTCTCGTGACGCTCCTGTACCTGGCCACGCAGATCCGCGACAATACCCGAAGCCTTCAGGCCGCTAGCCTTCAGTCTGTTCTAGACGGACCCCGAGACCGATACTTCTTGCCGATGGCTACGAACCGCGCGAATTCCGAGATATTCGCTAGAGGGCTGAACTCACTCGAGGACCTTGACGACAGCGAGAAGCGACGCTTCTTCTTCCTGATGTTCGAGCAGTTCTTCCAGATGCAACAGGTCATGCATCTCCGCGAACGAGATCTGATCCCTCAGGTGGACTACGACGCTTGGCTTACATACACGGTATCGCTGGCACGAACCCCTGGAGGCGCCGCAATGTGGCCTCACTGCGAGGCAGTGATTACACCGACGGTCGCAGACATCATCAATGAGCAGCTTGATCAGCACCCTGATCATCCATCTTTCATTCAACTGGTTCCGCTCTTCCGACACAGCGAATCACGCGATGGCGCTGCCTAACATGGCGCTGCAGCTGAGCGCCGATCCGATATACAGGGCGGCGAACGGGGTGCAAATGTCGATGCGAGCCGATGCGGTAGAGGGAACAGCCGAAGACATCACGCGTCTTTCAGGCGTTCTCCAGCGTGCATTCGAAGCCGATCCATTTCATCGCTGGGTGCTTCGCAGCGATCGTGCGTGGCGCCACGGAAGCGATCGACTATGGGCCAGCGTG
>JAFDEI010000056.1 GCA_019310425.1 Deltaproteobacteria bacterium | reverse complement strand
TGGAGGATGCGGCCCAGGTGACGGAAGAGGCGGCCCGACTCGCACTCGCGCGAGGATCGAAGGGCGTGCACGCATCGCTCGATCGTCGTGCGAAGGCCTACCGCGCCGCCATGGAGCCGTGAACGGGTCCGGTCAGCGCAGCACCTTCTTGAGAAAACGTCCGGTGCTCGAGCCGCGCGTCTTGGAGACCTTTTCCGGTGTTCCCTGCGCGACTATTGCGCCGCCTTCGGGCCCGCCTTCCGGGCCGAGGTCGATGATCCAGTCGGCGGTCTTGGCCACGTCGAGGTTGTGTTCGATTACCACGACGGTGTTGCCGGCATCGACGAGTCGAGAGAGCACGGCAAGCAGCTTTCGGACATCGTCGAAGTGCAGGCCGGTGGTGGGCTCGTCGAGCAGGTAGAGCGTTCGGCCGGTCGCACGTTTGGCGAGTTCGCGCGCGAGTTTGATGCGCTGAGCCTCGCCGCCCGAAAGAGTTGGTGATGGTTGGCCGAGGTGCAGGTAGTCGAGTCCTACGTCGGTGAGTAGCGTGAGTGGGCCGACGATCTTCGGGTGCGCTGAGAACAGTTCGGCGGCTTCGCGCACGGTTAGTTCGAGTACGTCGGCAATCGAGTGGCCCTTGTAGGTCACTCCCAGTGTCGCTTCATTGAAACGTTGCCCCGCACACTCCTCGCAGCGAACGTACACGTCGGGGAGGAAGTGCATCTCGATGCAGCGCACGCCGTCTCCCGTGCAGGCTTCGCAGCGGCCGCCCTTGACGTTGAACGAAAAGCGGCCCGGTCTATAGCCATGCAGCCTCGACTCCGGAAGCTGTGCGAAGAAGCTCCGGATGTCATCGAAGACCTTGATGTAGGTTGCCGGGTTGCTGCGTGGAGTCCGTCCGATCGGCCGTTGATCGATGTTGATGACTTTGTCGATCTGCTCGAGTCCGTGAAGGCCGCTGTGTGAACCGACGCGGCCGCTCGCACCGTGCAGCCTGCGCGCGAGCGCAGGGAAGAGGATGTCGTTCACGAGCGTCGACTTTCCAGCACCCGAAACGCCGGTCACCGCGGCGAGTACGCCGAGCGGGAACTCGACGTCGATGTCACGCAGGTTGTTCTCGCTTGCTCCCGCGATCTTGAGGCTTCCAGTCGGTCGGCGTCGCTTCCTCGGTATCTCGATGCGCTTGCGTCCCGAGAGGTAGGCGCCGGTAAGGGATTTCCTGGATCTTTCGAGCGACTCTGGTGTGCCCGAGTGAACGATCCGGCCGCCGGCGACGCCTGCGCCCGGGCCGAAGTCGATGACATGGTCGGCCGCGCGGATGGTGTCTTCGTCGTGTTCGACGACGACGACGGTGTTCCCGATGTCGCGCATCCGCTCGAGGGTTGCGAGCAGGCGCTTGTTGTCGCGCTGGTGCAAGCCAATCGACGGTTCGTCGAGGATGTAGATGACGCCTGTCAGCTCGGAGCCCACCTGGCTCGCGAGCCGGATGCGTTGCGATTCGCCGCCAGACAACGAAGGGCCGGATCGGTCGAGCGAGAGGTAGCCCAGCCCGACCGAGACGAGGAAGTCGAGGCGGCCTCGAATTTCTTTCAGAACCTCGGCCGCGATCTGCGCCGCGGCGCCTTCGAGCGCGAGTCCGCGGAAGAACTGCACGGCTTCGACAACCGTGCGCGCCGAGACTTCGACGATGCTCTCGCCGCCGACGCGGACCGCGGCGCTCTCGGCCCGCAGGCGCATCCCGTCACAGCGTGAGCACGAGGCGCTGCCGAGGAACTGTGCATACCAGCGCTTTGCGCGCTCCGATGACGCTTGTGAAAATCTCCGCTCGAGGCGGGGAATGATGCCTTCCCACTCCTGGTCGAAGTAGCCCTTGCTGGTGCGACCGGACCACTTGACACGGTAGGTCCGATCGCCCGAACCGTAGAGCAGCAACTCGCGATGGCGTTTGGGCAGGCGCGCCCACGGACGGTCCATGTCGATACCGAGCTGTGCGCAGATCTGGGCGCGGAAGCCGGCTGACCATCCGGTTTTCTCCGAGACGTTGATGCCCCACGGCTTGACCGCTCCTGCGTCGATGGAAAGCGACGAGTCGGGGATCACGAGGTCGAGGTCGATCTCGACCCGCGTCCCGAGGCCGTTGCAGTCTACGCACATGCCCTGGGGACTGTTGAACGAGAAATTCTGCGGTGTCAGCTCCGGGAACGAGACGCGGCACTTGGAGCACGCCATGGTCTCGGAAAAAACGCGGTCTTCACCACCGGGCTTGGTCGCGATCAACATGCCCTGCCCCAGCTTGAGGGCGACCTCGACGCTCTCGTTGAGTCGTGATTCGCTGCCCTTCTTCACGACGAGTCGATCGACTACGACCTCGACGGTGTGCTTGCGGCGCTTGTCGAGCGACACGAGGCCTTCGGATTCGACGATTTCCCCATTCACCCGCAGCCGGACGAACCCCTCGCGTCGCGTTTCGGCTAGTAATTCGCGATGTTCGCCTTTGCGATTCACGAGAATCGGGGCCATCAGGATCAGCTTGCTTCCAGGCGGCTGCGAGCCGAGTTCCCGCGCGATCTGCTGCGCCGTCTGTCCCTGTACCGGGTCGCCGCAGAGGTGGCAGTGTTGAGTTCCGACTCGCGCATAGAGCACGCGCAGGTAGTCCGAAATTTCGGTGATCGTTCCGACGGTGGAGCGGGGATTCGAGCCCGTCGTCTTCTGTTCGATCGAGATCGTCGGCGACAGGCCGCGGATCACATCGTACTTCGGCTTTTCCATCTGGCCGAGGAACTGACGCGCGTAGGCGGAGAGTGATTCCACGTAACGGCGTTGACCGTCGGCATAGAGGGTGTCGAACGCGAGCGAGGACTTGCCCGAACCCGACACGCCTGTCATCACGACGAGCTTCTTCTTCGGGATCTTGACGTCGACGTTGCGGAGGTTGTGTTCGCGCGCGCCCTTGATGTGGATGTGGTCGAGTTCCATGGGGGAGACCGAGGATACCGCAGCCTGGGCGGTGGCAACGGCGCCCAGGCGGAATGCGTTACTCGCCCAGCGCTTCGCGGAGCGTCTTGATCAGGGATTCGATCCGGAACGGCTTCTGGAGGAATCCGACGAGGCCGCGATTTGCGAAGCGCTCCGCGGCCTGTCTTTCGGAATACCCGCTGACGAGCACCACATGCGCGTCGGGGTCGATGCTTCGGATCGCTTCGAACGCCTCTTCTCCACTTACGTTGGGCATGGTTCGGTCGAGGAATACTGCCCGGATCTCGTTTCGGTGTTCTTGGAAGACTGCGATTCCCTCACGGCCGTCGGCGGCATGCAACACGTCGAAACCGGCGCGCTGCAAGCCCGAGTCGATCAGCTCTCGCACGGCTTTGTCGTCGTCGACGACAAGAATGGTCCCGGATCCGCGCCAATCCAGCTCGGGATCCGCCGCCGACTCGGCAGCCAGCTCTTCGGAACCGTCTGAGATGCTCGGAAAAAACACGCGGAAGCACGAGCCGCGGCCGACCTCGCTCTCGATTTCGATCGCGCCACCGTGGCCGCGGACGACACCCAGGACCGCGGCCAGACCGAGGCCACGGCCGGTGAACTTCGTCGTGAAGAACGGATCGAAGATGCGCGCCCGTGTTTCATCGTCCATGCCACAGCCATTGTCAGTGACCGCGAGAAAGGCGTAGGTTCCGCCCTCGAGTTCATCGCCGAACGCGGTCTGGAGCTTCGTCGTCTCATCGATCTGCATGAAACCGGTCTCGATCGAGATCCGGCCAGCGCCCTCGTCGACTGATTCGACTGCATTCGTGAGCAGATTCATTACGACCTGCCCCACCTGGGCATTGTCGGCCTCGATCGGCGGAAGATCGTCCGCGAGCGCGTAGAGGACAGTGGTCTGTCCGGAAATGGAACTCTCGAGCAGCTGAGTGAGCTCGCGGACGACACGGCTCAGGTCGACCGGCTCGACGGCGACCGGCTCCGCGCCCGCGTACGCGAGCATCTGGTTCGTCAATGCGGCGGCACGCAGTGCGGCACCGCGAATTCGCTCGATCTGGGTCCGGGCGGGGGAGTTGGCGGGCAGATCGAGCAGGGCCAGGCTCGCGTTGCCGAGGATCGGGGTCAGCAGGTTGTTGAAGTCGTGTGCGATCCCGCCCGCCATCACACCAAGACTTTCGAGCTTCTGCACCTGGCGGAGATTCTCCTCGAGTTCTCGTTGCTGCATTTCGGATTGGATTCGCTCCGTGACATCGCGGGTCACCGACAGGATCCGCAGCTCACCATCGGCGCGCCGATACGACACACCGACGCCTTGCAGCCAACGCCATGAGCCGTCGCGATGCCGAGCGCGATACGGCTTACCGTCAACGGGCCCTTCTTCCTTCACCGCTCCGATGAAGGAGTCGATGTTCTGCTCGATGTCGTCAGGATGGATGAGGGTGAATCCCGATCGTCCGAGCAACGTCTCCGGCGGGTATCCGAGGACCGTTTCGCAGGCCGGGCTGACGAAGCGAATCTGGGCATCGTCATCGAATTCGACGATCATGTCGAGGGTGCTCTCGGCGAGGATGCGGTAGCGCTCCTCGCTCTCCTGGAGTTCGGCGATGGCCCTGACCCGCTCTGTTACGTCGCGACTGACAACGACCTTCCGAAGATCGCCGCCCTGAGTGACGTACGGTGTCGTCTCGCTTTCGAACCAGCGCCATTCGCCGTTCGCGTGGCGGAAGCGGTACGCGAGGCGGCTCTTGTGGGCATCGCCCGCTCCGAGGCCGTGCTCGAAACGCTGGGCGAGATTGCCGAGGTCGTCCGGATGGAGGTTCTCGGCGATTCCCACCTCGGCGAAGCTCTTGCCGATGACTTCTTCCCGCGTCCGCCCGAGCGCATCTTCGTAGCTCGGGCTCAGGTAGAGGATGCGCCCCTCCGAGTCGACCTCGGTGATGATGTCGGAGGCGTGCTCGGTCAGCGCCCGCAGTCGGTCTTCGTTTTCGGTCAGCAAGTCGGCGGTGTGTTTCCGCTGGGTGATGTCACGCAGGAACAGCACGGTCATCATCCGGCCACCTGGACGATCCTGCGCGCGGGCTCCGGAGCCCTCCATCCAGACATAATGACCGTCTTTGTGAAGTATCCGAATGGTGCCCTGGACCGGGGCGCTGCTCTTTCGCAGCCGTTGCGCACCGCGACCGAGGCCTGGAAGGTCGTCGGGGTGGATCCAGCTGAATCCCTGAGTGCCGACCCACTCCCCGGTTTCGTAGCCGAGCACGCTGGTGATGCTGGGGCTGACCTGGACTACTTGACCATCCGAATCGATCTCGACGGTCACCGCCCGGATGCTCTCGAGGATCTGGCGGTATCGCTCGCCGAGCCCGTCCTGTGAGGGTGTTTCGGGGGTACTCGGGGCAGACTCGTTCATCTTCTTCAGGAATTCGCGATAGGCGCGAATTTCCTGTTCGGTCATCGGGTCGAGCTTAGGCCTTTCGCCCACTGCGCCGTCCTCCCCGTCCAGCATGCAATCCAGAGCGGGTCTCAAGCACTTATAAGGCGTCTGGGGGTGCTTCTACAAGCACATTGTTACGCGCGTCTCTAGGGGGACATCATCGAGATTAACGCCGAGAACACCTGTGGGGAACCCGCACCGCCTGGTGGGGACTGGCGAGAACCAGGGGCTAGAGGCTCGCCGCTGCGAGCCGTTCGGCGACGAAGTCGCCGATGGCCTGTCTCGAGGCCTCGGGCGGGTCGCTGAACTGCATCCCGATACTTCCTCCCACGCGACGCAGCACGCGTGCCCGGGTGTAGACCATCCGGTCACGCGGCAGTGGGAAGAGCATGTTGAGCTCGAGGCCGGGTTGCATCTCCGAGCGGGTCTTGAACAGACAACCACCGGCCGAAAGCGACACGATCGCGCCCATCCAGCGGCGGTCGACACGGGTGCAACGTGCCGGTATCTGGGTCATCGTGCGGGCGTTTCCCCGGGGGTGATCTTCGAGCGCGGTCTGGATCAGCGGGTAGATTGCTGTCAGGCTCGCTGGACGTCTGACCTGCCCGACTACGCGCGGGTCGCGCCAGGTCTTACGACCCGTCGCGGTGAGCACGATGATCGGTGTTCGTGGCAGATAGTTCTCGGCAGGCAGCTTGTCGAAGTGGCGCTCATCGACGATCCGCAGGTCGGGTTTCCAGCTGTCGTCGTCGAAGCGCCCCATGGTCGAAGCGGGGACGATCCGATACCCGAGACCCGCCAGGGCGGCGCGTGTGCGCGGCTCGTAGGCGTGCGATGGAACATACGATGCAATGGTCCAGTCTTCGGGCTTCGTGCTGTCCACAGTTGTCTTTTCGGCAGCTGTTCCCTGAGGTTTAGCTCTCGATTTACCGGCATATTACCGACCGGGAATCGAGCCCCGGTTTCGAGACTCCCCCGGGGCGGGGGGCACCGTTCGGGGGTACACTCAGGCGGTGGCCGGTCTTTCCGACGATCAGAAGCGGTCCCTGCTCGCGAACGTTCCACTCTTCAACGGGCTCGCTCCGGTCGAGTTGGATGCTCTCGTCCCGGTCGCGCGCACGGTGGTCCTCAAGAAACGCGAAGAGCTCTTCCACAAGGGAGATGAGGGCGCGCAGGTCTATATCGTGATCAGCGGCCGGTTGAAGGCGCTCACGACCTCGGACGAGGGAGATGACGTGGTCTTCAGCATTCTCGGCCCTGGCGAAGTGCTCGGAGAGATCGCGCTGCTCGGCGCTTCGCCACGCACCGCGACGGTCACATCCATTGATCCGAGCGAGTTGCTGATCATCGATCGTCGCGACTTCCTGTCGTTCCTGCGCAGCCATCCAGACGTCTCGATCAAACTGCTCGATGTTCTCGCGCAGCGGATGAAGCGCGTGAGTGAGCTCGTCGAAGACACGCTGTTCTTGAATCTACCCTTGCGACTCGCGAAGAAGCTGTGTTCGCTATCGAGTCAGTATGGCGAACCGCACGAGAAGGGGCTCCGACTCGACCTGAAGTTGTCACAAGAGGAGTGGGGTGACCTGGTCGGAACCACACGCGAGAGCATCAACAAGCAGCTGCGCGCCTGGACCGAGGAAGGGCTCGTCACGATCGACCACGGCTACATCGTGATCCACGACCGCAAAGAACTCGAAAAACTCGCGGGAGCGGTGGTTTACTAGGAGTCTCTGCCTGGTCGCGAACCGCGGCGGGCGGGGTCGTGTCGGAGGCGGTGGATCAACTCGCTGCTCGAATGGGTCTTGGGGTCGCCCGCGATTTCGACTCTGCCACCGTAGGCATGAACGACGTCGCGTTCGGGGACGGTATCCGCGGTCCAGTCGGTGCCCTTCACGTGGATGTCGGGGCGCAGGCTGTCGAGCAGGCTGGCCGCGGTCGGCTCGTCGAAGCTGGTCACGAAGTCTACACCCGCGATCGCAGCGACCACTTCCATGCGCTCCGCAACCGAGAGGATCGGCCTGCCGGAACCCTTGTTGGTGTGCGCGGAAGCGTCGGAGTTCACTGCGACGACGAGCAGATCGGCGAGTGTGGATGCGTCACGGAGGAGGCGTACGTGGCCCACGTGGAGCAGGTCGAAACAACCGTTGGTGAGCGCGACCGTCAGACCGCCGCGGCGCGCTGCGGTGAGGATCGGCTTCAGGTTGCCATGATCCGCGACGATACGCGCGATCATTCGAGCAGTTCTCCGGCGGCCGAGATCGCCCGAATCGGAGCGATCCCGGTCATGCAGCGGTGGTCCGTCGGGCAGCGGGCCAGGTGGCATGGGCCGCACGGGACTGGTTCGCGTAGTACCCGCTGGCGTTCGAGCTGGCTCGCCGTGTGGCGTGGATCGGTGGGGCCCATCAAGACGATGACGGGTCGATCGAGCGCGACCGCGATGTGACGTGGCCCGGTGTCGTTCGTGAGGACGAGCCGGGATCTCGCGATCAATGCCTTCAAGTCAGCGAGGTCGATCTCGGGCCGGATGAGCTGAAGGCAGCGCTCGCCCATCGCGCTCGCAACCCGGTGTGCTTCGGCGACTTCATCCGGTCCTGGTGCGAGTATGGCGGTGAGCTCGTGTCGTCGGCTGATGGCGTCGCAGGCTGTCGCGAAGTGTCCGGCCGGCCACGACTTGCTCGAACCGAAGCTCGCGCCCGGGGATACGACGAAGTAGCCGGAGTCCGGCGCGATTCCGTTCTCGGCGAGTCGCAGCGCCACGCGCTCCGCCGCGCTGGGGTCGACGGCCAGTTCGAGATCACGGCGGCGTGAATCGCAGCCCAGCGCGGCGACGATCGATAGATAGCGGTCGACCATCGGGATCGGCTTGCGTCGTCCGCCTTCAACCGGCGGGGGAATCGACTCGGTCAACAGCAAGCGCCGCAGTGGATCGCGCGCGTAGCCGATCCGTCTCGGCGTCCGAGCCAGGAACGCGGCGAGTGCGGCACGTGGCGAATCGGGTAGCAGCACGGCCCAGTCGATTTCGGATCTGCGCAATGCGCGCACGCGCTCGAGCGATGCGCGCATGCCGCTCGGCGCTGGGAGGAAGTGATCGAAGGAGTCGAGTCCCGCGTACAACGGCGCCAGTCGAGACGGTGCCTCGAGCACAATGGTTGCGTCGCGGTGGGTCTCTCGGAGCGCGCGCAGGGTCGGCGTCGCCATCACCGCGTCGCCGACCCAGCCAGGACTCCGGATCAGGATGCTGCGAGGCTGCATCAGAGGAAGAAATCGAGCGACTTGGCATCGCACTCGTCTTCGGATGCATCACCGGGCTCGTTCAGCCGCTTTTCGAGCCACCAATTTACCGAGTTGTAGAGGCAGGTAACCTCTCGGCATTCGCGGCTCGCATCGAATTCGCCGATCGAACGTGCCAGGCGTTGACCCGTCGCGGTGCTCGCTGCTTCGCTTGCGTAGGCGTCGCGGTCTCCGAGACGTGCCTTCGTGACGCCGCGATGCGCGGGGCAGTTCCACAACCCGTCCGGCGACAACACCTGCCGAAACGCCTGCATGTGGCAGCGCTTTGGCTGTACGGTGAAGTCGCGCCAATTGCCCTGTTCGAGCACGCGCAAGTTGGTACTGACGTGGACATCGAAACCGTCGCCTTCGTACTGCCGTGCTCGTTCGATTCCGCGGCGGATTCGTTCGATTACCGAGGGTGTATGCCCGGTGGCGGAGTCGGGCGACATCACCTCGGCCCCGTTTTCGGCGCGCTCGAGGATCGGCTTGTAGGAGATGTAATCGAAGCCCGCGCTTCGCGCGCGCTCGGCTGCGAGCTCGATCTCTTCGACGTTTTCGACCAGCGGGACGCCGTCGCGTTCAGCCCCCTGCCACACGATCACGAACGAGTACCCGATCCGAAATTGTGCGTTTCGGGCCTTGATGCGCGGGATCCACGCGAGGATTTCCGCGAGGCCGAGGTCCTTCCGTGCGGGCTTGTGCATTTCTCGGAAGGTGGAAGTGCGGCCGGCGTCGAGAGAAAGCCGTATCCAGTCGCGGTCGCCGAGTCGGTCTGCGATCTCGAGCAGGCGGTCTCCGCGGCTGCCGTTGGTGACGACGGCGATGTCGAGGCCAAAGTCCTTCAGGAAGCCGACGAAGGGCGTGAAGCCCGGGTAGAGGGTCGGTTCTCCGCCTCCGATCAGAATCACAGACCGCAGGCCGCGGGTGACCAATGTCGTGATCGACGTCCGGAGCGCGTTCTCGCGAAAGCCGTGCGGCGAATTCAGGGTGTCCCAGTCGATGCAGTGATCGCAGCGGTAGTTGCACGCGGTCGTGAGGTCCAGGTTGATCGAGAGCGGGCCAGCGATCGGTGGCGGCGGTGCGGGGTCGCCGGCGAGCTGCGCACGGTCGGATGCGCGTTGCCATCGGAGGTACGCTTCGACGGCACCCGTTACGGCTGGTTGCCGTAGCTTGGCTGTGAAGTCGTGGATCCGATCCGTCACCGTTTCACCTTTGCCGACTGGCCACGCTCCCAGTCGCGGTAGCTGCGGACCAACTGCCCTAGCAGCTCCATGCGCTCCGTGATACCCGGGTGTTGTTCCCGTGGTCCGCTGCCGGTCAATGCCGCGACGAAATCCGCGACCAGCTGCGTCAGCGGGTCGTCGAGGCTGACCGCACGGCCGCTTTCGTCCACAAAGGATAGCTGGTAGTCATCGTCGCCGACGCGTCGGTCGGCACGACGGCCGTCGAGCGCGTACGCGGCCGCGCGTGGAGACACGGCCGACGGAACCAGGCGGACTTGCACCTGCGTGCTCCAGTCGAGTGTGCGGTAGCGAAAGTCGAGGATCGTGATCCCGGCTTCCGGGTCTTCCAACTTGAACCGGGTGCCCTCGAGCCGGGCACCGTCGCCCGGGATCAGCGTCTGGAGCAAGCTCAAGGGATGAGGCAGTGAGTCGCCGAGCGCCTGGAGTCCCGCCGAGGCAGGCTGCATCGACATCCAGAATCGTTTCGGTGGTCGATCGAGGGATCCCGGAAAAAGCCGCTCGTAGCTGGTGAGTGAATAGGGCCACTGGCAGTTCTCCCAGAGCAGCAGCCCCGCCGACTCGAACGCGGAGACGATGCGACATGTCTCGGCGGCGATGTCGTCGTCATTCCATACCAATGGCTTGTCACACAACACTGGGAGGCCCGCTGTGAGTGCGGCATCGAGATAGGCGCGGTGGCTGTTCGACGGCGACAGAATCGCCAGCGCATCCAATCGTTCGTTCGCGAGCATCTCGTCGAGCGTCAGGTAGCCGCGCGCCGAAATTCCACTGCGGGTTGCGAGTTCTTCGTGTGCAGCATCGCGGCTGTCCGCGTGAGTCGTTACGAATGCCACGACATTCGCGCCCGCTTTTGCCAGATCACGCGCGACGAATGGTCCGAGCCCCTGCCGTCGCCGGCGGGCGCCGACGATTCCGATGCGGGGCGCGCTCACCGATCGCGCACCGCTGCGATGCCCAGCCGGCGATGGCGCTTGCGCAGCTCAGGTGGTAGTTCGTCCTCGAAACAGTCGAGTTGTGGAATGAAGCCGAGGTGATCGGCGAGCCGTAGTAGCCCGAGTTCCGTCTTCATGTCGGGGATTTCTCCGCTGCGGCAGGCTGCGATCGCTTCGCCCAGCTCGAGGATTACGACATCAGCTCCTTCCTCCATCACGCTACCGTCGCCGTCTCCCGCTCGCGCGG
Source organism: Deltaproteobacteria bacterium (assembly GCA_019310425.1). Lineage (GTDB taxonomy): Bacteria > Myxococcota_A > UBA9160 > UBA9160 > SMWR01 > JAFDEI01. Next base: position 19,588 of record JAFDEI010000056.1, on the reverse strand, counting down.
CGTCGACGTCCGTCGGAGCCGCACAGAAATAGAGCTTCTCGTCACTCACCCCGGGGCTCGCGAACGTCTCGCCGCCGACGACTTCGAAATCGTCCACAGGAACCGCCAGGCCGGCCTCTTCGTGGGTCTCCGCGGCTGCGCGCTGGTGCAGCCCGCTCGGACCTGCCGCATCCGAAGGTTCGACGAGACCCGCAACGAGCTCGCACAGTGACAAGTAGACGTGAGGGTCCGCGTGGACGAAACGTTTGTGGAGACGCAGGTAGACAGGTGGGCGGATTGCGTCGCGCAGCAGTACCCGAACGCGGCGGTGGCCATCGATGTGGTAGAGCAGCGCCGCCACGGCATCGCTTCCGGGTCGCGACATCAGATCGCAATCGTAGACGCGCGAATACGAGTCGTCGTCATACTCATTGCGCAGTCGCAGGCGCGAGAGCACGAGGAAACCCTCGTCGCAGCGCGCTTCAGAGGTGCGGTCCTCCACGATCTCGATGGACCTCAAGCGCATGCGAAAACCTCGGACCGAGCGCTCCGCTGCGGCGATCGCAGCCGGGCTCCTAGAAGAGATTCTTGATGATTTCGTAACCGCCGACGTAGGTTCCGACGAGGCTACCGAGCGTCGTCAGAATGAAGACCAGGAAGATCCGCAGCATCCGGTTGCTCCACCACCTGCGGGGCATGCCGATGTCGTCCATGAGCTGCTCGAGTTCCTTCACCAGGGGCGGGCGAACGTACGCCTGGACGAATGCGAGCACGTAGCCCGCACCGATCACCGGCGTCAGGCTCGTGACCGGCGCGACGAAGAAGGCGGAGAGAATCGTGATCGGATGAGCGCCCGCAATCATCGCGCCCAGCGTGCTGGGAATTCCGTTGGCAACGATCCAGTAGAGTAAATTGGCGCCTGCGACTTCCGCGCCCTTCGTGACGCCGATGTAGACCAACGAGGCCAGGATCACCGCAGGAATCGCCCATCCGATCCACTTCCAGACCGGCGACACCGGTGGAACGGTGTTGATCTCATCGAGATCGGCCGCTTCGTTCAGGACTAGCGCATGGCGGATGCCCTCGACGTGCCCCGCGCCGACCACGGCCACGATCTTCGAACCCGGGGCCTGTTTCATCTTCTGGGTGAGGTAGGTATCGCGCTCGTCGATCAGAGTCCGCTTGAGCGTCGGCATCGCGTCGCCGAGTTCTTTCATCAACTCCGACAGCGCGTCGCGCTCGCGCAACTTTCGCAGATCTTCCTCGCTCAGCTCCGGGCTCTCGAACAGGCTCGCTGCGAGGGTGGTGATCAGCGTCATCTTCTTGAAGAAGCCCATCGAGCCCCATGCCCGGCGGAGTGTGATTCGCACGTCGCGGTCGCACAACTCGATCGGGATCCCGAGTTCTTTCGCGGTATTGGCGGCTTCGAGCAGCTCGGTACCCGGCGCGACGCCGAGCGCGCCGCCGAGCTTTTTCTGGTAGGAAGCCAACACGAGGTTTGCGAGCAGCGCTGCGAGCTGCTTGTCGCGAATCACCTGCTTGAGGTCGAGAGCCTCCCAGCGCGCCTTCTGGGACAGTGCTTCGTAGCGCTGGCTGTCGAGCTCGATGCACACCGAATCCGGCTGCTCGCGCTCGATGACCTCGCGTACGAGGTCTGCTGACTCCCGGGAGATGTGCGCAGTGCCGACGATGACGAACTCGCGGCCGTCGACCCGAATCACGTGAACGTCACTGGCGGAAACGCTCCCGCCGATAGGTTCGGAGCCGGATGCGTCGTCGTTCTCGCTGGTGATGGCCATTCTCCTGTTGGTTCGGCTCGCCGGCCGGACGGCACAGATTAGCAGCCCGCGCGACGCCGGCCCTGAAAACGCGCGGCCAACAAGGCGGTCAGCACCGCGGCGTGCACCAGCGGTGGGAGTAGGTCGGCCTTGACCAGCCAGATGTAGTGCACGACGCCAAGCACCCCGGCCACGTAGCTGAGCCGGTGGAGTTGCCGCCAGCGCGGGCCGAGTCGGCGCATCGCACGGCGCGTCGACGTCAGGGCGAGCAGTAGCAGGCAGCACCAGGCGCCGAAGCCCGCGGTGACGAAACGGTGCTCGCGGACATCTTCGGTCAATAATTCCCAGTCGAACCCCTGGTCGAGCCCGACGTAGGTGAGCGCGTGCAGTGTCGCGTAGCCGAATGCGGCGAGGCCGAACGTTCGCCGCAGCGGCGCGAGGGCCGGGAGCTCGAAGGCCCGCCTGGCCGGTGTGATCGCGAGGGACGCGAGCAGGAAGCGCAGCGTCCAGTCTCCCGTCACATGCGTGATCTCTTCGATCGGATTCGCTCCGAGCTCGTCGCGGAGGAACGCGATGCTCAGGCAGGCCAGCGGAACCGTGGTCGATGCGGCCGTGATGATCGGGAGCCGTCCCCACCGTCTGGGGTACGCCGCCGGCGCTTCGGACGCCATGCTAGAAGAACTTCCGCAGGTCCATTCCGCGGTAGAGCTCGGCTACCTGGTCCGCATATCCGTTGAATGCCAGCGTCTCGCGCTTGCGGAACTCACCGATTCGGCGCTCGCGTTTCTGGCTCCAGCGCGGGTGGTCGACCGCCGGGTTGACGTTCGCGTAGAAGCCGTACTCGCCCGGCGCGGACAGATTCCAGCTGGTCGGAGGCTGCTTCTCCAGCAATCGAATAGCGACGATCGATTTGATGCTCTTGAAGCCGTACTTCCACGGTACGACGAGGCGCAGCGGGGCGCCGTTCTGGTTCGGCAGGTCGCGGCCGTACATTCCGGTCGCGAGAAGCGTGAGCGGATGCATGGCTTCGTCGATCCGCAGACCTTCGACGTACGGCCAGTCGAGGACCGGGCGCCTTTGGCCGGGCATCTGCTCGGAGTCGTGAAGGGTCTGGAAGGCGACGTAGCGGGCGCGTGAAGTGGGATCGAAACGCTTGAGCAAGTCACTCAGCTGAAAGCCGCGCCAGGGAATCACCATGGACCAGGCTTCGACACAGCGCAGGCGGTAGATGCGGTCTTCCATGGTGTGTGGCGCGAGCAGGTCGTCGAGTCCGAGCGTCTTCGGCTTGCCGACCTCCCCCTCGATTCGTACCGACCACGGGCGCGTCTTCATCTTTCCAGCGTGGCGAGCGGGATCCTGTTTGTCGGTGCCGAACTCGTAGAAGTTGTTGTATCGCGTCGCATCCTTTTCGTCGGTCGGGGTTTCGTCGCTGTCGTAGCGGGCCACAGCGGTCGCGGGCGTCGTGGGCGCGGTTCCAAGCGCGAGCGTCGTGGCGGCGAGGGCCGCGCGTTCGAGAAACTCGCGGCGGCGCAGGTAGACACCGCGGGGAGTGATTTCGCGAGAGGGGAGGTCTTCGCGGCCTCGGATCAGCATCAGCTGTTCCTTTCGTCGTGGTTCGTCGTCGCTGCCGGATCGGCCGCGACTCGAACCAGGGTCCGGCGCGCGGGCCGGCACGTCAATACGCGGGAGTCTACGAGCGAGCGCGGGCGGGATCCTGTTTCGCGTTCGTTCGCGTGGCGGGCGGCCCGCAACGAAGCGGGGCCCGCTCGAGAGAACGGGCCCCGCGAACCCATCGAACCGTCAGGGTTCCTTGTTCGTGCCGAGTTCGTTCAGCAGAGAAGGTGGACGAATGGGAGGACGTTCCGAGGAGATGCCGTCCGCCGACTCTTCCCATCCTTCGCTGCGCTCCGCATTGTACGCGCGATTGCTGTAGTCTTCTCCCCCCCCAAACAGGGGAGGTACCGGCTCAGTTGAAACCCTGAGCAAGAGAGGCCCGCTCGTGAGAGCGGGCCTCTGAGGATCGATCGTTGAGTCGATAATGCGGACCGAATCGATACGAGGGATCCCCTTCCATGTCGGCATTGCGGCCAACATGGAAAGGCGTACCAAATTGGAAGCCTCGGCGCATCACTCATCTTTGAGTAAGTGAGAGATTTCGGTCGTATGATTGATCTAGTTGCCAGCGAGACGAGCGAAGACACTCTCGGGTGAGCTGCTGCCGTGCTCTTCCACGGCCTGCTTGAATTCTCTCAGAGACGTAGAGAGGGTATTGCAAACTGACTCTGCGTCATCAATCCCGCGGCTCGCCAGTTCCTCGGGCATCACCTGCTCTAGAACTACGGCCATGTCGTTGGTGGTGATCGAGTCGGCGTTGAATCCGGAATCCTTCAACGCCAGGCGTAGCGTTCCGCGCGCCTCGAGCTTGGCGAGTTCGGTTTTCTGCTCGACCGCATCGGCAACGAAATCGAAGAGTCTGCTCATGCTGGGCCCCCGAGAAACTCTTCGGCGAGCCGAGTCCCGGACTCAACCCCGAGTGACACGGACCTGCTGCACCGGCTCGAGAGGCTTTCAGGCCGATTTTGGCAGTCTGTTCGCGCAGTCCTTGCAGTAGCGAGCGTCCATTTCGTGCCCCTCGGTCAGGCAATTAGGGCAGTGGCGCGTGGTGACGGGTTTTCGACCCGCTTGAATGATCTCGGAGGTCACGATTCCGGTCGGGATCGCGATGATGCCGTAGCCGATGATCATCACCAGGGTCGAGAGCAGTCGGCCGAGCGGAGTCTGGGGGATCATATCTCCGTAGCCCACCGTAGTCATGGTGACGACCGCCCAGTACATGGCGAGCGGGATGTTGTCGAAGCCGTGCTCCTCACCTTCGATGAGGTACATCGCCGAACCGAGAATCGCGACCAGCACCAACACGGTGCCGAGAAACACCGCCACCTTGCGGCTGCTGGATCGAAGGGCAGTCAGTAGTACGTTGGCTTCGCTGAGGAAGCGTGCGAGCTTGAAGATGCGGAAGATCCGCAACAGCCGCAGCGCACGGATCACCAGCAGCGACTGAGAACCCGGAATGACGAGGCTCAGGTACGACGGCAGGATCGCGAGCAGGTCGACGATGCCGAAGAAGCTGCGCGCGTACCGCGAGGGTTGCTCGACACACATCAGCCGCAGGCCGTACTCGACCGTGAACAGTACCGTGAAGATCCACTCAGCGATCCGCAGCTCTTCGCCGAAACGGAGGGTGACGGAAGTGACGCTTTCGAGCATGACTGCGATTACGCTGAGTACGATCGCGCCTAGCAGCGTGACATCGAAGGCCTTGCCGGCTGGTGTGTCGGCCTCGAAAATGATGATTCGTAAACGCCTGCGCAGCGACTGGTAGCTCACTGCGATTGTTCCGTTTTCATGTCGGCGATTGTACTGAATGATGGTCAAGCGCCGGTGGGCTGCTCGGGGGAGCGCAGTCAGGGGTTCGAAGCCCGCCGCCGCCATCGGCCCCGTCGATTGCTTCGCGACCCACGGCCATGCGGACAGTGCCGGGGGTTCACGTGCGATCGATTAGCGGGGCCTGATGGCGGCGGCGTCCTCACTGCTGATTGAACCAAGTGTTCGAGCCCGTCGATGCGAACGCGCGAGTCCGCCGTCCGATCCGTCGACGCGTTCCGTTCCTCGATGCGGAGTCAATGGCAATCGTGCGCTCCTCACTTACAGTTCTATCGGTGGGAATTCCCGTCAACTGAAGTGCGATGTGGCGAAAATCTCACACTATCGCTTCTCGATATTCCAGCGGGACTGGAATCGAGTGGTCGATCGGGCGGTTTCGGGCCGGTTTCAGCCGGTCAGTTCCTCGAGGGGAGGGCAGCTGCAGATCAGGTTGCGGTCGCCGAAGGCGTTGTCGATCCGGCCGACCGGCGGCCAGTACTTGTGAGCCAGCACCCAGGCGGTCGGGAAGGCGGCCTGGGCGCGCGAGTAGGGGTGAGCCCAGTCCTCGCGCGCGATTTCACCCGCGGTGTGGGGTGCGTGCTTGAGCGGGTTGTCGTCGCGGTCGAGCTTGCCGGCCTCAATTTCGCGGATTTCGTTGCGAATCGCGATCAACGCGTCGCACAGCCGGTCGAGTTCCTGCTTGGGCTCGCTTTCGGTCGGCTCGATCATCAACGTACCGGCGACCGGCCAGCTCATCGTCGGCGCGTGGAAGCCGAAGTCCATCATGCGCTTGGCGATATCCTCGACTCCGATTGGCCCGGTGAAGAGAATGTCGTAGTCGTCTTGCAGTCGATGCGCCATGTAGTTGGCGTTCAAGACCGCGTACTGAGTGGCTTGGGTCAGACCCTCCGCCCCCATCGCGGCGATGTAGACCCAGCTGATCGGCAGGATGCTCGCGCTTCCGAACGCCGCGGCCGACACCGCACCTTCGCCGTCGATGGGGTCGCCCGGCAGGTAGGGCTTCAGGTGTTTCGCCGCGACGATCGGCCCCATTCCCGGGCCCCCGCCGCCGTGCGGAATCGCGAAGGTCTTGTGGAGATTCAGGTGACAGACGTCCGCGCCGATCATGGCCGGCGAGGTCAGTCCCACCTGGGCGTTCATGTTCGCGCCGTCCATGTAGACCTGCCCACCGTTCTCGTGAATGCAACGGCAGACCTCCTGGACGGCTTCTTCGAATACGCCGTGGGTCGAAGGGTAGGTGATCATCAGCGCGCCGAGACGATCGCGGTGCTCCGCTGCCTTGGCGCGCAGGTCGTCGATGTCGACGTTTCCGGCCTCGTCGCACGCGACCGCGATACAGCGGAACCCCGCGATCACTGCGCTGGCTGCGTTCGTGCCGTGAGCGGAAACCGGTATCAGGCAGATCTCGCGCCCGCCTTCCCCCTGTGCCTCGTGGTAGCGGCGAATCGCGAGCAGGCCTGCGTACTCACCCTGCGACCCGGCGTTTGGCTGTAGTGATACTGCGGGCAGTCCCGTGATCTCGGCGAGCCAGATCTCGAGCTGCTCGAGCAGGGTCCGGTAGCCGCCGGTTTGCGACTCCGGCGCATACGGATGGATGCGATTGAAGGTGGGCCAGCTGATCGGGATCATCTCGCTGGTTGCGTTCAATTTCATCGTGCACGAACCCAGCGGAATCATCGAAGTGTTGAGCGAAAGGTCCCGTGTCTCGAGGCGATGCAAGTAGCGCAACATCTCGTGTTCACTGTGGTGTCGATGGAAGACGGGGTGAGTGAGGAATTCGCTCGTGCGAGGGGTCGCTCCGGTAAACGTCGGATCAGCCGCCGCAGCGAGGTGGTCGATGTCGACTTCAGCCGCGCCGAATGCGGTGAGAATACGCTCGATGTCGTCGTGGTTCGTCGTTTCGTCGAGCGACACGCCGACTGTTCCGTCGCGGTAATCTCGCAGATTGATGCCGCCTTCCCGCGCCGCAGCAAGTACATCGTCCGCACTCCTGCCGCCGGGCGTGATGCGCAGCGTGTCGAAGAAAGGTCCATCGCCGAATTCACAACCGAGTTTGGTGAGGCCTGCCGCCAACACAGCGGTAAAGGCGTGAACGCGCCGCGCGATTCGCCGCAGCCCGTCCGGTCCGTGCCAGACCGCATACATGCCCGCCATGATCGCGAGCAATACCTGTGCGGTGCAGATGTTGCTGGTCGCTTTGTCGCGGCGGATGTGCTGTTCACGGGTCTGGATCGCAAGCCGATAGGCGGGGTCGCCGTGCGCGTCTACCGAGACCCCCACCAGGCGACCCGGTAGCTTTCGAGCATGCGCATCGTGAGTCGAGAGGTAGCCCGCATGCGGTCCGCCGAATCCCATTGGAATTCCGAATCGCTGTGCGGAACCGATTGCGATGTCGGCGCCGAACTCACCCGGGGGTTCGAGCAGGGTAAGGGCGAGCAGGTCTGCGGCTACGACGAGCTTGGCTCCCGCCGCATGCACCTGCTCGGCGAGCGCGCGGTAGTTCTCGATCCGCCCGTCCGTGGTCGGGTACTGCACCAGCACACCGCACAGGCCCTGTCCGTCGAAGTCGATTTCTGAAATATCCCCTTCGTGGAGGGTGATCCCCATCGAATTCGCGCGGGTGCGAACAACGCCGAGTGTCTGTGGGTGGCAGCTCGTTGCTGCGAAGAAGCCGCGCTTCTTGCCACGCCCGATCGCGAGGCACATCGCCATTGCCTCGGCGGCTGCGGTGGCTTCGTCGAGTAGTGACGAACCGGCCAGCGGCAGTCCCGTGAGGTCGGCGATGACGGTCTGGAAGTTGAGCAGCGCCTCGAGCCGTCCCTGTGAAATTTCCGCCTGGTACGGGGTGTACTGTGTGTACCAGCCCGGGTTCTCGAGGATGTTGCGTTGGATCACAGGCGGGACGATGACGTCGGAGTAGCCCATTCCGATGCACGAACGGAGCACCATGTTCTTGGCTGCGATCTTCGAAAGTCGCTCGATCAGTTCGAACTCACCCTGCGGGCGCTGCGGAAGATTCGAAAGTACGAGAGGTGTGTCGCAGCGGATCGCTGCCGGGACCGTCGCTTCGGCGAGCGCTTCCACGCTCTCGAAACCGAGCAGGGCGAGCATTGCTTTCGTCTCGCGCTGGTTGGGTCCGATGTGGCGGCGGGCGAAGGTGTCCGTGGGCTCCAAGAGGGTGGGATCAGCAGGCAAAGCGAGTTCCTGAACGATTCGTAGGGGACGGATCCGCGCGGTTCTCGCGCGGCTCGCAGTCGTGGCGGCTCCACTCTAGAATCACCCGCTCTCCCGCGCAATTGGACGCGGGACCGGGGCACGTGAACAATGGTCTCTTCCTCGCGACATTTGACGAAATCCAGGTTCCTTGCGGGGAGGCGGTGCCCAAAGCGACTCTGGCTGGGACGTCACCGACCCGATCGAGCTGCACCGCTCCCCGCCGGGGTGCGGGCCATCCGGGAGATGGGCGACCAGATCGGGCGATTCGCGCACAATCTGTTTCCCGGCGGTGTTCTCGTCGAGGCAGGGCCGCGCGAACACAGTGATGCGGTTCTCGAAACGAAGAAGCTCATGGCCGATCCCTCCGTGACGGCGATCTTCGAAGCCGCATTCGAGCACGCCGGCGTCCGCGTCCGCGTTGATGTCCTCGAACGACTCGGCAGCGACAGCTGGGGGCTCCGCGAAGTGAAGGCGGCTTCACGGCTGAAAAGTGTCTATATCGAAGACGTCGCGATCCAGTGTTGGGTCCTGGAAGGTGGTGGCACTCACCTCGATTCAGTCGAGTTGCTCCACGTGAATTCCGGTTTCGAACGCGATCACGGCGACATCGCTTGGGATCAGTTCTTCTGCCGAATCGAGATTGCCGATGAAGTGAGCACGTTCTCGGAGATGTTGCCACCGATGGTCGATGAGTTCCTCGGAGTGATCGCGGCCGGCGAGCCGCCCGAGGTCGAGCCGTCCCTGCACTGCCGGGCGCGGCACCTCTGTGAGTACTGGGATCACTGTACCCGCGACAAGTCCGATGACTGGATCCTGCGCATGCCGCGTCTCACCCGCAAGCAGTTCGACAGCTTGTCGGATGCGGGGATCGCGCGTGTGGTCGACATCCCCGAAGATTTCTCACTCCACAGCTCGCAACGGCATATGTGTGAGGCCGTTCGCAGCGGCGAGGATTTCGTCGAGCACGGCCTCGCGGAGGTGCTTCCCGGTACGGGACCGCCGGCGTCGTATCTCGACTTCGAGACCACCAATCCGGCGGTGCCCTTGTATCCGGGAACGCGCCCGTTCCAGAACATCCCGTTCCAATGGTCGCTGCATCACGATGCGGGGGACGCTCGCCTGGTTCACTGCGAATTTCTGGCCGAAGCCACGGGCGACCCCAGGCGTGAATTTTGCGAGACGCTGCTCGCGGCGCTGCGCGACCGGGACGATCCGATCCTCGTCTACTCACCATTCGAAAGTCGCGTGCTCGAGAACCTGGCTCTGAGCTTTACGGACCTGAGGGATGAGATTCGTATGCTTCGCGCTCGGCTCGTCGACTTGCTTCCGATCGTGCGCGACTGCATCTATCACGTGGATTTCCACGGTTCCTTCTCGATCAAGAGTGTTGCTCCCGCGCTGGCTCCCGGGTTCGGCTATGGGGACCTCGACGGTGTCGCCGAAGGTGGAGTCGCGGCGGCGGCCTTCCGCGAGATCGCGTCCGGCGAATCGAACCCGGAACACGTCGTTCGTCTGCGCGAGCAATTGCTCGCCTACTGTGCGCGCGACACGCTTGCGCTCGTGCAAGTACACCGCGCCCTGCGCGAGCGGATTTCGGATTAGCCCGGCATGGATGGACCTTCGAACGACGACAGCCTCCAGGGTCGGATGATTCGCGCGGCGGGTCTCGACCCGGCGCTCTACGACGAGGTCAAGCAAGATCCTGCCGCGTTGCGACAGGCATTCTCCGTGGTCCTGCTCGCAGCAGTCGCGACCGGCATCGGCTTCGGCCAGGGCGACCTCCAGTTGATCGCACTCGGAATGCTCTTTGGGTTGCTCGGCTGGGCACTTACCGCATACCTGAGTTGGGTGATCGGGGACCGGATCTTTCCCGAGTCAGGGCCTCGTTCGTCGCCGGCGGAACTGCTTCGGACCATCGGTTTCGCGAACTCGCCTGCGATCGTCCGATTGCTTGCAGTGATCCCGGACGCCACCTTGTTCGTGATGGCGGGGACAACGGTCTGGGTGCTGTTCTCGACCGTGATCGCGATCCGTCAGGGCCTCGGCTATCAGTCGATGCCGAGAGCGATCGCCGTGTTCACAGCGATTCAGGTCCTGATGATTCCGATCGCCCTGCTGCTTGCCACTCCGGAAGCGGTGCCGCCCGGCTGAGGCTCATGCCGTCGACGACGGCCGAGGGTCCAATGCTTCTGCGTCGTCCCATGACCTGATTCTCGGGTCATGGGACGACGTTCTTCGGGGTGTCGCTATTCGCCGGGGCTGAGTTTGTGCTCGACACACGCAGCGAGGTTGCTGAAGACCGCACCCAGTTTCTTTCCACGCGCATCCGACACCGGCTCCATGCGGCCGGAGCGCTCGCTCAGTTCGACGAAGCTGTAGGCGTCGGGGTTCGAATTCTTCCAGCGACAGGCGAGTTTCCATGTCCCCGCTTCGTTCTCGGCAAGCGAACAGTAGCGGTCGGCGTCCTCGGAGCGGCCATCCTGGTCGAACCACCACTCATCACAGTCCTTCGACTTGGGCGTGAGGACGGTCAGCGATCTCGGGAATCGATTGAAGGCTGCGTCGCAGATTTCGCGCGCGAGGTAGACCATGTCGGCGGTCGACTTCGTCATCGCAACGTTCAGATAGCAATCCTTCAGGTTCTCCGGTTGCGCGCTCGCCGAGCCCGCGCCGAAAACGAACAAGAAGGCCACCGTGAGCACTGCGAGATTCGTGTACTGTTTCATCATCGTCCTCCTGTCTTGCCGGCTGATCGCCAGCGACGGTGTCGCCCCGCGACGATGATGTCATCCGCGAGGTGAGCGATCTGATTCATCCATTTCGCCCCGTCGGTATGCTCTGCGAGGCCGACGACGATGTATCGCGCGCTGCCATGCTGGATCAACGCGCTGTCCGAGTGGAATTGACGCCAGGTTCCGCTCTTTCGCGCTACGAAGGTGAGTCCGGAGCGATCCTGGAGCGCACCGACGAACTTGTGAAAGTACTCGGGTGGCGCCATGCGCTCGATCATCCATTCGCTCCAGTAGGGCGAGACCGCCACACCGCGGTCGAGCATCAGGTAGAAGCGAGCGGCTTGACGCGCACTCGCGGCATGAGAGAGCGACTTCATCGGATCTCGGTAGCTTTCTCCGCCCTTTTCGAATGCCCGCCCGACCCAGATTCCGCCACTCGGTTCGTCGTACAGGCAGTAGCGCGGATCGCGCATGACCTTCGCGATTCCACGCAGTCCCACGAGCTTGGCACCCCAGCTTGCCTCGGCGTTGTTCGACTTGGTGATCATCTTGGTAATTCGCCAACGAAACGATTCTTCGTAGTCCACCTCGCCGCGATCGATCGAATCGGCCAGCGCGATCAGGATCCCGATCTTCGGCAGGCTCGCCGCATACATCATGTGATCGTCGTTTACGCCGGAGTAGTAGACGTGCTGGGGACGACTGAGGTCTACCAGCGAAACCGCGAGCTGCCGGTCGCGAATCGGCGACGACAAGCCCGCGCGGCGTAACGCGCGTGTCAATTCCTGTTGCAGCACCGGGTCGCGATGGTCGAGCGGAACGGGCGTATCGCCACAGTGGTGGGCTTCTGCCGGCTGGCTGAGTGCGGCTGCGGTGAAGATCAGCACCGCGACTCGTCGCAACCGCCGCGGGTAGTCGGAGTTCATCCGAACGGCCACGAGCGTTTCCGACGGCTGCCTTGCCGCTTTCGTCCCAGGTTCGCGATGCGCCGCCCGATCGGCGGCAGCTGGCCTTCGGGAATCCGGGTGCGTGCCGGGTAGCCTGCGGTTCGCATCAGCGCCTTCCATTCGCTGCCGTGCGGTCGGCAGTCGCGGCCGTGCAGTTCGTGAACCGCTACATGGGCGACCTCGTGGCAGAGGACTTCGGCGAGCAGCACATCCGGTGCCTCGCGCAGCCAGCTTGCAAGGCGGATCAGTCTGCGCTCGGGGTGGCAGCGCCCGAGCGAGCGGGTCATTCGCCTGCTGAAGCAGACCGAGAGCCGTGATTCGAGCCCCGGTACACCCCATGCTTCGGCCCATCCAGGGACCGCTGCGAGGAGGTGGGGGGCGACGTCCTGCATCGGTCGGAAGATATCAGGTTGTCTGCGCCCGGAAACGCCGCTTCCGGGAGGTCCTGCGTCGGGCTTCCAGCTGCGCGTCGGTCGTTTCGCGACCAGAGCTTCCGCATCGTCGCGAAAACGCGCTTCACGCGTTTCAAGCTCCTACCCGGACTCGACCTCCAGTTCCTCGTCCCCGAGCGAAGGCAGCTCGACCCGGAAGCAGGTTCCACGGCCGAGTTCAGACTCGACCGACAAGCGTCCCTGTTGGCTGGCAATGATCTGGTACGAAATGGCGAGTCCCAGCCCCGTTCCTTCTCCGACTGCCTTGGTGGTGAAGAATGGGTCGAAGATCCGTTCGATCGCCTCTGGCGCGATTCCACTGCCGCTGTCCTCGACCAACGTGACGACCTGGTCGTGCTCGCGAAATGTAGTGACTCGGATGCTGTCGCCCGATTCGGTCGCCTGGGCGGCGTTGACGACCAGGTTCAAGAACACCTGTTGCAGCTCCTGCGGTGCGCCCAACACTTCGGGGATCTCAGCGTAGCGACGCTCGATTTCACATCCGGCCGGGATCTGCGGCGATGAGACACGCAACACGGCGTCGAGCAGCACGTTCAGGTCAATTCGCTGTGGCCTGGCTTCGCCGGCGTGCGAGAATCCCTTCACGTCCCGAACGATGGCCGCCACGCGATCGACTCCTTCGAGGCTCTCCTCGATCAGCTCACGTCCCTCGCTCAGCGATTCGTCGACTTTGGCCGCAATCTCCGCGGGCATCTTCGAGCCGACGTCGCCGATCAGCTGGTAGAGCGCGCCCAGGTTCGATCGAACGAATGCGACCGGGTTGTTGATTTCATGAGCGATTCCGGCTGCGAGCTGTCCGACTGCGGCCAGCCGGTCGGAAATCACGAGCCGGCTCCGGAGACTCGCCACCTCCCTGAGGTCACGCGCGACGAGCACCAGTCCAATCGGGTTGCCCTGTTTGTCGTTCAACCTCGAGGTCGAGATGGCCACCGGCACCGGGGCGCCTGAAGCGGAGTGAATCGTGCACTCTCGATCACTGATCTGTTCGGGCGGATCGCAGCGAATGCCCGCGACGAGAGTATCGATCGGGAGCCCCTCGAGTCGGCCCGGCTCGATGCCCGCGAAGGACTCGATGCCGCGGTTGGCGTAGCGGATCCGACCATCCATGTGGAGCAGCGCCACGCCATCGGGCAGAGTCGCGAGGATCTCCGAGGCGAATACTCCGGGCGCCAGCACCGAATAGCCATAACGCTGGAAGCTCCAGCCGACCGTGCAGGCGAACAAGGTGATCGCGACGACGCCCATTCTCGGGACCTGATGGCCCAGCGCAGGCAGCAGGCCATCCGTTAAGGAAGCGACTCCCAAGGCGATCATCATCGCGCCGATCAGGACGTTGGCTTGAATGCGCTCGGCCGCCGGAAGTGATGAGCGGAAATTCCGCAGCCCGATGACCATGCCTGCGAAGAAGGTTGCTCCGGTGAAGAGATACGCGAACGGGAAGATCGGCCCGACGCGATATCCCCAGCCCCAACTGGTTCGGATTGCCTCCTCGTCGAGCCACGGCGTGAAGAGTCCCAGCACGACCAACAACGCGTTTATTCCGTAGACCGTTGCTAGGAACGCTCGGCGTTCGCGGGCCGGATGCCCAGAGAGCTCGAGGAATAGGTGCAGGGTGATGGGGCCGATCGAGATCCAGCCCACCGCGGCGGCTCGAATCAACCACAGTGCGGTGGTGGAATCGTCCGATGTGGTCCAGAGGATTTCACAGAGTGCCCAGTAGGCGGCCGCGATCGTGAGGGCCGCGCCGAGGCGGCCCACTCGATGGGATGCTCCGCGGCCGAATATCGCAGCGGCCAGTACACAGCAGGTGATGCATGCAAAGATTGGCAGCAGCAGCAGAAAGTTCATTCGAGGATCCTCGCCAGCAGGTTCCATCGGACGAACGGCGGCATGGCTTGAAAACAGTGGCGCAGGCCGGCGGGCCGACAACTCCGAGCCATTGGGCAGCCGGATCCTGATGCCTCGCTCAGGGGGTGACGGCGGATCCGTTGCGCTTTGCTCGCACTTCCACGGGAGCCGGAGGGAACAGCACGCGGAAGCGTGTTCCGTTTCCCGGCTCGGTAATCAGCTTGATCGCGCCCCCGTGTCCGCGAACGATGCCGAGCACGGAAGCGAGGCCGAGGCCGCGTCCCGTGAACTTGGTGGAGAAGAACGGTTCGAAGATCCGGTTGCGGATTTCCTCATCGATTCCTTTCCCCGGGTCCGAAACTTCCAGGAACACGAAGCGGCCCGGCTCGAGCCCGGCGGTGCCATGCGTATCCTCGAGATAGTCACTGTCGGCGAGCATTGCTCCCGTGCGTACTGCGATACGGCTCGGCTGGTCACCAACGGCTTCCGAGGCATTGGTGACCATGTTCATGACGATCTGTTGGAGCTGAGTCGGTTCACCTTCGATCAGTGTACAGCCCTTCACCGCCGCGATGTTGAGTTGGCAGGTACTCGGGATCGCGGCCTCGAGCAGGTTCGCCATGTCGTCGACCAGACGCCGAAGGTCGAGCGGCTTGAGGCTGACGGTCGCCTTCCCCGAGTAGGTGAGCATCTGCCGGGTGAGTGCCTCTGCGTGCTCTCCGGCGCTGCGAATCCGTTCCAACTGCTGCGCGGCTCGTGACCCTGATTCCAACTCCGAGAGCGCCAGTGCGGCGTTGCCGAGGATCACGGCGAGGGCGTTGTTGAAGTCGTGCGCGAGCCCGCCCGCGAGCAGCCCCAGGCTCTCGAGCTTCTGCGACTCCTGGATGTGCGTGTCGAGACGCCGCTGTGCCTCGGCGGCTTCTCGCGCGGCCGTGATGTCGTGTCCGACTCCGAGGACCTGCACCGTCCCTGGAGTCTGTGTGGGCTTGCAGACGAGTCGTGTTCTCAACCACCGGCGGTTCTGGAGCGGTGTGGAGATGCGAACCACGAATTCACGAGTCTCTCCGGGCTGGATCTGGCTGAGGTGTTCGGAGACCATTTCGAAGTCATCCGGATGGATGAGCGCTCGCCACGCGCCCGCTTCGAGGTCGTCCATGCTGAGACCGGTCATCCGCGAGATTGCGTGCGTGATCCAATCGGCATGGAGCCTGCCGTCGGAGGTGCGCTCCAATGCGAAGCTCATATCCGAGCTGAGCTCCGAAACGTTGCGCCAGCGTTCCTCGCTCGTCCGCAGCTCGTTCTCGATGTGCGTTCGCTCTGCGATCTGCTCTTCCAGACGCGCGACCGCCGCGTGGAGTTGCGCATTGCGCCGCTCGACCCGCTCTTCCAGCTGCTCGTTGATTCTCTCGAGTCTTGCAGACAACTCGAACCGCTCGGTGACGTCGCGCGCGCTCACCGCAAGCCTCGACTCGCCCTCGCTGCTGAAGGTACGCGCGCTGACCTCGACCCAGCGACATTCACCGCGTCGCCTTGGAACGCGAATCGTGAGCAGCTTCTCGTCGTTGGCCTGCTGTCGGGCGCTGAACCAGCTGCGGGTCTGGTCTCGATCTTCGGGGTGGACGAGATCGATCGCGCGGCTCCCGATGAGGCTTTCGCGGGAGCGTTCGAACCAATGCTCGCAGCGACCGTTGAGGTAGCGGAAGCGACCTTTCGAGTCGATTTCGCTGATCAGTTCGAACGAATTTTCGGTCAGCGCGCAATAGCGTTCTTCGTTCTCGCTGAGGGCCTGCGCGACCTTTCGTTCCCGGCGCTGCGCGCTCTCGTCGTTGATCCGTAATTGGGCCAGCACTGCGAGTGGGCCGACCAGTGCCCAGCTCACGAGATGCGCCGTGCCCAGGCCGGAGCCCACGATCATCGCGATGCTACCGGAGGCTTCCACGGCGGCTAGCGCGAGCAGCGACGAAGCCAGCCAGCGTTGACTGCTGGGTTTCGAGTTCGGTTCGGTTGCGCGGTAGGCGAGGTAGGCGGCGGCGATCAGCGTGGAGGGCTCGAGCAGCAGTGCCACGGCGGATTCCAGGCCCGGGAAGCCCGCGACGGCCAGGCCGCAGCGCAATACGCCGACGACGAACGCGGCGGGCAGCAGCCAGCCCGGAACAGAACGGCCCCTGTAGCTCAGCACGCCCGCGAGCATCAGGGCCGGAAAGTAGGGCCCCACCAAGTGGATTGCGCGCAGCGACCAGGCGGTTCCGCCACCGAGAACGATCAGGCAGGCGGACACGAGCAGGAACAACCAGCCGAAGGTCCAGAGAACGCCGGACCGCGCGTCCCGCTGAGTTTCGAGCCACCAAGTGGCCCCGGCCAGCCCGGCGATCATTCCGCCGAGTGAGAGCTCACCCACCGGTACTCCTTTCCCCCGAGCAATTCTACCACGCCGATCAGTGGGATTGGGTGGTTTGAGTCGATCCTCGTCATAGGCTCCGGCACGCTGGGAGCGCAGCACGGCCCTCCGGGGTGTGCTGCGCTCCCAGCGTGCTCGGATTCAGCACTTGCGAGCTACTTCAGCTTTACGACTCGACCGCTGAGGACGACGTTTGCGACGACGTCGCCGGCCGCGCAGCGGTACTCGGACGCACTCGTGAGGTCGTTGTGCTTCGTGATCGACTTGATGTCGACGATCGCAGTCCCGCCCATTTTCTGCGCTCGGGACTGGAGCGCGATGACGGCCGAGAGGAATGCGATCTGGCAGGCCGCTTCGTCGGATTTTCCAAAGGCGTTGGTGCGCCGGTTGGCGGTGAAGATCCCCAAGTCCTTTGCGACGGCGGGGTGCTTCTGGCCGGCCATATAGAACGGGACCTTCTGCAGCTTCGCCTTCCCGGTTTCGCTGTCACGGGCGGATTCGACGCTGAGGTCGTGGAAAGTGCTGCGCGCTCCGGCGGGTGATGCAGACAGCAGCGCACACAGTCCGATCAGGAATGCGATGCGGACAGGTTTCAGCATGTCCCCTCCTCCTTTCCGTGCTTCCGTGCTTCTGTGTGGCTCGCTCGCGCAGGGCTCGGCCGAAACCCGGGTCGACCGAATCGACTGTGCCGAGCCAGCGTAACACCAGGAAGATAACGCATCGCGTTCGCGAGTCCGTCGTTTCCGGATGACCGATTTCCACATCTGGATGGCCAGACCGCAAGTCTGATCTGGGTCGCGCGCGGTCGGTTCTCGTACTCCGCATTCTCGGGGGATCCTGCCGCCGCTTCTGCTCGCCGCGCCCCGTCGCAGCACTCCGAAGCGTCACCTATGCTGCCCGCATGGGCGATTCGGATCACACGTCGAGGGAAGCACAGGCAGTGATGCGCCGGCTGCGTCACGACATGCGGACGCCACTTGGCCAGATCATCGGATACAGCGAACTCGTCGAAGAAGAAGTCAGCGACCGCGGTCACGACGACCTCATCCCCGACCTCGAGAAGATCCGCGGTGCCGCGCAGACCTTATTGCGGCTCGTTGACGAGACCTTCAGCGGCGACTCGGTCGCACCGGGTGCCGAGGTCGCGGCAAATGCCGAGGGGGACACGACGACCGAGAGCGCGGGGGATGCCGAAGGGGTTCCCGGCGCTTCGGTGCTCGTCGTTGACGACGAGCCGAACAATCGCGACATGCTCGCGCGGCGGCTCGCCGGTCGCGGCTTCGAGGTTACCACCGCCGAAGACGGCGCGTCGGCGCTCGACGCCATCTGGAACGGGAATTTCGACATCGTGATCCTCGACATCATGATGCCTGGAATCAGCGGGATGGAGGTTCTCGAGGCCGTTCGCAAGGAGCACAGTCCCAGCGAACTCCCCATCATCATGGCCACCGCTCTCGATGCGAGCCAGATGATCGCGGACGCGTTGCGACTCGGTGCGAATGATTACGTGACCAAGCCGATCGATCTCGCTGCGCTGCTCGCCCGGCTGGACAATCAGCTCTCGCTCAGCCGGGCGACGAAACAGCTGGCGACTTTCGCGCAGCAGTTGGAGCTACGAAATGCGTTCATTCGCAAGACCTTCGGTCGCTATGTATCCGACGAAGTGGCCTCGAGCGTGTTGGAAAGCCCCGACGGACTCGAACTCCGCGGTGAGAAGCGGCGCGTGACGATCATGATGACCGACCTGCGCGGCTTCACCGCGCTCACGGAGTCGCTATCGCCGGTCGAAGTGGTCGCGATCCTGAACAACCACCTCGGCAAGATGGCGGAGATCATTAGCAACTGGAACGGCACCATCGACGAGTTCATCGGCGACGCGATTCTCGCATTCTTCGGCGCACCGACGATGCGCGAAGACGATGCCGAGCGGGCGGTCGCATGCGCGCTGGAAATGCAGTGCGCGATGGAGCAGGTCAACGCCGAGAATCGCCGCCAGGGTTTGCCCGGCGTCGAGATGGGGATCGGCATCGCGACCGGAGATGTCATTGTCGGCAACATCGGTTCGGAGCATCGAACGAAATACGCGGCGGTCGGTACGCCGATCAATCTCGCGGCACGGGTCGAGTCCTACAGCCTGGGCGGAGAGATCCTGATCGACGACAGCAGCTTCGCCGCGGTTGCGGACATCGCCCGGGTCGAAACCGAGCGTGAAGTCCACCCGAAAGGGATGGATCATCCGGTTCTGATCCGACAGCTCGTCGGGCTGGGTGGATCCTATGGGCTCGAACTGCCGTACCGCGTAATCGAGATGGATGAACTCCCGGAGCCGATCGAAATCGAGTTCGCCCTGCTCGAGGGCAAAGACATCGGCACAGGTCGGGAATCTGGAATCGTCACGGCCCTGTCGTCGACGGCGGGGGTGGTGAACAGCGATGCCGTGGTGGAGGAACTCTCGAATCTCCGCATCGAGGTCGCCGGAGGATCGGGCGACGCGTGTTATGCGAAGGTGGTCAGTGTATCCGAAGCCGATGGAAGCTTCGTGGTGCGCTTTACATCGGGAGCGGGCGCCCTGACCGCGTAGCCGCCGGAGGGCTACTCGGACAGCAGCTTTTCGATCTTTTCGAGTAGTCGCGGCAGTTCGACGGGCTTGGTCTCGAACTCATCGCAGCCCGCCTCGAGCGCCTTCTCGCGGTCGCCCGTCATGGCGTGAGCGGTGAGCGCAATTACCGGGATGTCGCGAATGGCGGCGTCGCCCTTGATTTCACGGGTCGCATCCCAGCCGTGCATGACCGGT
>JAFDEI010000055.1 GCA_019310425.1 Deltaproteobacteria bacterium | reverse complement strand
ACGCGCAACGATGACGTGCTCAGCGTTTCGATCAATTCGACGCCAATGGCGCCTGTCGCTCCGACGACCGCGATGCGATGCCCTGCCTCCGCCATCAGGACTCCGAGAGCTTCGCGAGCACGATGTCGCCCATTTCGCGGCAGCCGACCGGCGTGACGCCGGTATCCCCTACGAGATCCCCGGTGCGGTGACCCTCTGCGAGCGCCGCTGCGACCGCGTCCTGCACCGCCGCTGCCGCGGCGACCGCGTCGAGAGAATGTTCGAACAACATCGCAACCGACAGGATCGCCGCGAGCGGATTGGCCTTGTCCTCGCCCGCGATGTCGGGCGCCGAGCCGTGCACTGGTTCGTACAGACCGACCCCGCCCTCACCGAGGCTCGCGGAGGGCAGCATCCCGAGTGAGCCCGTCAGCTCGGCGGCCTCATCGGACAGGATGTCGCCAAAGAGATTGCCGGTCACGATCACGTCGAAGCGCTGCGGATCGCGCAGCAGCAGCATCGCCATCGAATCGACGAGCTGGTGCGAAAGCGTCACATCCGAGTATTCCTTGGCGACCTCCTCGACCACCTCGACCCACAGCTGCGACACATCGAGCACATTGGCCTTGTGGACGTGGGTCACCTCACCACGTCGCTTGCGTGCCGACTCGAACGCGACCTTCGAGATGCGCACGATTTCATCTTCGTCGTAGACCATCGTATTGCAGGCCGAGCGCCGGCCGGCGACTTCGCTGCGCCCGCGCGGCTCACCGAAGTAGATGCCGCCCGTGAGTTCGCGCACGACCAGCAGGTCGAGGCCCGCGACGACCTCGGGCTTCAGGCTCGAAGCGCCGACGAGCGCGGGCACCATTCGCGCGGGCCGCAGGTTCGCGAACAGCCCGAGTTCCTTTCGGATACGCAGCAGGCCCTTCTCGGGTCGCACGTCGACCCCGAGCGCGTCCCACTTCGGACCGCCGACGGCACCCATCAACACGGCCCGACACTGGCGCGCCGTCTCGACCACCGCGTCCGACAGCGGCGTGCCCTCGGCGTCGATCGCAGCACCGCCGATCAGGCCTTCTTCGAATTCGAGCTTCAGGTCGAAGCGGCCCGCGGCCGCCTCGAGCACCCGTCGTGCCTCGCGGGTGACCTCGGGTCCAATCCCGTCGCCGGGAAGGAGCAGGATGCGGTTCACGCTAGATTCCTTTCGGTTCTGAAATGGTGTGCTGCCGCTTGTGCCACGCGAGCTTGTTGAGCGCGTGGACGTAGGCCTTGGCGCTGGCCACGATGATGTCGGGATGGGCGCCGTGCCCGATCACCTTTCGCCCGTCCTCGCTCACGGTAACCGACACCTCGCCGAGCGCGTCCATGCCGCCCGTGATCGCGTTCACCTGGTAGCGCTCGAGTTCACTCTTGGTCTCCGTCAGCTCCGCGATGGCCTTGAAGACTGCGTCGACCGGGCCGATCCCCTGGGCGTCCGCCTTCACGCGCTCGCCATCGACACGCAGCGAGACGGTTGCGGACGGACTCGCGAAAGTCCCGCTCAGGATCGAGAGATCCTCGACCTCGAAGCGTTCTTCGGTCTGCATCGCCGAATCGGCCACGATCGCCTCGATGTCCTCGTTGAAGATCGTCTTCTTCTTGTCCGCGAGGTCCTTGAAGCGCTCGAATGCGAGCTGAAAATCAGCCCCCTCGAGCTCGAAGCCGAGTTCGGCCAGCCGATCGCGGAATGCGTGCCGCCCGGAGTGCTTGCCCAGCACGAGCTCGTTCGAAGGCCGTCCGATCGACTGCGGCGTCAGTATTTCGTAGGTGATCGGCGCCTTCAGCACACCGTCCTGGTGAATACCGGCTTCGTGCGCGAATGCGTTGTCGCCCACGATGGCCTTGTTGGGCTGGACCGAGACGCCGATGATCGACGACAGCATCCGGCTCGTGGCATAGATCTCAGTGGTTACGAGATTCGATTCGACCGTGCCGTAGACATCGCGCCGTGTCTTGATCGCCATCACGACCTCTTCCATCGAGGTGTTGCCCGCGCGCTCGCCGATCCCGTTCACCGTGCACTCCACCTGTCGAGCACCTGCAAGCACGGCCGAGAGACTGTTCGCAACCGCGAGCCCGAGATCGTCGTGGCAATGGACCGCGAAGACGACGTCCTGCGCACCCGTGACGCGCTCGCGCAGCAACCGAATAAGCGTCGCGTACTCCGCGGGTTGCGTGTAGCCGACGGTATCCGGCACATTGCAGGTCCTCGCGCCGGCCGCGATCGCGGTATCGAATACCTCCACCAGGTAATCGGGGTCGGAGCGCGTCGCATCCTCGGCCGAGAATTCGACGTCGTCCACGTAGCCACGCGCCTGCTCGACCGCGCGGCCGACCTCCTCGAGAACCTGCTCCCGACTCATCCGCAGCTTGTGCTCGAGGTGGATGTCGCTGGTCGCGATGAAGGTGTGGATCCGCGGAGATGCCGCGTGCTCGAGTGCCTCCGCGGCACGCATGATGTCGGCACTACCGGTGCGCGCGAGCCCGCAGACCTGAGTCGCCTTCAGCTCATTGGCGATCGCCTGCACGGATTCGAAATCACCATTGCTCGCAATCGGGAAGCCCGCCTCGATCACGTCCACCCCGAGCCGCTCGAGCTGGCGCGCGAGCGTGAGCTTCTCGGAGAGGTTCATGCTGCAGCCGGGCGACTGTTCACCGTCGCGCAACGTGGTATCGAAGATGCGAATGAGTTCCGTGCTCATGGCGTCATCCTTGCGGGGCTTCGTTCGTGACTGGTGCAACCTCTTCGAGACGCTTGCCGGATCGCTGCCGAATCAACCACTCGATCGGACCGTGGAACGTGTAGATGACACCAATCGCGAACAGCGTGACTCCGGGCTCCAAGAGCACCAGCGCCACCGCGAACACGACGAAGACGAGGGTGAGGAACGAGTGCCGCAGGTCGAGTTCCTTGAAGCTGCGATATGGGATCGAGCTGACCATCAGCAGGCCGAGCAACGCGGTCCCTCCCGCGATCGCGAACTCGGGGACATCCACCGCAAATCCCTTCTCGCGCAGAAAGCTCACGAAGAGCTGAGTCGATGCGATCACACCAGCCGCGGAGGGACTCGGCAGCCCCTCGAAACGACCGCGGTAGCGCGACGGATGCACGTTGAAACGCGCAAGCCGCAATGCCGCACAGGCGGTGTAGAGAAAGGCCATGACCCAGCCCGCGCGGCCGAGCGCCTGCAGATTTCCCGCTGAAACGGCCAGCATCGCCGGCGCCACACCAAACGACACCGTGTCGGCGATCGAATCGTATTCGCCACCGAACTTGCTCGTGGACTTCGCGAGCCGCGCCACGCGGCCATCGAAGACATCACAGAGCATCGCGAACACGATCGCAGCCGCCGACAGATCGTTCTTGCCCGCGAAGGCCATCACGATGGCGAAGAAACCGAAGCCGAGGCCCGCGGTGGTGAGCAAGTGCGGCAGCAGCAGCAACCCGCGAGGCCGACCGGAGCGGTCGGACCGACGTCGCCGACGGTTCCTGCGCCGAGGGCTTCGCTCCTCCAGCTCACTCACGTCGCCCCCTCCCAACGCGCAACCACCGTCTCACCGCCCTTCACGTAGTCGCCGGGCCGCACCTTCGCGACGGCCGCGACGGGCAGTAGTACATCGGTCCGCGAGCCGAAGCGGATGTAGCCGTAGCGGTCGCCACGCCGTACGAACTCCCCGATCTCCGGGAAGCTGAGAATCCGCCGCGCGATCAGGCCCGTGATCTGCACGACCTGGAATTGCTGCCCGTTCGCGGCTTCGAGTGTGAGCGCGCAGCGCACGTTCAGATCTTCGGCCTTGCGATTGAATGCGGCCAGATACTTGCTACCGCTGCGCTCGACCGAGACCACCTTCCCCGAGGCGGGACAGCGGTTCACGTGCACATTGAAGACCGACAGGAAGATCCCGATCCGCAGCATCTTCTCACCGTTCGCCGTTTCGACCTCGCCCACCTCGAGCACGCGACCGTCGGCCGGCGCGCAGACCGCGTCATCGTCCTCGGGGACGAATCGCGGCGGGTTGCGGAAGAAGCACGCGACGAAGACCGTGAGCCCCATCAGTGCCAGGCCCGTGATCGGCCAGCCCGCCATGCCCGCGACACCGGCCAATGCGAGCGGCACGACTCCCAACACGAAGGCGTCCCGTATCACGAATTCCGTGGGCCGTTCGGTGAAGACCGGCGCCTCGGGAGTGGGATTGGGCTCGTTCATCTCAGTTCTTCGAACGGTCGACCAGCCGGTTTTCCTTGAGCCAGGGCATGAGGTTGCGGAGCTTCGCGCCGACCTTCTCCATCGGATGCTCCTCGCCGTGCTTGCGCAACGCCTTGAACGACACATTGCCCGACTTGTTCTCGAGAATGAACTCCTTCGCAAACTCGCCCCGCTGGATTTCGCCGAGAATCTCCTTCATTCGCGCCTTGGTGTCGGCGTCGATGACGCGCGGACCGCGGGTGAGATCACCAAACTCGGCGGTGTTCGAGACCGAATAACGCATGTTCGCGATGCCGTCTTCGTAGATCAAGTCGACGATCAGCTTGACCTCGTGGATGGTCTCGAAATAAGCCATCTCGGGTGCGTAACCAGCTTCGGTGAGCGTCTCGTAGCCGGCAGCCATGAGCGCCGTGAGCCCCCCGCAGAGCACCGCCTGCTCGCCGAAGAGGTCCGTTTCGGTCTCTTCGCGGAAGTTCGTTTCGATGATTCCTGCGCGCCCCGCGCCGATTCCCTTCGCATACGCGAGCGCAACCTCGAGCGTGTCGCCGGTCGGGTCTGCGTGCACCGCGACGAGCGATGGCACGCCGCGCCCCTGCTCGTAATGCGAGCGAACGGTGTGGCCCGGGCCTTTCGGCGCAACCATGAACACGTTGATATCGTCCGGCGGCTCGATCGCCTGGAAGTGGATGTTGAAGCCGTGCGCAACCGCGAGATAGTCGCCCGGCGACAATGCCGGCGCGATTTCTTCGCGGTAGACGTCGGCCGCAACCTCGTCGGGCAGCGTGAGCATCACGATGTCGGCCTCGCGCGCGGCCTCGGACGGCGTCAGTACCCGCAGCCCGGCAGCCTCGGCTTTCTGCCAGGATGAGGAATCCTTGCGCAGCCCCACCACGACATTCACGCCCGAAGCGTGGAGGTTCTGTGCGTGGGCGTGCCCCTGGCTGCCGTAGCCGACGATCGCGACGGTCTTGCCGGCAAGGCGTTCGAGGTCAGCGTCTTTGTCGTAGTAGATGTTGAGGGCCATCGCAGTGAATCCTTTCGCGGAGACGATCTGCTCCGAGTTCCGCGTTCGGCGGTCCTCGCTCGGATCGGCAATTGGGGTCCTGGGCTCGAAACGTGTTCGGAATCAGCCGATCCGACCGGGCGGCTGCCCGGGCCTGCGGTCGCCGTTCGATCGGTGTCAGGCGAGATTAAGCAACGATTTCAGGCATGTCAAAGAGATGCAGCATTTCCACCCGGGCCTCAGCGCGGCCGGGGCGGCGACTCGAAGCGCTCTCCGGTGCGCTGCACCTCCGCCTCGGCGCGCCGTACGTAGTGCGGAACCAGATCTGCGGCAGCCACGCCCTCACCGCGCGCGAGCATCCGAGCGCCGATCCACCCCACCGCGGCTGCCGAAGCCGCGCCAGCCCCGATCACGACACCGGCTCCGAGCCGATCTCGGATTTCGCTACCGAACAGCTCGGCCCCCTCGCCCACGAGTATGCATTCGGGCGGCAAGTGGGGAATCAACTCGTCTGGGCCGTAGACCCCTTCATCGATCCGGGAGCGCGGCCCGTCGTCGCCGAGGTCGTAGACCGCCGCATACATCTCGCCGCGCCTCGCATCGAGCAGCGCAGCCACGGGCAGATCCCTGCGCGGCGACAGCCAGGCGAGCGCCGTCAGCGTGGGCACCCGCGCCACCGGCCGATCACTGCCGAACGCAAGACCCTTGAGCGTCGCGAGGCCAACCCGGAGCCCGGTGAACGAACCCGGGCCGATCGACACCGCAAATGCATCGAGATCGGCGGCCGAGACCTCCTGCTCGCGCAGCAACCGGTCGATCTCCGGCAGTAGCGTCTCCGCGGCGGCGCCACCCTCCGCACCACGCGATTCCGCGATCGGCTCGTCGCCGCGCAGCAATGCGACGCTCGTGATGCGCGTCGCCGTCTCGATGGCAAGCAGCAGCGGTTGCAAAGCGCGGTCGCTAGAGGCCCGGCCCCGAGCGGAGCCAGTCGACGACCTTCGACCAGTGGCGCGAAATGTCGTTCCAGAACGCGAGTGCCATCAGCATCGCCAGCATCGTCAGGCCGATGCTCTGGAAGATCTCTCGCGAGCGCAGCGATAACGGCGAACGCTTGACGCCCTCGATGAGGAACAACATCGCCTGGCCGCCATCGAGAATCGGAATCGGCAACAGATTCAGGATGGCGAGATTGATGCTGATCAGCACCAGGATCGAGAGGTAGGTCTCCCAGCCGCGCTCGAACGCATTGCCTGCGATTTCTGCAATTCCGATCGGGCCGGCCAGGTTCTTGCGCGACACCTCGCCGGTCACGATCTTGCCGAATCCCTGAAGGAAGGTCCGGGTCATGTCCGTCGTGAGCCCGATGGCCCGCGGCAGCGAAACGAGCAGATTGCGTTCGCGATCGAGCGCCGTTGCACCGACCGAGAGCGCCTCGGCGCCGCGAATCCCGATCCGGTAACGCGGCTCTTCGATGCCGAGCCCGATGTCGGTCGGGATCAGCTCGGGCGTGACGCTGGCTTCGAGGGCTTCACCGTCGCGCGCAAACAACAACTCGAGCGGATCACCACCGCCGGTGCGCACGACCTCGGCAAAGGAACCGAAACTCCCGACCGGCGCGCCGTTCACCTCGAGGATGAGGTCGCCCTCCCGAAAACCGCTGCTCGCCGCGGGCGAGTCCGGTTCGACCGCGGCGACGAGCACGCTCGCGGGCACCATGCCGAGGCTCGCGAGCGCTCCTGCGATCCGGAGTTCGAACTGCAGTGACTCCTCCACCTCACCGCGGCTGCGCGTGACATCGAGCATCACCTCACCCGTCGCAGCCGTGATTGCGTTTTCGAACGCGAGCCAATCCTCGATCTCTTCACCGTTCACGGCGGTCACGAGGTCACCGGAGCGCAGGCCCAGCATGCCGGCAGCGCTGTCGGCATCCGGAATGCCGAGCAATGCGCGCAGGCGCGCGTGCCCGAAGCCCGCCCAGCCCATTTCGGCCACTGAACCGAACGCGTCGAACCCGGACCGCTTGTCCACAGCGAGTTCGAGCGCGCTGCGCTCGCCGCCACGATCGATGGCGAACTCGAGGTGCTCGCCCGGGTGGGTGCGAACCTGGTCTTCGACGTCACCCCACCAGTCGGTCGGCTCACCGTCGATCGCGACGATGCGATCACCGGTGCGGAGCCCGGCCTGCTGCGCGGGTGAGCCGATCTCGATCATGCCGATGACCGGCGCGGGCCGCGGCAGCCCGATGTAGAGCGTGCCGACGAACACGAAGATAGGCAGGATCAGGTTCATCGCGGGGCCCGCGAATACCACCGCGAGCTTCTGCCACAGCGGCTTCGCGTTGAGAGTCTCGGATGGGCTCGCGAGCGCCTCTTCGTTTTCGATCTCGTCCGGGCTTTCGCCGAGCATCTTCACGAAACCACCCAACGGGAACCACGCAATCACATACTCGGTGTGGCCGCGCTTCCAGCGCAGGCGAAAACGCCCGATGCCGATCGGTGGCCCGAACCCCAGCGAGAACTTGAGCACGCGCACGCCGCAGGCCTTCGCGACCATGAAATGACCGAGCTCGTGCACGAAGATCAGCACGCTCAGCAGGAAGACGAATGCAAAGACGGTGTTCACGATCTCAGGCCCCCAGCCCGCTCGCGGCGAGCCATTCCTGCGCCTGCGCACGTGCCCAACCGTCCGCCTCGGCGACGTCGTCGAGGTCGCGCAGGCTGCGATCGCCGGTGGACGAGACGTGAGCATCGAGTACGGCCGCGTTGGCCGCAGCGATGCCCGGGAATGGAATCTCGCTCGCGAGGAACGCCGCGACCGCAACCTCATTGGCTGCGTTCAACACCGCGGGCGCAGCCTCATCGGCTGCGAGCGCGGCGAACGCGAGTTCGAGACACGGGAAGCGCTTGGTGTCGGGCGTTTCGAAATCGAGACGCCCGACAGCGGTCAGATCCAGCCGCGGCACGTCGAGCGGCAGCCTGCGCGGGTACTCGAGCGCGAAAGCGATCGGGCCGCGCATGTCGGGCAGCCCGAGCTGGGCCAGCACGGACCCGTCCGTGAATTCCACGAGAGAGTGGACAATGGATTGAGGGTGAACCACTACGTCGATCCTCTTGGGGGGCATGTCGAACAACCAGCGTGCCTCGACGACTTCGAGCCCCTTGTTCATCAGGGTGGCCGAATCGATGCTGATCTTCGACCCCATATCCCAATTCGGATGATTGAGCGCTTGCTTGACCGTTGCCTGTGCAATGCGGGCCGCGTCCCAGGTCCGGAAGGGCCCGCCGGAGGCGGTCAGGATCAGACGGCTGACGTCGTCCCGCTGCTGACCCGCGAGACACTGGAAGATCGCACTGTGCTCGCTATCGACAGGCAGCAGCCCGCCGCCGTGGGCGGCCACTTCACGCCGCACCAACGCACCCGCGGTCACCATCACCTCCTTGTTCGCGAGTCCGATGTCGCGCCCCGCGCGAATTGCAGCGAGCGTCGGCTGAAGGCCGAGCGCACCGACCAGTGCCGCCATCACGAAGTCGGCATCGTGCACCGCCACTCGTTCGAGCCCTTCTGCGCCACTGCCGATGAACGCCGGGGCATCTGCGCCGAGCCGGGCGCGCAGCTCCTCCGCACCTGCCGCGTCAGCGGTCGAGACCGCATCGGGACGGAAGCGCCGGACCTGCTCGGCGAGCTTCGTGAGGTTGCGACCGGCGGCGAGGCCCGTCACCTGGAAGCGGTCGGGGAACTCCGCGGCGACCGCCAGCGTCTGCTCACCCACGCTGCCGGTGCTGCCGAGCACCACCAGGCGGCGGCGCGTTCCGCTAGCCATCGCGCTGTGCCGCTTCGCTGACCTGCGCACTCGTCATGCCGAAGCGTCGCTCGCGCTTCTGATAATCGACGATTGCCTCGACCAGGTGCTTCCGGCGGAAATCGGGCCACATGACCGCGGTGGTGTAGATCTCGGTGTACGCAATCTGCCACAACAGAAAATTCGACACACGCATCTCGGCTCCGGTGCGGATCAGCAAGTCGGGATCCGGAACCTCGGGGGCATACAGGTACGAGGCGAAGGTCTTCTCGTCGATACGATCGGGATCGACCCGACCCGCAGCTACATCGCGCGCGATCCCCTTCGCGGCGTCGACGATCTCCGCGCGACCGCCGTACGACAGCGCGAAGACCAGCGTCATCGCTCGGTTGTGCTGCGTGCGCTCGACCGCTGCATCGACGCGTGCTCGCACCGAAGGCGGCAGGCGGTCGTTCCGCCCGATCGCGAGCACCCGCACGCCGTTGCGATCGACCTCCTCGATCTCCTCGTCGAGATAGGTCTCGAGCAGATGCATGAGATCGCGGACCTCGGCCTTGGGACGGCTCCAGTTTTCGAGCGAGAACGCGTACAGAGTGAGGTTCTCGATGCCGAGGTCGCTCGCCGAGCGCAATACCTCGCGACAGGATTCGAGCCCGGCGCGGTGGCCCTCGACACGCGAGGCCCCACGGCTCTCGGCCCAGCGGCCATTGCCATCCATGATGATGGCGACGTGACGCGGCATACGTTCAGGGCGCAGCTGGCTCTCGTCCATCGCCGGAATTCCGACTCCCTCAGACCTGGAGAATCTCTTCTTCCTTGTCGGTCATCACCTGGTCGATCTGCTTGACGAAATCGTCCGTGAGCGCCTGGATGTTCTTCTCTTCGCGACGCTTGTCGTCTTCGGACAACCCCTCGGACGCGAGATCCTTGAGCAGTGACAGGCCTTCGCGACGCGCGTCGCGAACCCCGACCTTGTGATCCTCACCGACCCTGTGAACATGCTTCACGAGCTGCTTGCGACGCTCCTCGGTGAGGGGTGGAATGGGCACGCGCACCACCTTGCCGTCATTGGAGGGACTGAGGCCGAGGTCGGCCTTGAGAATCGCCTTCTCGATATCCTGGAAGGCGGCCTTGTCGTACGGCGAGATCACGATCAGCCTTGGGTCGGGTGTGCTGAGGTTCGCGAGCTGGTTCAGCGGTGTCGGGGTCCCGTAGTAGTCGACCTGCACGCCATCGAGCAGCGCGGCGCTCGCGCGCCCGGTACGGACCTTCTGGAACTCGGCGCGCAGACTGCGCAGCGCCTTCTGCATACCCGACTTCGTCTCCTCGACGACCAGTGCAACGTCTTCGTCCGACATGATGCCGTCATCCCCCCACTCTCGTTCCGACCTCTTCACCACCGGCAACGCGCCGGATGTTCCCCGCAGTGCTCATGTCGAACACGATGATCGGCAGGTTGTTCTCACGACACAGCGCGAGCGCCGTCTGGTCCATGACCCGCAGGTTCTTCGCAATCGCCTCGTCGTAGCTCAGGCGGTCGTAACGCTTGGCATTCGGGTTCGTCTTCGGATCCGAGTCGTAGACGCCGTCGACGCCCTGTTTCGCCATCAGGATGATCTCGGCGTCGACCTCGGCCGCCCGCAGCACGGCCGCAGTATCGGTCGTGAAGTACGGGTTGCCGGTTCCGCCTGCGAACACCACCACGCGCCCCTTCTCGAGATGGCGCACCGCGCGCCGCCGGATGTACGGCTCGGCGACCGACTGAATTTCGAGTGCCGAGAGCACCCGCGTGGCGAGACCCTCTTTCTCGAGTGCATCCTGGAGTGCGAGGGCATTGATGATGCTCGCAAGCATCCCCATGTAATCCGCGCTGGTCCGATCGAGCCCTTGTTCGGCCGCGTCGATGCCGCGAATCACGTTGCCGCCGCCGATCACGATGCAGAGCTGCGAGCCCATCTCGTGGACTTCGCGGATCTCCCGCGCGATCCGGCTGATCACCGCCGGACTGATCCCGAAGCCGTTCTCGCCGGCCAACTGCCCACCGGATAGCTTGATCAAGAGCCTGCGAAAGGCCGTCTTCACTGATTGATCGCCTCTCCCAGCTTGAAGCGGTGAAATGCCGTGACGGTCGCTTCGCCGAGTATGGCGCCGACGCTCTGATCGGGGTCCTTCACGAACGGCTGCTCGACGAGACAGATCTGCGAGAGATACTTGTTGATCTTCCCTTCGACGATCTTCTCGATCACCTTCTCGGGCTTGCCTTCCTGCTTCGCCTGTGCGGCGTAGATCGCACGCTCGGAATCGAGCAGATCACTCGCAACAGCGTCGCGGGTAACGGCCGAGGGCGTGGGGTCAGCCGCTGCGATATGCATCGCAACATCCTTCGCGAGCGCATCCGCGCCCGAGTCGGCGGTCGCCAGGCCGACGATCACACCGAGCTTCCCGCCCGCGTGCACGTAGCCGCCGACCACACCGCCGACATCGATTCGGGCGACTTTCTTCACCACCACGTTCTCGCCCAGGGTCGCGATGGCCTCGGTGACGAGGTCGGCCACTTTCTTGCCGTCCACGCTCGCTTCGAGCAACGCGTCCGCGCTGGTCAGGCTCGCGTCGGCCGCTACGGCGCCCGCGAGCTTCTCTCCGATCGCAATGAAATTGTCGGTGCGCGCAACGAAGTCCGTCTCGCAACCCACCTCGACCATCGCGCCGACACTGCCATCGATCACAGTCGCGATCACGCCTTCGCTGGTCGCACGGCCTTCGCGCTTGCCCGCCTTCGCCTGGCCGCGCTCGCGCAACAATTCGTTTGCCCGCTTGAGATCACCCTCCGCCTCGGAGAGCGCTCGTTTGCAATCCATCATTCCCGCGCCGGTCTGGTCGCGAAGCGCCTTTACGTCAGCTGCCGATATTCCTGCCACGTTCTCTCTCTCTTTCTTTTCTGCCGGGCGTCGATATGCCGGGCACGAGCTTCCCCAGTCGGGGAGCGCGGTCGCCGTTCGCCCGATCGGATCTCAGTCTCCGCCCTCGGGTGTCGCGGCGGGCGTGGGTGCGGCTTCGGGTGCAGCTGCGGGGGCGGGAGCGGGGACCGGAGCCGGGGCAGGTTGGGCCTTCGACTCGCGGCCTTCCGCCGACACCGCAGCCTTGCCGCGCCGCGGCTGCTGACTGATCTCGACCACGACACGGCCGGTCTTGGTGGTTTCTCCGCCTTCGGCCATGCCCGCACGCGCCTCGTCGTCCCGGCTCTGGGACTGCGCCCGCTCGTTGAAGATCGCCGCGCCCTCGAGACAGGCGTCCGCAATCCTGGATGCGTAGAGGTTGATGGCACGAATCGAGTCGTCGTTACCGGGAATCACGAACTCGATATCGTACGGATTACAATTCGAGTCGACCACGGCAATGATCGGGATGCCGAGCCGCTGGGCTTCCTTCACCGCGATCGCCTCGCGATTCACGTCGATGACCACGACCACATCCGGGAGCTTCGCCATCGCCTTGATCCCGGCAAGTGACTTCGTGTACTTCCCGAGCGCACGATTCGAACGTGCCTGTTCCTTCTTCGACAGTTCGGCGAGCTTTTCCTCGTCCGCGAAGATCTCGATCAGCGCCTTGTAGCGATCGATCGATTTCTTGACCGTCTTGAAATTGGTCAGCATGCCGCCAAGCCAGCGGTTGTTCACGTAGAACTGGCCGGCGCGCTCGGATTCGGCCTGAACGACGGCCTGAGCCTGCCGCTTGGTCGCGACGAACAGGACCTTGCCGCCCGACGCGACCGTCTCCGTGATGAATTCGATCGCGCTCTTGAACAACGGCAGCGTCTGATCGAGGTCGATGATGTGGATGCCGTTCCGCTCACCGAAGAGGAAGCTCTTCATGCGCGGATTCCAGCGTCGGGTTTGATGTCCAAAGTGGACACCCGCCTCCACCAGCTCTCGAATCGTGATTTCCTTGCGCTCGATGGCTGCGGCGGTCTCGCTCGCAACCGTCTCGTCGGCACCGACTTCGGTCGAAGTCGGCACGTCTGCCGGGGTCTCGGCCATGCGAATCTCTCCTTCGCGGTTGTACGTCCGTCCCGGTTCGGACTTCCCCGACCCGACTCTCCCGTCGCCTGGACTGGAGGCCGAGCACCGCTGGGGCGAACCCGGAACGTGTGGTGTGGTGGGTAGTTAGCAGAGTCTTGCTGGGCTTTCTAGGCGGTATGCTCGGGTTCCCCACGGGATGGGAGCTTCGGGCACGCTGGGGTAGGGGGGTGCCTTCCGCTCTCTTTTGAACGTTCGCGGAAGGCACCCCCCTACCCCCGCTTTCCGGGTCCTGTTGCCGGGCCTCCCGTGGCGCTACCTGCCCGGGCGGCGGTAGTGCGGCTCTGCTTACTCTTGTTTGTCGAGAGGGCGTCAGGTGGTGTATTCGGCGTTGATCTTGACGTAGTCGTAGGAGAGGTCGCAGGTCCAGATGGTGGCTGAGGCGCGGCCGGCGCCGAGTTTGACTTCGATCTCGATCTCGGGGGCGGCGTGCTTTGCGGCGGCTCGGCGGCGCGCAGCCGGGCCGGCCGAGGATCCGCGGCGGAAGACCACCACCCCGCACAGCTTCACCTCGGTTCGTTCGAGGCGCAGCGCCACGCGACCCGCACCGAGCGTCTGGAGGATCCGGCCCCAGTTGGGATCGCCGCCGAAGATCGCGGTCTTGACCAGCAGCGAGTTCGCGATGCGGCGGGCGCCGCGTTCGGCTTCTGCCGCGGAGCGTGCACCCGTGACGCGCACCGTCACCAGCTTCGTGGCGCCTTCACCGTCGCGGGCGAGGTCGCGAGCGAGATCGGTCGCGACCTCCGCGACCGCAGCCTCGAAGCGCTTCGCGCCGGGGCTGCGCGGGCCTCGCAGCAGTGGTGCCCCGGAGGCTCCGTTCGCGAGCAGCAGGGCCGAATCGCTCGTCGACGACTCACCGTCGACCGTCACCCGGTTGAAACTCACCGCCGCCGATCGCCGCAACACGCCGCGCAGGAAGGCCGGCGCGGCCTGCGCGTCCGTCACGAGGAACGCGAGCATCGTAGCCATGTCGGGCTCGATCATGCCCGAGCCCTTCGCAATCCCGGCAATTACGACGTCGCGCCCGCCGAGGCGAATCCGCCGCGAAGCCTGCTTCGGAAACGTGTCTGTGGTCATGATCGCGCGGGCCGCGTCCGGCAGGCCGTGCTCGGACAGCGCCGCCGCGGCGGCGCGAACGCCACTGCGTATCTTCGCCATCGGCAGCGGCTCGCCAATGACGCCCGTGGAGGCGACCAGGACCTCGCCCGATGCTGCGTCGATCGCACGACTCGCGGCCAGCGACATCGCCTTCGCGTCGCGCAGCCCGCGCGCGCCCATCGCGACGTTCGAAATGCCGCTGTTGACCACCACGCCGCGCGCCCATCCGCTGCGCAGCAGCGCGCGCGAGACCTCGACCGGCGCACCCACGACGGTCGACCGCGTGAACACCCCCGCAGCGGCGGCTGGGGTGTCACTCGCGATCAACGCCAGATCCAACCCCTCTGCCTTGATCCCGGCGCGAACGCCGCTGAATCGGAATCCGCGAACGGTTGCGGTCTTCACGGCGCGCACGACGGACCTCGGATTCGAGACGACTTCGATGATCGAACGACTAGGCGCCGTGACACTTCTTGAATTTCTTGCCGCTGCCGCAGGGGCACGGGGCGTTGCGACCGACCTTCCCCGCCACATCGGGGCCGCTTCGACTCGAAGCCGCCTGCCTCCCGCCGCCTTGCAGCGGAGGCGCGGGCGCCGATCCTCGGAGCGCCGGAGCGGGCCCGCGCGGCGCCATACCGAGCCGGACGGGTTCGGGCAATGCAAACTTGAACGCCACTTCGACCGTCTGCTGGTCGAGACGTTGGTTCATCTCCTCGAACAGGGCGTAGCCTTCGCGCTGATACTCGAGCTTCGGGTCGCGCTGCGCGTAGCCCCGCAGATTGATGCCCTCACGCAGGCCATCCATCGTGTGCAGGTGATCTTTCCACTGGGTGTCGAGGATCTGCAGCATGAAGTCTCGCTCGAGCTGAGCGAACAACGGGTAGCCGACCTCCACGTGCTCGGCTGCGAGCGCGTCGCAGTCCTTCTTCTTGTCCTCGATCACCACCGAGACGCGGTCATGGATATCGCGCGCGACCGCGTCGTAATCGTCGCAGGGCTTGCCGTCGACGATGAACGGCGCCGCGGTCGAGTCGAAGGACAGACCGAAGCCGACCTGCAGACCGAGCGCAATCTCGTCGAGCACTTCCTGATCCGGGCCACCCTTCTCGGGCCAGTGTACGTCGAGCACGCTCACGATCGCGTGCTCGATCATCGCTCCGAGCTCTTCGTGAACGTCGTCGTGCGCGAGCACGTCACGCCGCCGTGCATAGAAGGCCTGACGCTGTTTGTTCATCACGTCGTCGTAATCGAGCAGGTGTTTGCGGATGTCGAAATTCCGCGCCTCGACCTTCGTCTGGGCATTCTCGATCACACGCGAGAGAAGCTTGTTCTCGATCGCCTCGCCCTCTTCCACGCCGACCCGATCCCACCACTGCGCCACCCGTTCCGACTCGAAGATCCGCAACAGGTCGTCCTCGAGGGACAGGAAGAACTGGCTCGAGCCCGCGTCGCCCTGGCGACCCGCGCGACCGCGCAGCTGATTGTCGATGCGGCGACTCTCATGGCGCTCGGTGCCGAGAATATGCAAGCCGCCCGCCTCCACCACCTGCGCTCGCTCACCGAGGCACTGCCCTTCGAGTTCCGCGAGGCGCTGCTGGAATTCCGGGTGGTCCTTGTCGTGGCCGCACTTGTCGAGTGCGAGGAACTCCGGATTACCGCCGAGCACGATGTCGGTGCCACGGCCCGCCATGTTGGTCGAGATCGTCACGGCACCAAACCGACCCGCCTGCGCGACGATCTCGGCTTCGCGCTCGTGCTGCTTCGCATTCAACACGTTGTGCTTGACGCCCTGCTTCTTGAGCTTCTTGGCGAGCATCTCGGAGGTTTCGATCGAGATCGTGCCCACGAGCACCGGCTGACCGGCCTCGTTGCGCTCGCGGATCTCATCCACTACCGCGTTGAATTTCTCGCGTTTCGACTTGAAGACGACGTCGGGAAGGTCCTTCCGGACCATCGGACGGTTGGTCGGGATGACGACGACATCGAGGTTGTAGATGCTCGCGAACTCCGGCGCCTCGGTATCCGCGGTTCCCGTCATGCCGCAGACCTTGTCGTACATCCGAAAGAAGTTCTGGAAGGTCACCGAGGCGAGGGTCTGATTCTCGCTCTGGACCTGGATGCCCTCCTTCGCCTCGACGGCCTGGTGGAGACCGTCGGACCAGCGACGGCCCGGCATCAGTCGGCCGGTGAACTCATCGACGATGATCACTTCCGGGCGACCGCTCTCGCCTCGCTTCACGACGTAGTCGACATCGACTCGCTTCAGCGTGTGGGCAGACAACGCTTGATTGACACCGTGCAATACCGGAAGCATCTGTGGATCGTAGAGATTTTCGACGCCGAGCAGCTTCTGGACCTTGACGACACCCTCGTCGGTGAGCATCGCGCTGCTGGCCTTCTCATCGAGCCAGTAGTCGCCGGTTTCCTCGATCTCCTTCGACGGCTCGCCCTTGGTTCCCGCGCTGAGCCGTGGAATCACGCGATTCACCACAGAATAGAGCTGGGTATCCTGCTCGGACCTGCCCGAGATGATGAGCGGTGTGCGTGCCTCGTCGACCAGGATCGAGTCGACCTCGTCGACGATCGCATAAGTGAGATCCCGCTGGACGCAATTCGCGATCGACAGCTTCATGTTGTCGCGCAGGTAGTCGAACCCGAGCTCGTTGTTGGTCGCGTAGGTGATATCAGACCGGTAGGCCGCCACGCGATCGGCGTCTGACAGATCGTGCACGACGACACCGATACTGAGACCGAGGAAGCGATGGATCGCACCCATCCATTCCGAGTCACGACGGGCGAGATAGTCGTTCACTGTCACGATGTGGACGCCGCACCCCGTGAGTGCGTTCAGGTAGGAGGGCAGCGTGGAGACGAGGGTCTTGCCCTCACCGGTCTTCATCTCCGCGATCGAGCCCCGGTGCAGGATGATCCCGCCGACCATCTGGACGTCGTAGTGCCGTTGACCGAGCGTTCGTTTCGCGGCTTCGCGCACCGTCGCGAACGCCTCGGGGAGCAGGTCGTCGAGTGATTCGCCGGCGGCGTGGCGCTCGCGGTACTGAGCAGTGCGCGACCGCAGA
>JAFDEI010000232.1 GCA_019310425.1 Deltaproteobacteria bacterium | reverse complement strand
GCCGTCGAGCACGAGGGGCTCGACGGGAACTCTTTTCGGGCGCAGCTGCTGTTGGATCAGCAGGCAGTGCCGGCCGAGACGTTCGACCTGGCGCTGGACGGTAGAGACATGAACGCCGAACTCCCAGGCGATCTGACGAAAGGCCGAGCAGCCGAGCACACGAAACAGCAGCGCTTCCTGGAGCTGGGGGAGCTTCAACCAGTAGCTGGTGGAGAAGGTCTGTGTCGAGAACGACCGTCCGCAATGAGAACAGCGGTACCGCTGAATCTTGCTCGGCTTGGCAACGCGGTAGAAGAAGCCTTTCTTGATGGCACGCCAAGTGTCCGAATCCGCGTGGGAATCACAATCCGCGAAGGGACAGTGCGGCGGCGCGCGATGCGCGGAAGCAGGCATGCCCCGCTACTGAGCAAAGCGTGTGCCAGGCCCATTCTACGCAACACAACTCAGTCGGTGGCCGGGTCAGCCGTCCGTCGCGGCTTGTTTGACGATGACCTGAAACTCGATGTTCTCCTGCGCGGCGAATTTCACCACGGATTCGAGAAACGCGGTCTCCGACTCGCCCGGCATCTGGGCACATTCGAGTCGAAACATCATCGGCGCGCCAGCGTATTGCGGGTATTCATGCTCGAGGTTGCCCCCGAGCGTGTACTGCAAATACGCGTTGAACTTCTCCTCGATCTGGCGAATCTGATTCTCGGCGCTCCCCCAGGGCCGCGGTTCGAGCATCGTGAGTACCACAGCACCCGTCTCCGCATCGCGCGAGATCAGGTCGATCACCTTCGGGTTGTGAACGCCGCGTTCTTGCATCGGCTGATCCGTCATCGATGCCCGCCTCCTCAGCCGCCGTACATGCCGCCGTTGACGTGGATTACCGTGCCGTTCACGTAGCTTCCGCGGGTCGCGAGGAATGCCACCACGTCCGCGATTTCGTCCGCTCGCCCCATGCGGCCCTGTGGAACCTTCGTGAGGATCTCCTGCCGGATCTCCTCGGGCAGCTCCTGCGTCATGTCGGTGTCGATGAAACCCGGCGCGACTGCGTTCACGAGGATCTCGCGACCGGCGAGCTCCTGTGCGAGCGATTTGACGAATGCGTCGAGCCCGGCTTTCACCATGGTATACGGAATCTGACCCGCGTTGCCGGTGTGCCCCACGACGCTCGAGATGTTCACGATACGGCCCGCTCCCTGGCGCAACATGAAACGGCGCAGCACGAGCTTGGTGAGGTACCAGGTCGCACGCGCCATCGCGGCGACGCGGTCGTAGTCATCGAGCTTCATCGACAGCATCGGCGCATTGACGTTGAAGCCCGCATTGTTGACCAGCACGTCGACGCGGCCAGCCGTTCCCTTCAATTCCTTGATGAGCCCGTCGACCGCATCGCTGTCCGCCAGATCGGCCTGGATGGCGAACGCATCCGGCAGCTCCGCGGTAAGAGCCCGCGCGGTCTTCTCGCTCGACCGGTAATGCACACCGACCCGAAAGCCGTCGGCCGCGAGTGCGCGGCAGCACGCGGCCCCGATTCCGGTCCCGCCTCCGGTCACCAACGCCACCGGGGTCGCTTCATTCGCTTCACTCATTGAGTCGCCCCTGAAATGTGTTCGCCGCCGTCTACACGAATGACCTCGCCGTTGATCCACGCCGCTTCGTCGGTCGCGAGCAGTGCGATCACGTTGGCGACGTCACGAGGCGTGGTCAGGCGATGGAACGGGTTTCGAATGCGTGCCTGAGCCTTCATGTGGTCACTGCCCGGGATCGCGGCAAGCGCGGGAGTTTCGGTGATGCCGGCCTGGATCACGTTGCATCGAATACCGAACGGCGCGTATTCGAGCGCAATCGATCGCGCGAGCGACTCCAGTGCGACCTTCGCAGCCGCCACCGCGGCGTAGCCCTTCCACGCCACCTCGTTGCCCTCGCTCGTGAGGCCGAATACGCGTGCGTCGGTGGCGAACAGACCGCGGTTGAAGATCCCCTGCACCCAGCCGAGCAGGCTCGTTCCCATCGCGTGGATCGTGCGCGAGAAATCATCCTCATCGAGAAAGTGCTTGTCCGAGTACGCGGGCGGGCTCGCGAGCGCGTGCACGGCCTCCGCACCCTCGGCAAAGAGTTCGTCGAGTGCGGCCTGCACCTTCTCGGTCTCGCTGCCGAGCTTCTTCGCGAGTGCCGCTACCGACGTGCGCTCGACCGGTGCCTCGGGGGTCAGGAGTTTCAGATTTCCGAACGCGATCGAGTGCAGCAACACGCGCACGCGGCCAGACTCACCGAAGATCCGCGCGAGCTCGTCCAACACCGCGTCACGCTTGTCGCCGGACAGCGCATCGGTGTTGAAGGTCCGCACCTCCACCCCGACTTGGCGCAGCTTCTCGAATTCGGGCTCGATCGCGGCCAGCAGCGCGCGGCGGTCGCGATGGATCAGGCACAGGTTCATTCCGCGCTCGGCCAGCGCCTGCGCGCTCGCGAGCCCGAAACCACTCGATCCACCGAGGATCACGGCCCATTGTCCGGCTTCGAATCGTCCGTCCACGGCGCACTCCTTCAGGGGGTGGGTGGGGGAGGCTAGCGGGTCGGGATGTCGATGTCGGCAAGCACGCCCGCGAGGTCCGCGAGCGTCGCCTTTACAACACCGGTGCCGGGCGGCAGGCCCTCGTTGAGCCGCTTGAAATAGCGCTTGTCGGTACGACCTTCGACGATCACCACGATGCCACGGTCGTCCTCGGATCGGATCAGTCTCCCCGCCATCTGCTTCAGGTTGAGGAGCATCTTCCCCATCGTGTAACGCGAGAATGCGTTGCCGCCGCCCTGCTTGATCAACGCCTCGCGGCGCTTGCGCAGCTCGGTCGGCACCTCGAACGGCAGCTTTTCGATCACGACCGCCTGGAGTGCGGGACCCGCGATGTCGAGACCCTGCCAGAAAGTGCGCGCGCCCAGCAGAACACCCCCGCCGTCCGCGCGCGCGAAACGCTCGACCAGTCCGGCCGGGTCATCGGTTGCGCGCCGCGGCGACAGGATGTCGTAGCCTTCACCACGCAGCCGCGCCGCGAGCTTCGCATCGACGTCGCGCATCCGGCGCAGGCTCGTGAACAAGCCCAGGGTGCGACCGCCGAGCAGATGGACGAGCTCCGCAATCGTCGCGGTCGTTTCCTCGATCAGGTCGCCGTCGCTCGAGAAAGCCACGACCCGCATGTGGCGCGCGTAGTCGAACGGGCTGTCGACCTGCATGCGTGTGACGTTCTCACGGTCGGGCAGGTCGATCTCGAGCTCACCTATCGCCGCGTACGAATCGCCGCCCACGAACAGGCTTGCCGACACACAAGCCAGCGCCTCCAGCTTCGCCGCAAACCTCTCGTGAAATGCCTGTGCGGGTGAAACCGAACGGATCACGAGACGCCAGCGGTCGAACGGCGGATCGAGACGCTCGAAGGCCGCTACCGAATCGGTCATCGCGTCGCCGAACGCGCGCCGCAACCCGTCACCGGCGTCACGCAGCTCGCCCGTCGTGCGCGCGACCGAAAGGTCCTCGCCTTCGTCCGGATCGGTCGCTCGCTCGGCGTCCAGGTCGTCCGCCATATCCGCGATATCCGCCAGGCGCTGCGCGATCGACTGCGCGAGCTCGGCAGCCTCGGGAAAGATCTTCTCCGCATAGGCGGGCAATTGCACTTCGCCGAACTCGCTCGCGCGATCGCCGAGCGAACGGCCGAGCGCGACGAGGTCCTGTGCAACCGCGCGTCGCCAGGCACGAACATCCGTTGCGACCGCACGCAACTTCCCCTTCGCGATCAACGCCGAGCCGCGCTTGCCGTCGGTCGGGCGTCCGAAGAGCTCGTCGATGCGCTCGAGCACTTCGGCGGGTTGCACCTCGATCGAATAGACCTCGTCTGCGACTGTGACGAGTTCGTGTGCCTCATCCACGATCGCGTGCGTAAAATTCGGGTAATCCGGGGGCCAGCGCAGCAGCAGATCGTGATTTGCGACAACGAGTTGTGCCTGCGCGAGCGCTGCCCGACGGCGGCCGAACGGGCACGCCCTTTCGGCCGCACATTGCTCGCGGCTGCACTGCTCGGCACGTGCAGCGACCGAACGTCTCAGCAGGTCGCGCAGCGCCGGAAAGCGCCAGAGCAGCGCGCCCGGCAGCGTCCCGACCTCTCCGTGCGGTCGCAAATGCGCGCAGCTGAACAGTGCCGCGTAGGCCATGCGGTCCTGCGCGAAGATCGACGGCTCGCGCCCCTCGCTTAGCACCTGCTCGGTGCGGCGCGTGCACACATAGTTCGCTCGGCCCTTGATCGAAACCGCGCGCAGCTCCGAGTACCCCAACATCGCAGCCGC
Source organism: Deltaproteobacteria bacterium (assembly GCA_019310425.1). GTDB lineage: Bacteria > Myxococcota_A > UBA9160 > UBA9160 > SMWR01 > JAFDEI01. The sequence continues at coordinate 7,017 of JAFDEI010000232.1, read as the reverse complement.
AGCGGGAATGTCCTTCTCGAGCAACTGGTCTTGCAAGAGCTTGGTACGCGTCGAAATCATCAATGGGTCACGGATACCGCCGGCTACGCGCTCCATCGCGAACGGGATCGCGGCGGCCAGGTAGGCGAGCGATTTTCCGACACCGGTGCCGCCTTCGAGCAGCAGCGTGCCGCCGCCATCGAGCGTTCGTACGAACTGGCGCGCCATCCGCACCTGCTCGTCGCGCACGCGGTAATTCGGAAAATGCCGCCGCCCGCGCTCGGCATCCGACAGCACCGCCGCAATCGCATCTTCATCGAACGGCACGGGCGGTTCGTCACTCGCGGGGATCGCGACGAATTGCGGCAGCCAGGGCGCCTCGGGCGCGTAGGTTTCGAGCGCAGAACGCGCGACCGCGAAGCGGCGGTCTCCGGCAGCCGCCGACGCAGCCACGGCTGACATCAACCGCACGGTGTCGAGCGCATCCGAGAGAGCGCGGTGGCGTTCCTCGCTTCCGAACAGCTCGCGCGTGAAGCTCTCGAGCCGCAGGTCCGGCGCGTCCGGGTACGCGATCGCAAGCAGATCCTGGGTGTCGAGATATCGCAGCTTGCCGAGCGGCTCGGCGACGTAACGAGAGAGGAAATGCTGCTCGAACTGCGCGTTGTGGGCGATGATCGTGCGACCCGAGAGTGCCGAGACGATCGGCTTCGCGAGCTCTTCGATCGGCGGCGCGTCGGCGACATCGGCGTCGACCAGGCCCGTGAGCCGCTGCACCGCCAGCGGGATCCCGCGCACGGGCAGCACCAGGCTCTCCGCGGTCGTGAACGAAGCCGTGCCCGGATCGATCAGCACCACGCCGAATTCGAGAATTCCGACGTCGGGGTCGTCGGGCAGCCCGGTCGTCTCGAGGTCCACGATCGCGAGTGGACCGGTCGCACGCAGGAACTCGTCCAGCGCGGCCAGCTCGACTCCGAAATCCCCCGACGCGTGCTCCGCAACAGCCAGGGGTGCGAGTACACCGGCGCTAGACGTAGATTCCTCCCCCGTACTCGCGGTCCTGGCGGATCTTCACGTTCACCAGGGCGGGCTTGCCACTCGCGGCGGCACGGTCGAGCGCGGGGCGGATGTCTTCCGGTGCCTCGACGTATTCGCCGTGCCCACCGAGCGCTTCCACCACCTTGTCGTAACGCGTGAAGTTGAGCAGCGTCGCCTGCAGGTTGTCCCAACCGTAGATCGCGCCTTGCGGCCGCATCATCTGCCCCCAGGCACCGTCGTTTCCGATCACGCCGATGATCGGCAGCCCGAACCGCACCGCGGTGTCGAACTCCATACCGTTCAGCCCGAACGATCCGTCGCCGTAGACGATCACGACGCGGCGTTCAGGGTGCGCTCCATCCACGAGCCCTCGCTCTTGACCGGGATGATCTTCGCCGCGGTCGCAACGATGTCGCCGCCGTCGCCGATGATGACCGGGTCGCCGAGCGCATCGATCCAGTCGCGCACCTCGCGACACATCCTCTGCGGGTCGATCGGGGTCTCGTCGCTGTCGAGCGCAGCCTGTACCTTGGCCTCGGCCTTCTCCTCGATGGCGCGCAGCTCGTCGCGCCAGCTCGAGAAATCAAGTGTCGTACCCTGGTGCTTGAATTCGTCGAGCAGCATCTCGAACGAGTTCGCGAGATTGCCCACCAGCCCGACGTCGGTCTGCCGGTTCTGGCCGATCAGCGTCGCGTCCATCTCGAGTTGGATGATCTTCGCGTCCTGCGGAATCGTCTGGCCGAAACGCATCCGGAAATCGAGCAGCGTGCCCGCGAGCACGATGCAGTCCGTCTGCTCCAGCGCGTTGCGCCGCGACCGCACCAGGAACTCGGGCGATGCGGGCGGCACGCTGCCGCGCCCCATGCCGTTGGTGAAGGTCGGCATGTGGATCTCGCTGATGAAGCGGTTCAGATTCGCGCTCGCACGTGACCATTTCACACTCGTGCCGGCCATCAACATCGGACGCTCGGCCGCCTTCAGCAGCTCGATCGCCTCGCGCACGTCGGCGCGGTCGGGCGACAGGCGCGGCGGATCAGTGCGGATGCGCGGAACCGGCGCCAGCGACTCGTCGACCGCAGCCATGAAGATGTCCATCGGAATTTCGAGAAAGGCCGGGCCGGGAATGCCCGACACTGCATGCCGGATCGCGAGTTCGATGTATTCAGGGATACGATGCGTCTGGTAGATCGTGTCGGCGAATTTCGTAATCGGCCGCACCACACCGACGTGGTCCATCTCCTGCAGCGAACCGCGGCGTAGATTATCGAACGGGCCCTGGCCACCGATCACGAGGATCGGCGAATTTGCTCGCCAGGCGTTTGCGATGCCCGTCACACCATCGGTGACGCCCGGGCCGGCCGTGATCGCGGCAACACCGATCTTGCCGGGGTTGCACCGCGCCCAGGAATCCGCTGCGTGGACAGCGGCCTGCTCGTGCCGGACATCGACGATCTTGATGCCTTGCTCTACGCAACCATCGTAGAGGGGCATGATGTGACCGCCGGAGAGAGTGAAGATGCACTCGACACCGGCTTGCTTCAGGGCGCGGGCGGCAAGTATGCCGCCGTGAACATCGGACATGGGGGAACCTCGGTACTGGTGAGAGCACCGACGGTATCACCCCCTGAGTCGAAAGGTCAACGCTCGGGAATCCCGGCGCGCAAATTCAGCGATTTACCGCGAAATCGACGCGGCGATTCCACTTCCATGCTGATTCGTCGTGCCCTGCCACGGCGGACTTGGCCTCGCCGAAGCTCACCGTCCGCAGCCGCGACGACGGAACGCCGAGGTCGACCAGGTACTTCTTGGCCGAATCCGCGCGCCGCTCGCCGAGCGCGAGGTTGTACTCCTCGCTGCCGCGTTCGTCGGTATTGCCCTGCAGTGTCACGACGCCCAGGTCCGCCCGTGCGAGGATCGTATCGGCATCGGCCTTGAGGTTGCCGCGCTGGTCTCCGCGAATCGTCGCATCGTCGAAATCGAAGTAGATCGTCTTCAACTCTGAGAGTTCCTCGGTCACCACCGTCTCGATTGCACCAGTGTCGGTCTGAAATTCACCGCCGCCATCGCCAGCCGTCTTCGAAGGGCCCGTCTGCTGACAACCCATCGATGCCATCGCCAGACCCAGAACTGCAACCACAACTAGCGCAGTGGATCGTCGCTCCATGCGTTCCTCCGTGAAACTCTGATGAATTCGAACCTGCATCCGGGCAAGGGCTCACCGGTCCACCCGCGAACGCCGCCACCCGTTGATTACGAGAGCTCACGCCCCCCCCGTTGCAGCTAGTGTGGGGGGTTCGGCCACGGCCCGCAAGGAGGGAGCGCGGTTCCGTTCACGCTGGAATTCGTCACGAGGGGGTTTCCCCTACGCCAGCCCCTGGTGCACCGCATACTCGGCCAGCAGCGTTGCACCCTTCGCGGCGCCCATCTTGGTATTGTGCGAGAGCAGCACGAAACGAACGCCGTTGCCGAGGACGACGTCCTCGCGCAGCCGACCCACGACGGTCGTCATGCCGTCGTTCAGATAGCGATCGATTCGCGGCTGCGGACGGTACGGGTCTTCGGATACCTCGATCAGGTTCGGCGGCGACGAAGGCAGGCCCAGGCCCGTGAATTCGCGCCCGAAGCCCCGCATTGCCTCTGCCACCGCAGCGAGCTCGACCGCGCTGCCCAGACCGACCGTCACCGCCTCGGTGTGGCCATCTCGGACATTCACGCGCGTGCATGTCGCGGAAACGGGCAGATCGAGCGGCACGATCTCGCCGCCCTCCAACCTACCGAGAATTTTCGACGTTTCACTCTGTACCTTCTCTTCCTCTTTCGGGATATAGGGAATCACGTTGTCGAGCACATCGAGTGAGATCACGCCCGGACTGCGGCCGGCACCCGAGAGAGCCTGCATCGAGGTCATCACAACCGCGGTCACGCCGAACGCCTGCGCGAGCGGTGCCAACGCGATGACCAGGCCCGTCGTGGTGCAATTCGGAATCGGGAGAACGAAACCCTTCCAGCCCCGCTCGCGCTGCTGGCGCTTCACCAGCGCCACGTGGTCGTGGTTCACGCCCGGGACCACGATCGGAACGTCGCTCTCGTAGCGGAAAGCCGACGAGGTGGAGATCACCGGAACTTCCGGAGCGAACTTCTCCTCGAGCGCACGCGCCGCGTCGCTCTCGACCGCGGAGAAGACCAGGTCGATTTCCGAGACATCGAGATGCTGCGCATCGACGACCTCGCGATCGGCAAAGGCTGCCGGGAGCGGCTCCTCGCAGGCCCAGCGCAGCTGACCCGCCTCGCTCGTGATGGCCTTCCGATAGGTCTTTCCGGCACTCCGCGGGCTGGCGGCCAGGGCCACGACCTCGAACCACGGGTGGTTCTGGAGCGAAACCAGGAATTGCTGGCCGGCCACTCCGGTCGCTCCGACTACGGCGACGCGTTTTCGCGGGAAATCGTCCATTGCTGCGAGCCTTCCGGGAAACCCCGAGCAGCCGTGGATTCGGCACGTCGGAGGGCCGATTTGTTAGCGAATTTGAGCGTTTGGAGCCATCGAGGGGGCCTCGATGCGGCTCAGCGCCCCCGGAACCGTGGCCGGCGCTTCTCCAGAAACGCGCGCACCCCCTCCTGGTAGTCCTCGCTCTCGAGACATGCTCGAATCTCGGCGCGGGTCGCGGGGGGATCTCGCTCGGCCTCGGGGAGCCCGAGTTCGCGAATCACTCGCTTCGCGGCCCGCACGGTCAGCGGGGCGTTGTCCGCAATCGTCTGCGCTGTCGCGCGCACCTTCGACTCGAGTTCGGCCTTCGGCACCACCGCATTCACGAGCCCGACTCGCAACGCCTCATCGGCCGAGAAGCGCCGCGCGGTGAAGAGCACCTCGCTCGCAACCGAAGGACCCACCAGGCGCACGAGCTGCGCGAGCCCGCGGTCGCCGTAACCGAGCCCGAGCTTCGCCGCCGGAATCCCGAATTCCGCGTCGGGTGAGGCGAACCGCAAGTCGGCGCAAAGTGCGAGTGCGGCGCCGCCGCCCACGCAGAAGCCGTGCACCATTGCGATCAATGGCTTGCGGAGGCCGCTGAGCGCATCGAAGGCCTGCTGGTTCAATGCGTCGTACGCGTGCGAGTTTTCGGCGGTTCGCTGGCGCTCGAATTCCGAGATATCGGCACCCGAGACGAAAGCCACCTCGCCCGCTCCGCGCATCACGACCACGCGAACCGCGTCGTCCGCCTCGAGTTCCCGCGCAGCCGGCGGGATCGCCTGCCACATCTCCACCGTGATGGCGTTCCTGCGCTCGAACTGATCGAATACCATCCAGCCGATCGCACCGTCACGCTCCACCTGAATTCGTCCCGGCATGGTGGGCAAAGCTAGCCGGGCGTGCGGCTTCAGTCGATTCGCGCGAGGGCGGCGGCGATGGTCTGCGGGTCGATCCAGATATGGTAGTCGCTGCGAACGTCGGCGAAACGGATGGTCCCGCGTCGATCGATCAGGTAGGTGGCGGGGTGGGCGACTCCCTCCTCGATCGGCTCGGGGTCCGCTTTGCGCAGCCCGAGGTCTGAAATCACACGACTTTCGGGGTCCGAGATGAAATATACCCGCTCGCGAAGCTGCCCCTCGTCGATGAAGCGGAGGGTCTTCGCATTGATCTGGTTCTCCGCCATCACATAGAAGATCACCAGGTCATCGACCTTGCCGAAGGCCTGCCGCAGCTCCACGAGCCGCGCCTTGGTGTAGGGTCACCAGTCGACGCTGCGCTCGAACGTGATCAGCACCCGCTTACCGCGAAAGTCGCTGATCCTGAGTCGTGTACCATCGATCGTCGTGAGATCGAGGTTCGGCATCATGGCACCGACCCGCAAGGTTGCACTCTCGATGTCGGCACGAGGATCGGGGTCGACCCCTCGCCGCCCCATCTTCGTCGACGGCATCGCCCAGTTGAGCGCGAGCAGAGCGACGATCATGAGGCTGCCGAGCCAACGCAGCATCAGGTGCGCGCCTCACTGACCGCGGTTCGGGCAGGCGGACGAAGCCACAGGAACGCAAGGGCGAGAATCAGGAGGGCTGTCGCCTCGGCGCGCAGCGCACCACCCGGAAAGACGTAGTAATCACCGACAAACCAGGCCATCATGCGAATCACGGCGCCCAGGACGAGCGCTGCCGCAGTCGCGGTTCCGACGGAACGCCCGATCTCGGGTTGCTTTGCGGCGCCGATCAGGCAACCGCCCCAGCCGACCATCGCGAAACCCGCGAATGCGACGAAATAGAAACCGATCGGGCCGGTCGGCACCATCACGTCGCTACCCGGCGAATGGTAGGCGAAGAAACCGAGTATCGACGACGCGCCAATGAGCACGAAGGCCGCACCCAGCAATCCGCACAAGAATCGGTAGACCCGGCGCCCCACCCAGGTCGATGTAGCAGAACGACCGGCCGATGGCTCGGGCAGCCCCTGCGACACAGCCGGCGACTCGGTCTTGACGAGGCGGAGCAGCCCGACGGCTCAGTCTTGCCGAGGCGGAGCAGCGGTAACGGAATTCGATACCATGCCTGGGCAATGACAATCCGCTCTCAATCGAACCCCTACGAAGTCTACTGCTCGCGCTGCTCGGTCACGTTTCCGGTCGGCCAGAAGCACTGCATCCACTGCGGTGGGCGGCTCTCGAAGAAGCGCCTCGAGCCGGCCGAATTCGCAATCCCCTTCGAGGAAATGGAAGAGGTTCAGGAAGAAATCTCTACCAAGCGGTCGGCGTGGTCGCCACTCGCGTTGGTCTGGCTGATATTATTCGTCGGCGGCACCATCTACCGCGCCTGCGTCGGCGAATGACCCGTGCCTCGCCGGAGCGGAGCCAAAGACCCGAGATCACAGCTCGCGATCCTTCGCTTCTCCGGTGAGCTCAGCATCAAGGCGCGAGCGACGCGTTACCGCTTCACGCAGCGCCTGCTACAGAATCTCCGTAACGCACTCGAGTCGCAGGGAATCGAGCCCGAAATCAAGGTCTCCCACGACCGCATCTT
>JAFDEI010000054.1 GCA_019310425.1 Deltaproteobacteria bacterium | reverse complement strand
CTGCATGAAGTCCTGGATGTGGCCGTGGGCGTCGCTCTATGTCTGGCATCTGGCATGCGGGATGCTGGTCTGGAATCTGCTCTACGGTTTCGAGGGCTTCGCGGGGTTCCTCACCGGAGTGGTGTCGTTCGCGGCCTTTGCCGCGCTCGCGGTGGCGCTGTGGCGTGCTCGGCCGCTGTTCCAGGCTGATCGCGGCACACTCGCGCAACGCTACGGGGGCTGGGCGCTCGTCACGGGTGCGTCGTCGGGGCTCGGCGCGGAGTTCGCTCGCGCGCTCGCGCGTGACGGGGTCTCGTGCGTGCTGACGGCGCGCCGCGAAGACCGTTTGCACGAACTCGCCGAGGAGCTGTCGAAGCTCGGGCCGGTCGAGATGCGTGTCGTGTCGGCCGACCTGACGGATGCCGACGATGTCGAACGTCTCGCGGCCTCGGTCGATGACCTCGACATCGGAATTCTCATCAACAATGCGGGCTTCGGCTCCTACGGGAAGTTCGCCAAGCAGGACGTCGGTCGCTTGCGCGACATGGTCGCGGTCGGCTGCGCGGCACCGGTCGTGCTCACCGGCCGCCTGCTCCCACGGCTGCGCGTGCGCGGCCGCAGCGCGATCCTGTTCACGGGCTCGGTGGCGGGCCACATCCCGCTACCCCTGCATGCCGTCTACAGTGCGACCAAGGGCTTCGATCGGCTGTTCGGTGAGGCGCTCGCGGTCGAACTCGCGGACGACGACATCGACGTACTCGTCCTCGAACCCGGTCCGGTCGCGACGGAATTCCAGTCGACGGCGGGAGATGTCTCCGGCCGAGGGGAGTCGGCGGCGGAGGTCGTCGCTGCCGCGTTCGAGGCGCTGGGCGGGCAATCGTCGACGATTCCGGGTTGGAAGAACTGGGCACGTGCGGTGCTGGGTCCGCGTTTGTTGTCGCGCCCCTTGCTCGCTCACCTGGCGCGCGACGTGATGGCGGAACAAGTTTCCGACGACATGCGCTGACCGGCTTGGGGCCGAATGCGAAGCGGAGAAACGGACGTGGCTCGGTTGCACTGGCTGGTGAAATCGGAACCCTTCAAGTATTCCTGGAGCGACCTGGTTCGCGACGGCAGCACCTATTGGGACGGGGTGCGGAACTATCAAGCGCGCAACAATCTGCGCGAGATGCAGGTCGGCGACCGCGCACTCTACTACCACTCGAACCAGGGCAAGCAGGTGGTGGGGATCGCCCGGGTCACGAAGACCGCCTATCAGGATCCGACCACGGATGACGACCGCTGGCTGGTGGTCGATCTCGAGCCGCTGAAGGAGTTGGTGGCGCCGGTGACCCTCGCTGAGATCAAGGCCGATGCCGCGCTGCAGAAGATTCCGCTCGTGACCCACTCGCGCTTGTCCGTCATGCCGCTCGACAAGACGGCCTTCGACCGCATCCTCACCCTCGGCAAGACCACACTCCGCTGACTTTTTCGCGATGCCTCGTGCTGGGAGCGCGGATCGGGGCGGGGGGCCTCACGCGCCCGAAGCCGTGATTGAGGATCGAGCGGCACCGCGCACTTGGCTGCGGCGCCTCCGTGATCGAGTTCTTCGGACGCGACACCACCGTGCCCGCGCAACTCTTTGCCGAGCGCGCGATGCCCGCGTTCAGCGGCTGATCGGCCCCACGACCTCGATCGAATCCGAAAAGCCGCTGCAGCGCGCGCCCGGCTAGCCGCCTTCGCCCGCCGCGCAATGGCGAGCAAACTCGGACTCGAGGAGGTCAGGCTATGCCATGTGGAACATCGTCTACTACAGCACGATTCTCAGACGGATCGATCTGCAAACAAGGTAGGATCACCGGACTCTTGTAAACCATCTGCCCGACCGTTCACCTGCAGCGGGAGTACATCGCATCGCGCCGAGAAGCTCCGGGTTTGACGGTCGTTGGCGGGCGACAATCGCTGGTCGCCATCACGAAAGGTGAGGTCGCCACCCGCTCCCGGGCAGCGGGGATGCTACCGAAACCCCGCCCAGAGCCCCTCTCAGAAGCACGGGACATGTCCGGCGGGGCTACGGATCGCGGATCGGCCGGCCGGCCTGATACGCCGTCAAGTGCTCGGTGAACGGCGCGATGACCGCTTCGGGTGCGTGCGCGGCTTTCAACTCCTCCAGGATCTCGGTCTGGACCCGCGCAGCCTGTTCGAAGTCCCCGGTTTCCGCGAGGGCCGCCGCAAGTGTGTCGAGTGTCGACACGTCGCGCGTCCCCTCCGCTTCGAGCGCCGCCCGTGCGACCGCGACCGCCTTTGCTCCGTCGCGGAGGTCATCACGCGGAAGCGTGGCCAATGCCCAGGCATAGTTGTTGAGGTTCGAAGCGACCTCCGGGCAGCCCTCTGCCGCCTTCCCTAGGACCTCGAGCAACTCCGGGTAGCGAGCCTCGGCACGAAATATGAGATTGAAATCGCTGAGCGCGCCTTCGTGGCACGGCTCCTCCCCGAGCGTTTCCTCGAGCAGTTCGATCGCCCCAGCGAGGTCTCCTTTTCGCGAAATCAGCGCCGCAAGCTTCGCAATTTCGTTCGGCTTCGCGGCTCCGAGCTCATGCATACGCCGAAGCATCGGGATCGCTTCGTCGTTGCGATCGAGCCCGAGCAGGGCTTCGGTATAGAGCCGGAGAATGAAGGCGCTGTCCGGGTTGCGCGCCGCCATCGACGCCAGATCGTCGACCGCCTTCGCATACTGCTTGCGTCTGATGCGATCGGCGACGATCGAGAGCCGCTGGATATCGGGCGCCCGGCTCACGGGATCGAGTCCGGCGAGGGTGAGCATGGCGAACTCGTCATCCACCTCGGCAAGCTGCGTGCTCGACGCGTAACCGAGTGCCGCGAGCTGGGCCGCGGTCTCCGAGTCGACCGGAATCACCGAATTCCGTGGTGTTAGCGGCGCGGAGCGAATCATCTCTTCGAGAGATTTCCGCAATCGTGCCGCAATGGCAGGCTCGTCGTCGATCCGGTTCACGATCTCCTTGGGATCTGCGACGACATCGTACAACTCCGGGTTCACCTTGTGGATGTACTTCCACTTCCCCTCGCGAACGAACCGGAGCGGTGAGATGCCGAACGTCCCGAGAAATCGCCAGCTGGATTCGCCGTACGCGGTGAGCGGAGGAAAGCTATAGCCGCCGAACTGCGGCCGAAGCGAAACGCCTTCGGCGCCGGGCAGTGGATCGAGCCCGAGCAGGTCGAGCACCGTCGGGGCGATGTCGATCGTGCGAACCAGCGAATCGATCCGACGACTCTCGAGTTCGCCATCGAGTCCCCAGAAGATGAGCGGAACCCGCATCGTCGTGTCGTACACGAAGAAACTGTGTGTCAGTTCGCCGTGGTCTCCGAGGCCCTCGCCATGGTCCGATGTGATCACGACGAGTGTCTTCTCTCGAAGACGCAGGTTCTCGATCTTCTCGACGATTCGCCCGACTTCGTGGTCCACCGATGCAACACAGGCGTGGTACGGGTTGTCGGGGATCGCTGCTCCGAAGTGCGCGGGCGGTGCGTAGGGGCTATGGCTGTCGAAATAGTGAAGCCACAGGAAGAACGGCTCGTCGCGGTGCCTTTGGATGAACTCGAGACCACGCCGTGTAATATCCGATCCGAGCCGAACACTCTTTTCGATCATTTGCTGGTCGGGCGTGTCGCGGTTGAATGTGACGGTGAACAGTTGGGCGTCGGGGCTGTCGGAATCTCGTTGGTGCTCGAAGCCCTGGCGGATCTGGGTCTCACTGCCGAGCACCCCGGCGGCGATTTCGGCGCCCGTGCGATATCCGTGGCCCGCGAGCACTTCCGCGAGCGTGAGGTTCTCTTCGGACAGCGCGAATCCGGCATTCGCACGTACGCCGTGGACGTAGGGCTGGAGCCCGGTGAAGATCGAAGCGTGGGAGGGCAACGTCTCGGGACTCGACGTCACCGCCTGCTCGAACACCACGCCGTTCGCGGCGATTCGGTCGATGTTCGGCGACGCCGGCAGCGCCTGACCGTAGGTGCCGAGCGCGTCCGCGCGAGTCGTGTCCATCGTGATGAGCACCAGGTTCGGCTTCCGCTCGGACTCGGAATTCGATGCACCGGTACCGCGCGCCGGCTCCGACTCGCTCGAAGCGGTGTCGTCGTCGCGTTCCCCGCAGCCGAGCATGAAGGTGCAGGCCAGCACACATAGCCAGATCCGCACGCTAGGCGCCCCCATCGAGGTCGAGCACGGATCCACCGGAGCGGCTGAGTGATCGGGATGTCTTCCCACATCGGCGAGAATAGGTGAAAGAAGCCGCCTCAACCCGTTGAAAGGCATCCGCCTCCTGGAATCCACTCTGGTGATTTCGAAGAGCCTCCGGCCGCTTCGAATCGATCAGTCGAGGTAGCCGAGCGCGCGCAGTTGAGTCTGCATTTCATCGTCCGGGATCCGCTTCTCTCGAGGCAACCATCGGCCCGCGCAGCATGATCGGAATCCGAATCACATCCTCGTGAAGCCGCCCGCCAATCCTCGCAACAACGCCTCCGTCGATCATAGGAAGAACAAGCTCGGAATCTGCTCTGTCAACCCAAAGTAGAAATGTCGGGTTCTCCGCAAGTTAGAGATGTCGGGTTTTCGGAGTCTGGCTGAGCTCGCCGGGCGTCCTGGTCAGGGTCGATGGCTTCGGGGTGGATCGCTGACCAGATCGCGGGTTCGAGCGGTGGCGCTCTCGCAGCCCTCTCTCCGCACGTGTGTTGACCGAAGCTCCACACGAACGTCGATCGAAACTCCATCGGATGGAGTGGAGTGGAGTGGCGCGGTCAGCGCATGTGGGTGTTGGCGAGGGCGTCGGCATATTCGTTCCAGCGGGAGCCGTCGTGGGCCCTGATCCACTGGAGGTTCGCGTGAGGGTGCCGGTTCGCGAGGTCGTAGAGTTCCTTCACGAGTTCGAGGTTTGCGATCGGTCCCGACTTGCGGCGCCAGCCGCGCTTCTCCCAACCTGCGGCCCACTCGTTCACGGTCTTGACGCACAGTTGACTGTCCGAATAGATGCTGACTTCCACATCTTCCGAAAGTGCGCGATAGGCGGCGATCAATGCCGCTAGCTCCATGCGGTTGTTCGTGGTGTCGGGGTCGGCGCCGGTTTCTTCGGTGAGGATGCGATCGTCTTCGACCCAGACGAAGCCCCAACCTCCCGGCCCCGGGTTGCCCTCGCACGAGCCGTCGGTAAAGACGCCCGTCTTCGGTCCGGAGGTGTATCGCTCGAGAACTTCATCGGGGCTCAGTAGTTCGCCAGGTCGCGCGCGGCTCATCGGTCTTCTCTCCAATCGCTCAGGTCCGGCGGAGAGTACACCTTCAGTCCGCCGGGCGTTGGTAGCCTTCGAGGAAGTCGCGGTGAAACGCTTCGTAGTCGCCCGCGGTGATGGCCGCGCGGGCCTGCGCGACGAGGCGTTGGTAGAAGTGGACGTTGTGGATCGACGCGAGGATCGCAGACAGGATCTCGTTCGCGGCGAAGAGATGGTGGATGTAGGCGCGGCTGAAGCCGCCCGCGCACGCGAAGCAGCTGCAGGAGGTGTCGATCGGGTAGGCGTCACGACGGTAGCGGCGGTGCGTGAGCCGAATCCGCCCGCGCGACGTGAAGAGGGTCGCGCTGCGCGCATAGCGGGTGGGGATCACGCAGTCGAACATGTCGATGCCGTAGCCGATCGCCGCGAGAATGTCCTCGGGCAGTCCGACTCCCATCAGGTAACGGGGCTTGTTCTCGGGCAGCCATGGCGTGGTTTGGTCGGTGATCTTGCACAGCAGCTCGTGGCCTTCGCCGACCGATACACCACCGATTGCGTAGCCGGGCAAGTCGAGCGCGACCAGTGCTTTGGCACAGCTCGCGCGCAGCTCCGGATAGACGCTGCCCTGAACGATTCCGAACAGCGCCTGGTCGTCGCGACCATGGGCCTTCATGCAGCGGTCGATCCACGACAGTGTGCGGCGGACCCCGGTGCGGGCGAGTGCTTCGTCGGCGGGGTGCGGCGTGCACTCGTCGAAGGCCATGATGATGTCCGCGCCGAGTGCGTTCTGGATCTCGATCGACCGCTCCGGAGTGATCTCGAGGCTGGAGCCGTCGACCTCGTTCTTGAAGCGGACTCCGCGGTCGCTGATCTCCTTCTTCGGGATCGAGAAGACCTGGAATCCGCCGCTGTCGGTCAGGATCGGCCCGTCCCAGCGCATGAAGGCATGCAGCCCGCCGAGCTTCTCGACGAGTCCTTCACCGGGGCGAAGCGTCAGATGGTAGGTGTTCGCGAGCACCACTTCGGAGCCGGTGGCGCGAACCTGCTCGGGTGTCATCGCCTTGATGGCACCGTGGGTGCCGACCGGCATGAAGGCGGGGGTGTGGATGGGCCCGTGTGGGGTCGTGAAGACCCCGGTACGGGCGCGGTCGTCGCGAGACTCGAGGGAGTAGCGAAACGGCGCCGTCAGCGGGCCTACCGGTAGGTCTTGCGTTCGCCGGAGCTCCGGCGCTGGCGGACGCGGCGGTGCTTGGCCTTCAGCTTTGCGCGATGGCGCGCGGATCGGCCGCGGTTGCGGTGCGGGAGCGGCTTGGACTTCTTCACGTGGTTCTCCGGGTTCGGGGAGGCGGGAAATTAGTCCAAGCACCGGGCCACGTCCATCCCGCGGGGGAGTTCCTCGACAGCTATCCTGAGCGGGCGATCGAGCTGGAGTGAGCATGGCGGCGGGCGGTGCGACCGAGAGGATGGCGGATTTCGACCTGAGTCCGCAGCAGCGGATGGTGCGACAGGCGGTCCGTGAGTTCGCCGAGCGCGAGATCGCGCCCCACGTCGAGCAGTACGAGCGCGAAGAGCGTTACCCGCTGGAACTGATCGCGAAGCTGGTACCACTGGGGTTCATCGCACCGATGATCCCCGAAGAGTACGGCGGGTCCTACATCGATGTGCTCAGCTACGGAATCGTCTGCGAGGAACTCGCGCGGATCGACTGGGTGGTGGCTTCGGTGGTGTCGGTGACGAATTCGCTGGTTGCGGGCTCGATTCTGCGCCACGGCAGCGAGGACCAGCGGGAGCGTTGGTTGCCGCCGATGGCGCGCGGCGAGGTCCTGACCTCCGCGTGCCTGACCGAGCCCGGCGGTGGGACCGACCTCGGCAACATGCAGACCGCCGCCGAGAAGGTCGACGGTGGTTATCGCCTGTACGGCACCAAGGTATTCATTTCGCACGCCGATTACGCGGGCCTGTTCTTCGTCGTTGCGACACTCGATCGAGCAAAGAAGCACAAGGGCGTCACGGCATTCCTCGTCGACCCGAAGAACAGCGAGGGCATTACAATAGGCGAATTTCCGATGCGCACGCTCAAGCGCGACAATCTGGCCGAGGTGCACTTCGAGGGTACCTTCGTTCCAGACGCCGGCTTGCTCGGAACCGAAGGCGGTGGCTTTCCGGTGCTCGGTAGCGCGCTCGACATGGGGCGCTATTCGGTGGCGGCGCGCTGCGTCGGACAATCGCAACGCTGCATCGAGCTTGCGGTCGCCTACGCGCAGGAGCGGGAGGCCTTCGGGCAGAAGATCGGCGAGTTCCAGATGATCCAGAAGAAGATCGCCGATATGGTCTGTCGCACCGAATCCGCGCGCGCGCTCGTGTACCGTCTCGGGAGAATGAAGGACGCCGGTGTCGAGCGGGCGAGCATGGAATCGTCGATGGCCAAGTTGATGGCGAGCGAAGCCGCGACCGCGAACGCGCTCGATGCGATCCAGGTGCACGGCGGCTACGGGTTGTCGTCGGAGTACGAAGTCGGCCGGTTGTTGCTCGAGGCCAAGGCGCTGGAATTCGGCGAGGGGACCAGTGAGCTGCACCGCAAGCTGATCGCCGAGTTTACGCTCGGGTTGCGGAAGCAATAGGAGAGACTTGTGGATACGGCGGACAAGCGCCGCGAGCTGTTGGACCTGGTGTTGGAAGTCTCGTTCCGGCGCGAGCGGGTGACGCTCGCGAGCGGAAAGCAGAGCGATTTCTATCTCGACTTGCGCCAGACCCTGATGCGCCCGCGCGGCGTCGTACTCGCGGGGGAGCTGGTACTCGACCGGCTGCTCGCCGGGCCGCCGGTGGAATCGGTTGGCGGAATGGCGGTCGGTGCAGTGCCGCTGGTGTCGGCGGTGCTCGCTGCGGCCGCCGCGCGCGACCCCGAGTCGCCGCTACTCGGCTTTTTCGTGCGCAAGCAAGCGAAGGGCCACGGGCTCGGGCGACGGATCGAAGGCGGCTTTGCGTCGGGGCAGACCGTGGCGCTGGTCGAAGACACGGTGACGACCGGTGGCTCGACCCTCGACGCGGTCGACGCGGTCGGCGCAGAAGGTGGCAAGGTTGCGCGCGTGCTGTGCCTGGTCGATCGCTGTGAGGGTGCGGCCGAGGCCTTTCGGGATCGCGGCATCGAGCTCGAAGCACTGTTCACCCGCGCAGACCTGCCCGTCTAGACCCATTTGCAGCGACACTCGGAGGCCAGGCCATCGATCCCAAGCTCGCGTTTTGGACCTGGGCATTTTGCAACACGACGCTGGTCGTCGCCTGCTGCATTGCCGGTGTAGTTCGGATCCGCGGCCGACGCACGCGCGAACACCGCCGAATGATGCGGATCGCGGCTTCGCTCGTCGGGTTGTTTCTGGTTTCCTACATGGTCAAGCTGCCGGTACTCGGCCGCGAGGACCGCAGCCTGTGGAGTACTTCGGAGCTGTGGACGCTGTATACGCACGAGCTGTGCATCTTCGCGATGCTGGTAGCGGGCGCGGTGGCGGCACTGCGTGCGCGTCGCTTCGGGGAGATTCGCGACGGGCCGAACCCCGCTCCGGAAGCGGACGAACGCGACCGCCGCCTGCATCGGATGGCCGGGCGAATCGCGGTCATTTCGAGCCTGTTCGCGCTGCTTACGGCGGCCGCTGTCTTGACGGGAATGTATTCGCGCGCTGAGTTCTGAAGTCAGTCAAGGAGTGTGGCCCGAGGACCGGGTCATGGGACGACGTGGAAGCATTGGCCGCGAAGCGGCCGATAATCAGCCGCGCTGGAGGAAGAGCCGTGCATCTCAATCTCGCTTTGATTCTCGAAGCCGCCGCAGCGTCGCGGCCGGACCACATCGCACTTCGCCTGAACGACTTTGCGCTCAGCTACTTTGAGCTCGACCGCGCCGCGCGCGGCTTCGCGACCAGCCTGCGCGCGCGCGGAATCGAGCCCGACGAAGCCGTTGCGGTGATGATTCCGAACGTCCCGCAGTTTACGATCGCCTACTTCGGAATCCTCTACGCGGGCTGTCGCGTCGTTCCGCTCAACGTGCTGTTGTCGGGGCCCGAAGTCGCCTATCACCTGGGCGACTCGGACGCGCGCCTGCTCGTCGCTCACCCGCTGTTCGCCGAACCCGCCCTCGCAGGCGCCGCGGCTGCCGGGGTCGAGGTGATCGAGGCCGGTGGCGAGGACGGTGAGACCGTCGCCGCGATGGCGGAGGCCGATCCGATCGAGCGACCGCATCCGACCAGCCCAACCGACACCGCGGTGGTGATCTACACCTCGGGCACCACGGGCAAGCCGAAAGGGGCCGAGCTCACACACTCGAACCTGTTGCTCAATTGCAAGGTCGTAGTGCCCGAGCTGCTGCCGTTCGGAAACGACGACGTCGCACTCGCGACACTGCCGCTGTTCCACTCGTTCGGGCAGACGTGCATGCAGAACGCCGTGATCGCTGCGCGAGGAACCTTCACCCTGCTACCTCGCTTCGGACCACGAGAGGCATTCGAGATCATAGAGCGTGATCGCGTATCGATATTCGCGGGTGTTCCGACGATGTACTTTGCATTGCTCCATTTCGAGTCTGCGGATGACTACGATTTGTCATCGTTGCGCTATTGCATGGCGGGCGGAGCCGCGATGCCGGTCGACGTCATGCGCGCGTTCGAGGCGAAGTATCCGGTGGAGATCCTCGAGGGCTATGGCCTGTCCGAAACCTCTCCGGTCGCGAGCTTCAACATGCTCGATCGGCCGCGCAAGCCCGGATCGATCGGCTATCCGGTCTGGGGAGTCGAGATGTCGATCCGCGACGACGAGGACCGGCCAGTTTCCGACGGAGAACGCGGCGAGATCTGCATCCGCGGTCACAACATCATGAAGGGCTATCTGAAGCGCCCCGAAGCGACCGCGGAGGCGATCCGGAACGGCTGGTTCCATTCGGGCGACATCGGGGTGCGGGACGCCGACGGCTCCTACGCGATCGTCGACCGCAAGAAGGACATGATCCTGCGCGGCGGCTTCAACGTCTACCCGCGCGAGGTCGAAGAGGTGCTGTTCGCGCACGAGGATATCGCGGAGGCAGCGGTAATCGGTGTGGCGCACGACAGTCACGGTGAGGAGGTCAAGGCCGTGATCGTACTCCACCCCGGGCGTGAACTCAGAGCCGCCGACGTGATCGACTACTGCAAACAGAACCTCGCGGCCTACAAGTACCCGCGGATCGTGGAATTCGTCGACGAACTGCCGAAGGGTCCGACCGGGAAGATCCTGAAGCGCGAACTGCGCTGACGCACCGGGATGGCGTGAGTCCTGAGACGTTCGTTCAGCGCTGGCAAGCTGCTGAAGCCCCCTTCGGTCTCGGGCGAGAGAATGCCTCCAAAAGCAGAAGAAACCATTGAGAAGAAGGACTCTGCCGAGAGGGCGTCCGAGAGATCCGGGGTAAGCCCCGCCGACGCTTCACTGCCGAAGAGAAGATTCGGATCGTCACCGAACGGCTGCATGGTCGATCCTAGGCAATCGGTTCCGAGGGGATATCGAAGTAGGTCTGGTAGTGGTGGAACAGCTCGCGAAGCTCCTGCTCGTCCATCGCCGTGTCTGCGAAGCTGTACAGATGCTTGCCGTGCTTGTCGGCCGAGTTGTTGTCCAGAAAGGCCTGCATGGCGTTCGCAGCGTCGTCCGAAAGATCCAAACCGAAGTGCTGATAGGCGCGACGCACGCTGCCGACCTGATCCTCGATGAAGTCCTGGAAGTAGAGATCCACCACCTGGCTCTCCGGCAACTTGCCCGATCGACGATAGGCCACGGTGTTGTCGTAGCCCTTGGCGAGGGCCATCGCATAGTACTCTACGATATCGGGGAGAGAGACCTTGTCGCTCGAGAGGCGACGCAGCGCCGCCACCAGGCTGCTGATCGAAACCAGCACCCGAACCGGGTCTCGATGGGTCTGCACGAAGAGTGCATCCGGGTATTCGCGATGGACATGCTGGATGTGCCAGAGATGCTGTGGCGACTTGAGGCCCCAGCGTTTTCCGGGTGCCTTCCACTGCAGCAGCTGCAAGAATCGTCGGTGCCACTGAAGGGCCGATCGCATGTCGTGATCCAGCACCCAGCGATCGTAGGTCGAGACATCGAACTGGGTCTGGTAGATCATGGTCGCGAAGTCATGGGAGGTGATGGCGACGCACTCCTGTGCGCGCTCGGCGCCCATGGGGTGCATCTGCTTGAACTCGGGGATCAGCGCATCCACCCGGTCGAGGTCGGACTGCACCCGAGCGATTCGCGGGTCCGTGTGGAAGCTGGCGGTTTCGGGCGGTGGCAGCGGGTAGCAGGTCTCCCATGTCAGCGGCACCCGGATGTCGGGGTCCATCGCGAGCAGATCGTGGAAGATGGTCGTGCCGGTCCGAGGCGGCCCGACGACGAAGATCGGGTGCTCCACCGGCTGTTCGGTGATCTCCGGATGCCGGCGGAAGAGGTCCACCATGCGCAGGCGATTTTCCAGTGTGCGGAGCAGATCGCCCCGTGCGATCAGTCTTCCCAGCAATGAGAGATTCGCCTCCTTCTCGAGACTATCGATCAGCAGGGCCAACGGCCGTCGGAATTCGTCACCTCCGAAATCCGTCAGCCGGGCATTCGCCATCGCCTTCTCGAGGAGCGATTCCACGCTCAGCTTGATGGGTTGCAGGCCGATCCAGCTCGCGCCCTCGCCTGCCAGATTCATGAGCCTCACCGGAAGAGGCAACGATCGCCTGATTGTCGTCATGGGACCATCCTGCCTCGCTTCACATCGCTACTTCCGAATGTCCACCAGCTCGACGAACTCCGCCTGGGGCGTTCGCACGCCTTCTTCGTCGGTGAAGAATTGCCAGAGTACCAGACCGAATGAGTTGCCTTATGGTCAGTCCAGGAGGCGGCGGGCGGAGTTGACGAGAACGTCCGATAATTTGTCTGAAATGAAGGATCATCACTCACCCGCAGTCGAGAATGCCCGGATCGAGTCAAATCGCGTGCGTGAGGAAGCCCAGTTCGAGCTGGTGCGCGAGCATGCCCGGATCTTGATGACCGCGAAGCCTGTGGAGGAGGGTGAGTGAAGATGCGACCGTCTCAAGGGATGTCGATCCCCCGCAGCGGTCACGGGGTGGTCCAGCGCGTCGCGAAGCGGTATTTCGGAGACACGTTCGTCTACTGCGCTGCCGGCAGCAACAAGCAAGAACACTGCGGCTGCGATGCGGTTCCGTGCATCAATCCGGCGCGTACCTTTGCCAAGAACCATGACTTCGGCCTGCAGACTTCTTCCGGAGTGCCGATCCTGCCGTCGGAACGCTACTTCATTCAGTATCGCAGCCCCGTTCGATCCATCGTGTCGAACTACCATCTCTACAAGAAGAACCATCGAGACGAGTGCGCACGAGCGGACTGGGAGAGCTTCGCCCTTCGAGAAGTATTCTATTGGAATCGATTCGTCGACAAGTGGGTGTTGGGCTTCCCCGAGGAGGCTGCTTCGCCGCTCTATTGTAGCTACGAATCGCTGCTCTCTGCGCCGGAGGCCCGGATGAGAGAGATCCTGGCCTTCATGAGCGACGCGCCACTCGATGACGAGGCGGTCACACGCGCATTCGAGCGGCGACCGATTGCTCCCCGGGACCGGCTCGCGCAATTCGAGTACTACGACCCCGCCTTCTTCCGAATGCTGGAAGACGCAGCATCCGAGCGACTAGCGGCGTTGGATTTGCCATCCTTCGAGGAAGAGCACTAACCCCCCCCAGCCGAAGGCGGTCTGCCAGCTGGAAGCGGCCGCGACCTGGCGCCGTGGGATCTACCCTTCTCGCGCGGATTCGCCGTCGCGATCTCCCAATGCGGCTCTCCATATGGCTGGCACCTCATAGCCGAGCAGGTCCATCTCGTGCCGAAACTTCTCGAGCGCATGCGGAATGAAAGAAGCCGAATAATACTGGGTATAGTCATGCAACTTCCCCTTCGTCCTTCTCTGCCACGGTTTGATGTCCGGCGCTTCGAGGCCGAGCTTTTCCAACACGAGATTCAAGTCTTCCACCAGATGCTCCTGGCTGATCACATGCTCGACGATTGGGTAGCTGTTCTTGATGTGGGGATTCAGGCGCCTCAGCTCGTCCGCGATGAATTTCTCCCTGAACCATCGTTCGAAATCGGCCTGTGTGTCTTCAAGGGAGGCGTGCGTGACTCCGGCTCGCTTGATGCGCCGTGCGTAGCGCGTCGTGACCATGTCCAGTGGATGTCGTTTGCCGATGATACTCCGGTAGGATGCTTGCTCTGAAGTCGCCGCCTCGAGAAACTCAGCGTAGGTCGCGTGTTTGGTCATGATGGGCTTTCCAGCGAATTCATTCTCGAACAACCTGGCTAGAAACGAGCTGGCGGTATTCGGCACCTGAATGAATACGAACTTGTGTTCATTGCTGATGATCATGCGATAACAGACCCGTTCTTGCGCCGATTCGATGTTCGGATTACGCCGTGTGGGATACCGAGTGGGGGTCGATCCGAGCGCGGTGCGCGGCATAGAGCCCCGCGTAGACGCCGTTCCGCGCGAGC
Organism: Deltaproteobacteria bacterium; assembly: GCA_019310425.1. Taxonomy (GTDB): domain Bacteria; phylum Myxococcota_A; class UBA9160; order UBA9160; family SMWR01; genus JAFDEI01. Next base: position 3,577 of record JAFDEI010000054.1, on the reverse strand, counting down.
AGCTCAGTGTGGCTCCCCTCCTCGACTACCTGCCCTTCATTCATCACGACGATGCGATCGACCATGCGTACGGTCGAGAAGCGATGCGACACGAGTATGATCGTGCGCCCCTTGGAGATCTGGTGGAAGCGCTCGAATACCTCGTACTCGGTCTTCGCGTCGAGGTTGGAAGTGGGCTCGTCGAGGATCGTGATGGGTGAATCGCGCGCAAATGCGCGTGCGAGGGCGAGTCGCTGCCACTGGCCGCCCGACAGATCGTGATTGCCGAAGCGGCGGCCGAGCAGCGTCTGAAGGCCGTCGGGCGCCGCGCGCAGGATGGACTCCAGGCCCGCTTGCTCCGCGATGGCGGCGACGTCTTCGCGCTGCCCGAGGAGCCTCCGCCAGTCTCCGAACGCAATGTTCTCCTCGATCGTTGCCTCGAATCGTATGGGCTGCTGCCCCAGGTACGACATGCGATCGTGAAGCCACGAGAGGGAGAGCTCGCGAACATCGATTCCATCAATGGTGATGCTGCCATCCGTCAAGTCGTAAAGGCGCGCGATCAGCTTGACGAGTGTGGTCTTTCCTGCACCGTTCGGACCGACCACGGCGATCGTCTCGCCGGGTCTTATCCGGAGGTCGAGGTTCTCGATCACCGCACGTTCTGTCCCGGGATAACGAAAAGTCGCACCGCGGAGTTCGATTTCACCCGTCAGCTCGTTTGGCTCCAATCCCTTGCCGTTGTCGATTTCGGGGATGATGGCGAGGAACTCGTGCAGGTCACGCACAAACAAGGTTCGTTGCATGAGGTCGGTGATGTTGTTGACCATGCCCGTACTGGTGGATCTGAATCGAATGGAGGCCGCGATGAAGGTGACGAGAGAACCCACCGCGATGGAGCCGCCGAGAGTGCTCGCGGTGACCCAGCCCGCCGCGACCCCGAAGGCCAACGCATAGATGATCGCCATGGCGGTGCGCCCCAGTGCCAGCTTCCGATAGAGCGATCGCTGGACATCGATCAGTTCGCGCATCACCCCCTGGTAGCGGTCGAGGATGAGAGGACCCAGCCCGAAGAGCTTTAGTGTCGGAATCGTGTTCTTTTCGATGGCGAGTGAGGAGTAGTAGCGAGACTGGCGACGGCTCGTGGTTTTCTCGCGGTGTAGCTCGAAGCGGAGCTTGCTCATTCGCCAGCGAAAGAACAGAAACGGGACCGTCACGATGGCGAGAGCAAGCGAGACTCCCGGCTGGATGTACAGCATGACGCCGAGCAGAGACGCGAATTGCACGATCGAGGAGACGCCGCCCAGCAGTGCGGTGACGAATTGGAGATACCCCCTGCCGGGATACTGCACCGCGCGGGAAAGAATGTCGTAGTTTTCCTTGATCTCGAAGAAGGCGAGATCGAGGACGGACGCGTGCTCGAGGACCTCTCGCGACATGCCGAAGTTCAGTTCGTCGCCGAGCCGATCGGTCGCATAACGCTTTACGACCTGGCACAGGCCCGCCATCATGATGAGGACCGCGGCGAGCACTAGCCAGGGCAACACCGTCGTGAGGCGCGGATCGCCACTGTCCAGCAGATTCTTGACATCATTGACGACCAGACCGGAGATCACGGCCAGCCCGGCCGGTATAAAGGCAGAGACGAGCATCGTTGCACTGAGCCACATCAGTAGCGTCGGCGATGCCTGCCACGTTCGCGCAAAGCCGCGCTTCGATGTCTGGTAGATTTCTTTCCAGGTCATTGACGTCAGGCCACGATGTCTAGCGGATCACAGATTCGCGCCATCGGGGACGGGCCTTGGAAGAGGGCTTTCTCGCGGAGATCCATTACGGTCGACGATCTGGGATTGAAGCACATCGATCAGTCTACTCGCTGTCGCATTATCGAACTGAGGTCCATCTGGAAGGCGTTTGGGCCCAGCCGGCAGTCGTAGACGGGCACTCGCTCCACCAGCTCTCGGCACTGACGAGACTCCGCTTCCGCCGGAATCTCGTGGCCCACCGCGCCTGGCGAAAAGAAAGGAGACGAACGCGTTGGGTCGGACCCTTTGAGCAGGCTTTGGCTCATGCTTTCCAAGGCGGGCCCGGCGTTAAGCGGCTCCAGAACAACGCCGTTTGCATCCGGATCGATCCGGGGAAACAGCATCATCCCCACCCGCCCGCTCGGCGACATCGGTGCACCTATCAGCTCGCAGAGCTGCGCAGGGCTGATCCCGAGCCTGCTGCGCCCCGGGCGCGAGTGTGGATCGGGCCGCTCGATCCCAGCTGCGCACTCGGCGATGGTGCGCCCACGATCGTAGCGCACCTCCTCCAGCGCCTTGTTGAACTCCTCGAAGAACGCGAGGCTGCCGTCCCTCAGCATTACGATGGTGGGCATGGTGTGCGCCACCACGGGTCCCTCGGTGTCTACGAAGAGCCGGTCGTTCGAGATGAATGCCGCGCCGCAACGCAGGGCGTGGATCAGCAGGCTGGATTTGCCCGACCGCTTCGGGCCGCAGACCAGGACGGTTGTGCCTTCGTGGACGAAGGCCGCAGCGTGGACCGGGAGCCTGGCTGAGCGTAGAAGCGCTGTCGTTGCCAATTCGCGAACCACCCGCATCAACGCCAAGCGGGGGAAGCCGCCCTTCGCGGATGCCACCGCGCGAATCGAGAGGGCTGCCGAATCGACGCCGTAGAAGGTGTCGTGCTTCTTGTCGTGGATCCAGCGTCGCCCGCCCGGGGCGGCCCAACCGCGGTGGCGCGAGAACCTCCCATCCATAGTGAAGGTGTCCAACTTCCCGCGCGAAGCGCTGGCCAGTGAGCGCCGTAGGAGGGCGTGTTCTGAAGGCGACGTCTCGAAATGCACCACGTGCTGCGCATGACTCGTACCGTCTGCGCGCAAGCTGCGCGGCTGCGCGGCGAAGGCGGGTTCGAGAAACTCGACGAGCCAACTCAGAGCCGTCGGGTCGTCGCCGCTGACATCGATGGCCAGTGTTCCCAGGGCAAGGCGGATTTCCGCCGGAGCAGGGCCGGTGTTGATCTCAGGCCGGGGCTCAGTGGGCACAACGCTCCAAGGCCGTCAGGGGGACGTCGACTGCTGCTGTGTTTCCGCAAGCTTGAGTCCCGGCCGCGCTCGATGCGACAATGATCATTCCTGCGTGCTCACAATCTAGAATGTGGTTGGTGATGCCGTCGCCAGCTAGCCGCGTAGGTAGGGTCGGCTCTCCGATTTGCCCGTGGAGCCAGGGTAGCAGCTCAGGTGCCGGGACACTCTCGAGAAACCCGAGGCGATCGTGATGTTCGCCGAGCGGGAGAGTATATGCTGAAGAATGATGAGCTTCGCCATTCGGGAATCTCCGGCCAGCAACTTCCAAGGTACGGTTGAACGAGCAGCAGCATGCTTGCCCCGTCGCCGTTAGAGTCGAATGAATGAGTTCGCAATCTGATCCAGGCTCGACTCGAGAGGTGGAAGGCGCCAGCGAGTCCGGGAAGGCCCCCTTGTTGATTACGGGATGCCCTCGCACCGGCACGACCGCGCTGGCGCGATGGCTGTCCACTCACGACAAGATCTGCATCTTCAACGAGTACAGCCTCTACTATCCCCCGGCTATGGAAT
>JAFDEI010000231.1 GCA_019310425.1 Deltaproteobacteria bacterium | reverse complement strand
ACGATCACAGCGTCACACACCGTTGGGGTGGAGTGCTCGGGGTACCCCGGAACTGGCGCCCGAGCGTGGGACTCGATCGCAAGCGGGGCCTCGCCTGGGCCGGTGGCTACGTCGGTGAGGGGGTCGCCGCCGCGAACCTGGCCGCACGCATCCTCGCGGATCTGGTGCTCGGGCTCGATACCGAACTCACGACCCTGCCTCTCGTCGGCCCGTCCTTCCCGCCCTGGGAGCCCGAGCCGTTACGCTGGCTCGGAGTGACGGGTGTCAAGCGGCTCGGCGCGTCTCTCGATGCAGCCGAGCTGCGCGGGCGCGGGACTCCGAGTGTGCGAAACGCGATGTACCACCTCTTCGTGGAGAAGTAACGCGGCGTCGCTCGGTGTCGCTCAGAGTCGCCTGCCTTCGAGCGCGGCGATGGACCGCGACATCGATACGCCGCTCGGGACGCGGCCGTCAGCGACCGGCTCGCCCAACGTCGTGGTGATCGGCACGACGCCGGCCCAAATACGCGTGGCGTAGTCATCCTCTTCATCTTCCGGCGGGTCGTCGGAAATCTTGGCGGAGGCGGATTCGATCGCGACCGCGATCACACCCGTCATCGCGATCTCCCGCTCGAGCGGGGCGCGCAGCTCCTGCCAACGTCCGCTGAGTGCATGTTCGGTGATCACTTCGAGCGCGTGGAGGCTCTCCTCCTCGTCCTCGATCAAGCGGCCTGTGCCGAAGACCACGGCGGAGCGGTAGTTCATCGAGGAGTTGAACGCCGAGCGCGCGGCGACGATGCCGTCGAGCAGCGTCACGTTCACGCACACCGGCGCGCCGGAGCCGAGGAGCTTCACGATGCGCGCCTTGCTCGCCCCGTGGAGATAGAGCACTTCGCCCTCCCGCCCGTAGATCATCGGGATGACGTAGGGCTGCCCGTCCTGCACGAAGCCGACGTGACTCACGAGGCCGGCGTCGAGGACGCCGTGCACCGCCTCGGTGTCGTACCGGGCGTACTCCCGAATCTGCCGAACGCGGTTCCGCCTTGTGACCTCATACTCACCCACGGTCTGCCTCCAAGAAGCTGCGCGACGCAAGAAGCGCCATCGGCGGAGGGTCGCGGCAACCGGTTCAACGCGCAAACCTCGTCTTGATCAATCGTCGCTCCCGCTGATCTCCGCTCGCTGGGACGGGACGCCCCCTTCCTATCCACCTTGGGCACCCAGGCCGAAGGTCTCCTGCATCCACTTCGAATAGCGGCGATTACGGTTGTCACGGGGAACCCAGTCCAACGCGGTGCGGGCCAGTCGCTCTGCCTCATCGCAGCGGTCGGCCATGCACAGAGCATAGAGCCGGAGTTCGAGAAGAGGCCGATTCCGCGGGGAGGCCGCCATCTCGCGCCCGAGGTAGTCGCTGGCGAGCGCGAAGTTCCGCTCCGCAAGAGCACGGACTCCCAAGCGGCCGAAGTGGCGGTCGGGCGAGCCGCCCCGCGCCAACAGTCGGTCCACGGCTCGCAGCTCGTCGCCACCCGTTCCGAGCAGCCAGAGCACCACCGTTTGGAGCGAGCTCTCGGTGAGCAACGCATGAAGCTTCTCGATCGAGCCCGACGACCAGCGCATCCCAAGCGCCTCGCGGATCATCCGCTCGTAGGCGAAGTATTCAAGGCTCGACTCTCGCATCGTCTCCGGCCACGCGCTGCGGATGAATTCGCTTCGACGGAAACGTTCTCGGGACGCCTCGGTATCCAACAACTCCGCGTACGTATCGCCGATCCGATCGTCTTCGACGAACTCGTTCGCGAGGCGCTTGGGGAAGTCGTCCACGAGCGGCGGGGTATCACGCGTGATCTCGCGGAGGTACGGGGCGTCGGCTAAGAAGAGCGCACCGATCTGTTCGGGGTGCTCGAGCCCCACCGCCCGCAGCTCTGGCCCAGCCCGGGAATCCTCCCACTGGCGAGCGAACTCGGCGTGGGACGGCGCGTAACGCGCGTTGCGAGACCCCACCAGCATCCAGTCGAAGCGCAGTCCCGCCCAGAGCGAGCAGTCCTCGAAGACGTCGCAGTAGGCGCGGACCACGGCCTTTACGTCCGATTCTGCGAGGTTGTGGACCGGGAGCCAGTAGGTGTTGACTCCTCCTTCGGTCAGGAGGTTGTGGACCGGGAGCCAGTAGGTGTTGACTCCTCCTTCGGTCAGCCGGTCGTAGACGAGCTGGAAGTATTCCCGCGTGTAGAGGTTCACCACGCGCGCGATCTTGGGCGGCGGTGGCTCGCCGGTGATCAGATCGTAACGATTCCTCGTCGTCTGCAGGAAGTAACGCCCGTCCTCGACGTGGACGTGTATCCGCGAGTCCCGAAGGGGATCGGCCGCGGGATCCGGGTACGCTATGTCGCTCATCTCGAGGATCTCTCGGGACACGTCCACGATGTCGATGTGCTCGAGACTGGGCGTGTCGACGAGGGCCTTGGCTGTGGCGCCGACTCCGTAGCTGATGAGCAGAGCCCGCTGGGGATTCGGACGGAGTGCCACCGGCCAGTATACGAAGAGCTTCATGTAGCGCCGGGCATGTTCCCCGGTGCCGGCCATGCTGAATCCGTCCGTGAGGAGTGTGTAGCTCACGGGCTCGCCGAAGAGATGCTTGCGCAGGTAGATGATCGTCTCGATGACCCCTTCGCGGATCGCGGCGACCTCGAAGCGGGCGCTGTCACCCTGTCGGCGCACGACGAGCTGGAGAAATCTGCCTTCCATGAGCCCAAACGGGAAGAAGAGGATCGCCAGAGCAAAGACGATCACCGCGGGGTAGCGAGCCAGGGCGCGAGCCGGAGAAGCGTCGCGAGGGCGCGATCCCAGGAGGAGCAGTGCGACGATTCCATAGAGCGATGCGAGCAGGAAGAAGCTCGACTCCATGCCGGCGAGGGGGAGGAGAACGAATCCCGCAGCGACGGAGCCCAGTCCGCCCCCGACGGTGTTCGCGAGGGTGACGAGCCCAGCCGCCTGCGTTTCGCGCTGGACTTCCTGATTCAGCGCCGCACCGATCAGCGTGAAGAGCATTCCGGAGAGGAACGAGCTCGGAAAGGTCAGCGCCCAGGCCAGCCAGAGGATGTCGCGCGGATCGCGCACGTACTGCGTTGCGAAAGGAGCGATCGCGATGCCGAACCCGGAGTAGACGAGCACCGAAATGCAACCGGCCGCGAGGGCCAGGGTGCACCCATGACGGAAGGCGCCGGGATCGCGGCTCAACCACCAGCCGGCCATCAGGCCGCCGAGCCCGATGCCCGCGAGGACGGTCCCGAGCATCAGCGCGAAGGCCAGGCTGCCGCCGTGGATGAAGAGGTGGAGGAAGCGGAACCAGACCACCTCCAGCGCCAGTAGGATCGCGCCGGACAGGAACGCGGCGGCGAGGAAGCAGCCGGCCAACGCTGAAAGCGGACCGAAACCCGCGCGCGGTGTGTCCCGCGCGGCAGCGGCGGGCGTCAGGCGGTTCGCCAGCACGAGCGCCACCGCCGCTACCGCCAGAGAGAGCGCACCTGCAAGCGCGCCCGTTCCTCGGACGCCGCACCATTCTATCAGCAGCGTCTCCCCGACAAGAGCCCCGGCTACCGCCCCGAGCGTGTTCACGCCGTAGAGCCGCCCGAGCACCGTCCCGAAGCTCGAATCGCTTGCGTGCAGCGCCTTCACCAGGATGGGCAGCGTTGCTCCCATGGCTGTCGCCGGAAGCAGGAGCAGCAGGAAGCCCGCAAGGAACCGAAGCGGGTTGAGGATCCACGGCCACTCCAGGAAGGGGCGCAGAAGCAGCGCGAGCCACCCCGTGAGGACCGGGAACGCCCAAATCAGAGCGACGCCCAACACCGCGATCGCGACTTCGAGAAGTGCGTACACGAGCAGGGGGCGGTGGACCCCCGCTCCGTGGCGGGCCGCGAGGCCGTTGCCGAGGGCGAGCCCCGCCATGAAGCTCGAGAGGACGAGGCTCGATGCCCAGACGCTGTTTCCGAAGGCGAGACCTGCTTGGCGAAACCAGAGGGTCTCGAAAAGCAGAGCCGCTGCACCGGAGAGGAAGAAGATCGTGTAGAGGATTCGGCTCATCAGGCAGGCGTCTTCTTCTTTACCACTGACCAAGTCATCTCGACCCGGCGCCCGATTCTCTCAGACGCGGGCGGGGTGGGTCAAGCCGGCCGAAATCCCCCGACTCCGAGACGGGGTACACGCGCAGCGGAATTGTGGTACATGAAATCGCAGAGACATGGACGTCTTCAGAGCCACACACCAGAACGATCAATCGGTGCTCCATCGGATCGTCGCGGCGATTACCTCATTCCACGCGATTCGCCGGGCCGGTGAGATCCGTCGATGAAGCGCCGTCCCCGCCTCGTCGCGACAGGCTTGCTCGTCTTCCTGGCGGCTGCGCTCCTTCTGGGAATCGTCTTGCTGCACGACTGGGGTGGGCGCATAGAGGCCATGCTGCTGGTCTTCGGTGACCGCGTGTGGGTCACCCTCGACTCGGGTCGCCCACGGCTGTGGTTCCTCCTGCTCATCCCGGGCGTCTTCCTCGCAGCCGCGTTCTCGCTGTACAGGCGGCGTCCGGGCGAGTAGCGACCTACGGCTTGCGGCCGACGATCGACAGATCGGTCTGCCGGAAGAAGAGAGTGGAGCCCTCCTCGCGAGGCGACAGCCCGGTCTTCGGTCCGCCGTCCAGCTCCCCGCGCACGGCGCGAAGGATCTCCTCGCGACCTTTCTTCTCCGTGAGGGAGAAGTCCATCCACTCGATGAGCTCCTCCGCGAGAGGTCGGGTCCGTGCTGACACGACCTGCAGCCCGAAGAGCCGAAAGTAGCTCTGGAACTCCTCGGCTTCGAGACAGCGCGTGTGGGACGGGTCACAGAGCCACTCGTAGTACTGGTACTCCGCTGCAGTCGACGCGTCGGGAACGACGATGTCGACGATGATGACGTGGCCGCCCGTCTTGCAGACCCGGGCCATCTCCGAGATCACGGGCTTTGGATCCGCAAAGTGGTGGAATGCGTAACGCGATGAGACGATGTCGAAGGTCTCGTCCTCGAAGGGAAGCTCCTGCACGATCCGCTTCCGGAAGACGATGTTCTCGATCCCGGCGCCTTCGACGAACTTCTTCCCCTGCTCCATCATCGCGTCGGTCGCATCGAGTCCCACCACACTCGCGACGTGCGGTGCCAGTGCGCGGGCGAACTCACCGGTCCCGGTAGCAACGTCGAGCGCCTCCGCGTCGGGCGATACGGGGAGGTCCTTCAGCATCCATGCGAGTCCCTCGGCATCCGCGTAGGTTTCCCCGTCGCGTGAGAATCCCTGGGACTGGCCCGTGAATGCCCTCTGGTTTCTTTCCAGGGTGTTCGACACTCTACGGCCTTCCCCCTGTTTGGGAGCGTCTCCTACCGGTTCCGCCATAATAGCGTGGCGAATGGATTGATGGAGTGAATCCGGACCATGGATCACCAGAATGAGTACCACGACTGGATGAGGAGCGAGGGAGAGTACAGCGACGACATGCGATATTGGTTCGAAATGGAAGGTCTCACCTATGCGATGAAGACTCCGCGAGGCCAGAAGGCAATGCTGCGCGAGGCGGGCTTCGGCGAGCGGGCGGCGGATCATTTCGTCGAGAACTGGCGGGCTACGGTGGTGGTGTGCGAGAAGGGGGAGATGCTCCAGGTCTACAGCCGCGCGCGCGCGTCGGCTCGGGCGGAGAAGATGTGAATCGTTCCGATCGCGAGCTTGGGATGGACCGTGAAATTTCGAGGCGAGACTTTCTGAACGGCGTCGGCGCGGTTGCTGCCGGGACGCTCGTCCCCGGATGTGTCGGCCACGGTACGACGGGATCCACTGGGGGCGCGGTCGGTGATCCGGCCAACTATCCGCCGATTCGCAGTGGCATGCGGGGAAGCCACGTCGGCTCATTCGAAGTCGCTCACGAACTGGCGCTTCAGGGCAAGAAGAGCTGGGGCGCCATCGACGAGCCCGATACGGGAATCTACGACCTGGTGGTGGTGGGGGGTGGGATCAGTGGCCTGTCGGCCGCCTATCTTTACCTCCGCAAGCATCCCTCGGCGCGGATCCTGATCCTCGACAATCACGATGACTTCGGTGGGCATGCGAAGCGCAACGAGTTTCAGGTTGGCGACCGAACGGTGATCGGCTACGGGGGCAGCCAGACGCTCGAGAGCCCTCAGTATTACAGCGACATTGCGAAGCAGCTGTTGGGCGATATCGGCGTCGATCTGGAGCAGCTCAAAGGCTCGTACGACTTGGGCTTCTACCGCCGACACGGGCTGGCCGGCGGCACCTTCTTCGACCGCGCGACCTACGGTGTCGATCGCGTCGTGCGCTTCGAAATCGCCGACTACTCCGCCTGGCTGCCGCTCGCCTCATCGTCTCTGACGGCGTCGGAGGCGGTTGCTCGGATGCCGATCTCGGATCCTGCCCGAGTCGAGATGCTGCGGCTGCTCGAGGTCCACGAGAACCTCCTCACGGAGATCCCGGCCGATCGCCAGGGCGACTATCTCGAGACGATCAGCTACCGGACCTTCCTCGAACGCCACCTCGGCATCCGCGAGCCCGAACTCTTCGCATTGTTCGATGGCATCGCGACGGAAACGGACGGCTCGATCGATGTCTCTCCGGCACTCATGATGCTCGACTATGTAGGGCTGCCGGGGATCGGAGCCACGAGCCTTCATCGCGAGAAATTCGAGGAAGATCCCTATATCGCGCACTTTCCGGATGGCAACGCATCGATCGCGCGGCTGTTCGTCCGCGCCATGATTCCACGGGTCGCGCCGGGCTCGACCATGGAGGATATCGTCGACGCGCGCTTCGACTACTCGCGGCTCGACGAGTCGAGCTCCCGGGTGAGGTTGAGGCTTTCGAGCACTGCGGTTCGAGTGGAGCACGACGGCGCGCCGGACACCGCGGATCGGGTGGCGATCACCTACGTGCGCGGGGGGCGTGCCGATCGCGTCTGGGCACGTGCCTGCGTGCTCGCCGGCTACAACGCCATGATCCCGCACCTGTGCCCGGAGCTGCCCGAACGCCAGCGCGAGGCGCTCGCGCTGGCGGTGAAGGTTCCGATCATCTACTCCACCGTACTCCTGCGAAACTGGCGGGCCTGGAAGCAGCTCGGCATCGGGGCGGTGGCGGCTCCCGGCAGCTACCACGCATCCGTCATGCTCGACTTCCCGGTGAGCCTGGGTGGCTACGAGTTTTCCGGAAGTCCGGACGATCCGATCGCGGTCAACATGGTGCGATTCGGGAAGATCACCGACGCGGCGCTATCGCCTCGCGAGCGATTCCGTGCCGAGCGCCATCGGATGCTGGCGACACCATTCAGCGAGATCGAACGGGAGATTCGTACTCAGCTCACCGGGATGCTCGAGAGCGGGGGCTTCGATCCGGCGCGAGACATCGAGGCCATCACGGTCAACCGCTGGGCGCACGGATACGCCTACTACTACAACGAGATGTTCGACTCCCTCGACGCCACGGACGAGCTTCCGCACGTGATCGGTCGTGCACGCTTCGGCCGGATCGCGATCGCAAACTCCGACGCGGGGGCCATGCCCACCATCGACTCGGCGATCGACCAGGCACATCGCGCCATCGAGGATCTCGCTCAGCGTTGAGGCCGAGTCGTTGGCCTCAGGACAATTCGGTAACGGCGCGGTGCGCCAACACGGATAACGTTCGAAGCGACAGGGTTGAAGCTCATCCCCTGCAGGGAGAAGCGCGGTGAGACGAAAGAGCGTGCAACGAGCGAAGGCCGAGGCCATGGGAAGCGACTTCCTTCAGGGAGATCCGGGGCTCCATCGTGGCCCCACTCCTGCGTACTCTCCCTTTTCCCCGGCAGATGCGCAGCGGATCATCGCCGCCGCCTTCGAGCTCATGAGCGAGT
>JAFDEI010000230.1 GCA_019310425.1 Deltaproteobacteria bacterium | reverse complement strand
CGACCTCCTCTGGGCGTTGCTGCACGGATGAGAACCGGGCCGCCCTCCCCCGATTAATGAACGGTCCGTCGAATTCGGTGGCGTCGTGCCGTTTCGGAGAGGGGTGCGGTATGAGGTCGCGCCCACCGACGACCGAGTCGAAGCGCCTCTGGCAATCGGTCCGGTGGGACACATTGTCGCACCCAGCAAGTTTCACCAGCTGTTGTTCGGCGGAAGCTTCGTGCTGGGTGACGCGGTGTTCTCTCACGGCATCTGCGTCGAGACGGGCGGTCGGCAGTTCGTGGAGAACGCCTTTCAGTAGCTCGCTCGAAAGTGAGAGTTGTGGATCGAAGATTGGGCCTATTCCTGGCTAACCCGTCGATTTATTTGGTGATTCTCGCTAGAATCGTTGTACCCCTCGACACGCAGCCCCGTGGATTATTGTTTCGACGCCCAGAGCGTCCCGCCGACCTCGCAGAGATCCGGCGCACAGGCCATTTTCCGCCGGGGCCTTCCAACAGGAAAGAGGAATGGCCGTATCCATGCTCGCTCTGACGGCAGTCGGTGCAATCGCGGGTCTCACCCTCGTCTTGGCGTCACTTCTCGTTCTGGCGAACAAGAAACTCTACGTGGTGGAAGATCCGCGCATCGACATCGTCGAGGACATGCTCCCCCTGGCGAACTGCGGCGCTTGTGGCGTGCCCGGCTGTCGCCAGTTCGCAGAAGCGCTGGTGCAGGGCGAGGCGCTGCCGGGGAAGTGCACGGTCAGCAACGACGACGGACGGGCCCGCATCGCGAGCTTCCTAGGCGTCGACGTCGGCGCGGAGGAGAAGCGGGTCGCGCGAGTGGCCTGCCAGGGTGGTGCAAACGTGGCGCGGAATCGCGCCCATTACGACGGCCTGATGAGCTGCCGGGCCGCGGCTCAGGTCGCCGGCGGTGGCAAGGGCTGCGTCTACGGCTGCCTCGGTCTCGACGACTGCTGTGAAGTCTGCGACTTCGATGCGATCCACATGAACGAGCAGTCACTGCCCGTGGTCGACGAAGACAAGTGCACCGCCTGCGGCGACTGTGTCGAAGCCTGTCCCAAGGATCTCATTTCACTGCATCCGGCGAGCCACCGGCTCTGGGTCGCGTGCCGATCGCTGGAAGAGGGAGACGAACTACTCGAAGACTGCGAGGTGGGCTGCACGGCGTGCGGCCGCTGCGCGATGGATGCGCCGGGCCTGATCAGCATGCAGAACAACCTGGCGGTAGTCGACTACACAGGGAAGCACGCAACACGGGTCCCGATCGAGCGCTGCCCCACCGGGGCGATCATCTGGATCGATCCGGTGACCGGCACCCTCAAAGGCGCCGCCGCCAAGAAGATCATCCGCAAGAAGGCACTGGGCGATGCTCCGACATGATTGGAGCGACTTCTGGAACCGATTCCAGAGGTCGGATTCGCTCAGCCGACCGGCGAAGGGATAGGAGGTCACGATGTCGATTCTGGCACTCGGCCGCAAGGCGCTGACCAAGCGGAAAGCGCGGCTCGAGGAATTCAAGTACCCCGGCGTCCGCGCTGCGATGGACGGCAGCACGGCCGTCATCATGTGCGAGCGAGAGTCGACCGACGCCGCCGGCGCCTATCCCATCACACCGTCGACCCAGATGGGCGAGTTCTGGGCGGAGGCCGCGGCGGCCGGGCACCTCAACATCTCCGGACGCCCCCTGATCTTCATCGAGCCCGAAGGCGAACACGCGGCCGCCGCCGTGACGGCGGGCATGGCCATGACGGGCCTGCGCGCAGCCAACTTCTCATCGGGTCAGGGAATCGCCTACATGCACGAGTCCCTCTACGCCGCCGTCGGAAAGCGCTTGACCTACGTGCTCAACATCGGCGCCCGGGCGATGACGAAGGCGAACCTGAACGTCCACGCCGGACACGACGACTACCACTGCATCGACGACACGGGCTTCTTCCAACTCTTCGCAAAGGATGCCCAGTCCGCGGCGGACCTGAACATCATCAGCCACAGAATCGCCGAACTCGCTCTCACTCCCGGCGTCATCGCCCAAGACGGCTTCCTGACCACCCACCTGATCGAATCGCTGCAGGTGCCCGAACGCGAGCTGATCGCCGAATATCTGGGCCGGCCCGACGACATGATCGAAACACCGACTCCGGCCCAGCGAATCATCTACGGCGACGAGCGTCGACGAATTCCGCAGCTGTGGGATGTCGATAATCCCGTGATGTCGGGACTCGTCCAGAATCAGGATGCCTACATGCAGAGCGTCGCGGCGCAGCGACCGTTCTTCTTCGATCACATTGCCGAGCTGACCGATCACGCATTCGGCGAGTTCTACGACCTCACCGGCCGTACCTACGAACGGGTGATGACACACCGGGCGGACGACGCCGAATACCTGATCGTCGGCCAGGGCAGCTTGATCCCCAGCGCCGAAGCCGTCGCCGACTACCTGCGCGAGACCCGCGGCATCAAGGTCGGCGTGGTCGACTTTACGATGTTCCGACCGTTCCCGGGTGAGCTGATCAGCCACATCGCGCAGGGCAAGAAGGGCGTCACGGTGCTGGAGCGGCTGGATCAACCGCTGGCGTCCGACCTGCCCCTCATGCGGGAGATCCGCGCCACCTTCGCGAAGTGCCTCGAAAACGGCAAGGACCCCCAGAACCCCAGCCATCCCGAACTCCCGACCTACCGCAACCTCGCGGATGCTCCGGCGCTCTACTCGGGATCCTTCGGTATGGGAAGCCGCGACCTCCAGCCCGAAGGAATCGTCGGCGCGGTCGAGAACATGCTGCCCGACGGCAAGCACAAGCGGATGTTCTACCTCTCGGTCGACTTCCTGGTCGACGAGCCGATCACTCCGAAGCAGGAGATGTATCAGCAGACGATCGAGGATTCCTATCCCGACGTCCGGGATCTCGCCGTGCACGGCTCCGAGAACCCGAATCTGATGCCCGCCGAGAGCATGACCGTTCGTTTTCACTCCGTCGGAGGCTGGGGCGCCATCACCACCGGCAAGAACCTCGCGATGACCCTCTTCGACCTGCTCGGCTATCACATCAAGGCGAACCCCAAGTACGGATCGGAGAAGAAGGGCCAGCCGACGACCTACTACCTGTCAGCGGCGCCGGAACCGATCCGGATCAACAGTGAGTATTTCTACGTCGACGTCGTACTGTCCCCCGACCCCAACGTCTTCCACCACACCAACGCGCTGGCGGGACTGAAGGAAGGCGGCATCTTCATCATCCAGAGTGAAAAGCCGTCACCGGAAGCGGTGTGGCAAGACATTCCCGCCCTCTTCCAGAAGATCATCGTCGACAAGAAGATTCGGGTCTTCTATCTCGACGCGTTCCAGATCGCGCGGGACGAGGCCACCGACCCCGAACTTCAGCTGCGCATGCAGGGTATCGCGTTCCAGGGCGCCTTCTTCGCGGCCTCTCCGGTGATGGAGCAGGCGCAGCTCGACGAGCCGCGACTGCTCGAGGCGATTCGCAGCCAGATCCAGGAGAAGTTCGGGGCGAAGGGCGCGCGCGTGGTCGAGGACAACGTCCGCGTCGTCAAACGCGGCTTCGACGAAATCTGTGAGGTGACGCCGGGACCGATCAGCGAAGCGCGAGCCGGCACCAAGGCCGCCGGGAACGAACCCGCGATTCCGGTGATGGTCAAGTCGCTGCCCCAGAGCAAGACCCCAGCGACCGACATCCACCGCTTCTGGGAACAGACCGGCAGCTTCTACGCGCGCGGCATGGGGAACGACTGCATCAGCGACCCGTTCGTCGGACTGGGTGTGATGCCGGCCTCCACCTCGCTCTTCCGCGACATGACCGGAATCCGCTTCGAGCACCCGGAGTGGATCGCGGAAAACTGCACGGGCTGCGCCAAGTGCTACACGGCCTGCCCGGACACCGCGATCCCGGGCCTGGTAAACGAAGTGAGCGAGGTCTTCGACACGGTGGTCCGGCGATTGCGCAAGCACGGCCATTCAGTCGAGCACCTGCCCAAAGCGACGCGACTGATGGAACGGCACCTGCGCGGCCTGCTGAACGCCGCCGAGGAATCCGCCTCGGTCGCCGACGCACTCGAGGCGGCAATCGCGTGGACGATCGAGAACAGCGGGCTGGCGGAAGAAGACAAGCCTGCTCTTGAGAAGGAATTCGACCTCTTCAAAGAGGAGCTGAACGAATTCAAGTTCGCCCTGTCTCGCCCCTTCTACACGCTTCCGGAGAAACAACAGCCCGGCGGCGGGGGCCTGCTCTCGATCACGGTCAACCCCTACACCTGCAAGGGCTGTATGGAGTGCGTCGAAGTTTGCGCAGACGACGCCCTGCGCCCGCAGCGACAGACGGACGAATCCGTCGCGAAGCTGCGCGACCAGTGGGAGTTCTGGCTCGACCTGCCCACCACGCCACAGAAGTACATCCGCATCGACAATCTGGAGGAAGGCATCGGCGCCCTGGAGTCGATCCTGCTGGACAAGAGCAACTACCTGTCCTTCGCGAGCGGCGACGGCGCCTGCCTCGGCTGTGCCGAAAAGACCGTAGTCCATCTGTTCACCGCCACGATCGAAGCACTGATGAAGCCCCGCATCGCGAAGCACATGGCCCACATCCGGGAGCTGATCTCCGAGCTGCAAAAACACATTCAGCTCAAACTGATCGAGGAGGTCAACGTCGGTGACACCGACGCCATGACCCGGATCATCGACGGCATCGGAGACGGCGACGTCACGCTGGCCGGGATCGCCGAGCGCATGGAGAGCATCAGCGGCGGCCAGCCCATCGATCAGGACTGGTTGCGCCGGATCACGGACCTGGTGGCGAAGCTGAAGCAACTCGAATGGAGATACCAGGAAGGGACGACCGGTCGCGGCCGCGCGTCGATGGGCATGATCAACGCCACCGGCTGCACGTCGGTATGGGGGAGCAGCTACCCCTTCAACCCCTACCCCTTCCCCTGGGCCAACCACCTCTTCCAGGACTCGCCCTCGATGGCGATGGGCATCTTCGAAGGCCACATGGCCAAGATGGCCGAGGGCTTCGCGGCGATTCGCACGGCCGAGTTGGAACTCGCCGGAAAATTCGACCCGGCCGAGCACGACGAATTCTTCAGCTACTTCGCCTGGCAGCAGTTCACGGATGACGAATGGGAGTTGTGTCCGCCGGTCGTCGCGGTGGGGGGCGACGGAGCGATGTACGACATCGGCTTCCAGAACCTCTCGCGCGCCATGGCGTCGGGCAAGCCCATCAAGGTGCTGGTGGTGGACACCCAGGTGTACTCGAACACCGGCGGGCAGGCCTGCACCTCGGGCTTCTTCGGCCAGGTCTCGGACATGGCCCAGCACGGCAAGATGATCCAGGGCAAACAGGAGCAGCGCAAGGAGATCGGTCTCATCGGCATGGCCCACCGCACGACCTACGTGCTCCAGAGCACGATCGCTCAACCGAACCACATGATCGAGGGCTTCATCCAGGGCCTGAAAGCGCGGCGACCCGCGCTCTTCAATCTCTACACCTCGTGCCAGCCCGAGCACGGCATCGGCGACGACATGAGCGCGCACCAGGCCAAGCTAGCGGTCGAGTCCCGCGCCTACCCCCTCTTCCGCTACGACCCCGATGCGGGCAAGACGCCGGAGGAGTGTTTCGACCTCGAGGGCAACCCGGCTCCCGATCAGGACTGGCCGACCTACAAGATCGCCTACGAGGACGACGGCATCCCGAAGGAGATGGAGGTCCCGATGACCTTCGCGGACTTCGCGATCACCGAAGGGCGCTTCCGCAAGCACTTCCGCGTGGCGCCGGTGGACGCCTGGAACGAGAACATGGTGCCGCTGGCCGAGTTCCTCGACTTCGACGAGGACGACCGCGAGGGCAGATTCCCCTACCTGTGGTCCGTCGACAAGCAGGGAGAA
>JAFDEI010000229.1 GCA_019310425.1 Deltaproteobacteria bacterium | reverse complement strand
GGTACTTACAGTCTGGATTGGGGCAGAACGGAGGAGTGAAACGCGGCGAAGAAGAGGCCATATCAGCCTACACCGCAAAATGTGTGCCACCAACATTCTTTGGGGCACAACTTATTCTATAGTGTTGGTGAGCCAACAGAGCCCGAGTCGATTGCGTTTTCTCGAACGATCAGCAGACGATGAGCCGGAAATCCTAGCTGCCGTCGACCTGGGTTCGAACAGCTTCCACATGATCGTCGCGCGGCTGTCGCATGGTCAGCCGACGGTCATCGACCGGCTGCGAGAGATGGTGCGTCTGGCCGCCGGCCTGGACGAGAATCATTCCCTGAGTGCAGAGAGCCAGCAGGTCGCGCTGGATTGTCTCGCACGTTTCGGCGAGCGCATTCGCGCGATGCACGCCGACAGAGTGCGGGTCGTCGGTACGAGCACCTTGCGAAGTGTCGGTCGTCATTCCGATTTCGTCGAGAAAGCCGAGGAAGCTCTGGGTCAGCCGGTGGAGATCATCGCCGGTGTGGAAGAGGCGCGACTCATCTACCAGGGCGTCTACCACAGTTCCCCCGGTGTGGATGGCAGCCAGATCGTCGTTGATATCGGCGGCGGCAGTACGGAGATCATCCGCGGATCCGGCAGCGAGGCGGAGGCGATGGAGAGCCTCAAGCTCGGCTGTGTGGGAATCAGTGAGAGGTTCTTCCCAGGCGGGAAGCTGACGGCACAACGTTTCGCGCGCGCGCGGCTTGCCACTCGGCTCGAGATCGAGCCGGTCCGCACGAGATTCCTCGCGGGCGCGCCTCAGCGTCTCATCGGCGCATCCGGAACGATTCGCGCGGCACAGGCGGTGCTGGCTGCGATCGAAGCTGAATCCAGTGACATCACCGTGAAAGGGCTCGAAGACCTGATCGGGTGCGCGATCGACGCCGGTCAGATCAGTCGGCTTAAGTTGCCTGGTCTTTCATCGCAGCGAAGACCCGTTTTCTCAGGCGGGCTCGCAATCCTGATCGAGGTCATGTCGGCGCTGCAGTTCGACCGGATGTCCGTATCGGATGGCGCGTTGCGGGAAGGTTTGCTGTACGACATGGTCGGTCGCCTGACCGATGAAGATGCGCGCGATCGTACCGTGCGCGCGATGGAGGGACGGTTCAATATCGATCGGGATCAAGCGGCGCGTGTCGAGTCCACGGCGATGCGGTTGTTGGACCAGGTCGCCGAATCATGGAAGCTCGATCAGCCGCTCGATCGCCAGGTGCTGCGTTGGGCGGCGCGCCTGCACGAGATGGGGCTCGACATTGCGCATGCCGATTACAACCGGCATGGCGCATACCTGCTCGAGTATTCCGATATGCCCGGGTTCCCAACCGGTGAGCAGCAGGTGCTGGCGTGGATCGTTGGGGGTCATCGCGGCAAGTTCAATCGCGGTTCCTTCCATGGCGAAATGCCCCGCACCTGGAGCCGGCGCTCGAAGAGGCTGACGGTGGTGTTGCGCCTGGCGGTGCTACTGAATCGCAGCCGGACCAGCGCGACCGTCGATGACGTCATGCTCAGCGCGAAGGGTCGCAAGCTGACGGTCGCCATTCCGCAAACCGGGCCCGAGACCGGTCCGCTGACCTGGGCGGATCTGGAGCGGGAGGTGGAGTTTCTCGCTGACGTGAACCTGAAGATGACCCTCGAAAAAGTCGGGGAGGCGTGAGAGCACGCACCTGCACAACCTCGCGACGGACCTTCATGAATAATGCGGTCTAGATGTGTTGGCTGTGGGGGCCTGCTGCGACCAGCATGATGACGTAGCGCCCCCACGGCTCGTCGTCGGGCTTGTGGTACGAGACACCGACTGCGATTCCCACTGAGGGCCGGTCGAGGAAGTCTTCGGGGAACTTCAAGTCTTCGAGTTTGGAGACCTCGCCGATCCAACCGTTCACGGGCCGCTGGAGGATGTCGACGCTCGCCTGGAGCAGGTTGTTGAGTGCCTCGGTGGGGCCCACACCCGCCTGGACCTGCCCCGCCGCAGCCATGCTCAAGGGCTCGATTTCCTCGAGGCGGTCGGCGGGGCGGAGGTTGCGCCGCGCGCGCTCGGCCTGGAACCGTTCGTAGACGAGAGCGGCGTTTTGGCTGTGTTCCGTTTCGGAGAACAACGAATACGTGCCCACCACGGCCGCGAGCGCCGAAGTCTCATCGCCGGATTCGACCAGCGCACCGATCGCGATTCGGTCGATGTCGGCCGCGAGCAGGACCGCGCGCGCGCTCGGGAACTGGAGCGCTTCCGACAGCAGGCGGTTCACGTCGTTCGTCTGCGTCACCCACGCAGCGGTAAAGTGTCCGGTCTGCAATACGCCGTCGACACTCCAGCCGGCGAGCATGCCCATCACGACGATGTCCACGTTCCGCTCTGGGGCCAGGCCCCGGGCCGCGGCGAAGTAGTGCGGTGCGAGTTCGGACGCCACGGCGCTCTGATTCTTGGCTTCCACGACGGGTTGCAACCCCGCCTCCGCGCGCACGTCGTTCAGCAGCTCGACGAAACGGGAGCGCATCGCCTGCGCGGTCGTCACCTCGCGTTTCACGCCGTAGGAGGGACGCTGGTAGCGAGTGGTGGGCTTGCCGGAGGGCCACACGATGAGGTTCAGGCCGGCCTTCCCGAGCAGGCGGCCCGGTGGGCGGTAGCCGATGCTCACGATCGCCGATTCGTCGGCAGGATCGGTCTCGCAGGAGAACGCGAAACGCGGAAGCGAGACGTTCGGGTCGTTGTCGCACATCGCGTAGCCGAAGCGTCCGCGCCCGATCGTGGCGCTGACCTCAGTCGCGGGAGAGAGCACCTCGCCGCTCAGAAGAATTCGCCCGTCGGCGTTCGGGATCGCGTCGACGGGTTCGATGCGGATCGCCCGCGTACCTGCGACGGCGATAGCGACCGCGGAATCGCCGTCGCGCCCGAACCAGATCCCGACGGTCC
Organism: Deltaproteobacteria bacterium; assembly: GCA_019310425.1. Taxonomy (GTDB): domain Bacteria; phylum Myxococcota_A; class UBA9160; order UBA9160; family SMWR01; genus JAFDEI01. The sequence goes on along the minus strand of JAFDEI010000229.1, from coordinate 6,250 downwards.
GGGGGCCGCCGGTCATCAATGACCGGATGCGCTCCGTCAGCTGGGCCCGCCACTGCTCGAAGATCTCGCTCTCGGGAGTGGCCTCCGGGAGTTGGGCGTGGAAGTAGCCGATTTCATAGCGGGGGACTGCGGCGTTGCAGCGGCTCGCAATGTAGGACTCGAGGCCGTTCGTCGGCATCGCCCGATTGACGAGAAAGAAGTGTCCGATCTGGCGTGCCACGCAATGCATTGCTTCGGTGGGAACCGCGAGCCCGACCCGGCGGCGCGCTTCCTCGGCGAGCAGGATCTCCCATGTCGTATCGCCCGAATAGGCCACGACCTCGACCCGCTCGGGGAACGGCCCGACGAAGTCCCATTCGTCGACATCGAAGCCCTTCAGCGCCTCGAGGGCTCTTGGAGCAGCCTGGCCCGCGAGCCGGTCGACCTCGGCTTCGCTCGGGAAGGGGCTGCCGGTCGAAGTGGAGCTTGCGCCTGGAGCGTCGCCTTGGTGTTCGGGCGAGTTCGTCGCTCCGGCACAGCCCGCGAGCAACAGGACCAAAATGATTCCAGGTTTCCATGAGTGAATCATGTATCCAGCATACGCGACCGCTCGGTTCGAATCCACGAAATTCAGCTCGGATGCTGCCGGGCCGTCTTCGGCGACCCACCCGCTCGGGCGCCTCTGGCGAGCCTCCTGCAGGCGTCCTTACCAGCGGCCGTAGTGGCCGTAGGAGCCCCACGACCGATGGCGGCCCGGCACGTAGTTGGGCGGAAACGATTCGTTGTGGATCGATCCGCGCCGGTGGTAGTAGCCGCTGGGGTCTTTGTGCGTCGTGGTGCAGCCGCTGCTCATCGCCGCGAGGCCGAGTGCGGCGAACAAGAGCGCAATGGCGCGAATCCGCCTCATTCCGCCTCCTGCATGATCCGGTCGCCTTCCTTGGTCCAGACGCCGATCGCAAACTCGGCGTGGTTCGGGTCCACGAGGATCGCGGATCGTTCGGCCTGATCGATCAGGCGCGCGCCGAGCGCAACGGCCTGTTCGATGGACGTGTCGAGGTCGTCGACGCGAAAGTACGGCAGCCAGGTCGGATAGACTTCGGGTGGTGCCTCCATGATGCCCGCCCGTCGTGCCTTCGCATCGCGCAACACCCGATAGGGCTCGTCGCGCAGATCGACCGTTTCGCGCTGGTAGCCGGCAATCTCCACCAGACGGTTCGTCGCAGCTTCGACGTCGTGGGTCCAGAGCTCCCACCACAGCCAGCCGCCGACCACGGGGTCTGCGTCCGGCGGGTCGCCGCCGCTGGCGCGGACGAGCAGTAGCGCCGCGCCTCCCTTGTTGCTGACGAGCGAGATCTTCCCGCGATCGGGTGCATCGACCGGCTCGTGCTCGACGAGCCCGCCGTGCTCGCTGTACAAGGCCGTCGCGCGGTCGACGTCGGCCACCGACAGGTTGCCGAGCCACTCGGTGCCGCCGTCCTTGTCGCGCGCCTTCACGATCCCGGCTATCGGGACACCGTGGTTCATCACCGTCGAGTAGCGTCCGTTCGTTTCGAAAGTCCAGCCGAACAGCGCGCCGTAGAAAGCCTTCGAGGCCTCGACGTCTTGCGAAATCAGGTCACCCCAGACGAACTTGCCGGGAGTGACGAGCCCGGTCGCTGTCCGGCTCACCGGGGGGAGTAGCGGCAACGGGGGGGGCGTCGCGCAGGCCGCAGTGAGCATCAGGATCACGCTCACGAGCGCCACCCGGGTTCCGCGGCGCAGCCGGCCGCTGGCGGCGGCGGTGACTCCCGTCCTTCGATGCATGTCGAACTCCTGGATTTGCACGCGGTTGCCGATTGCCGCTGCAGTGTGGCGTATTCCGCAGCGCTGCGCTTGGTGTCGGTGCGTGCCGGGTTTCAGCCGGCAGATTCGACGCGTGCTGTACTACGCGCGCGATAACGGACGTGCACCCATGCGGGTAGCGTGAGGCTCGTGATCGCGAGTGCGGCGAATGCGAGCTGCCCTGCGATAGTTGCGTCGCCCGCGACCGTCCATCCGAGGTAGGCCGCCGCCACCGAATAGCTAAAGACCTGCAGCGAGTGCTGTCCGAGATAGGCGAGCCAGCGCCACTCGAACCAGGCGGGGTGCTGTTCCGAGATGCGCACCCCCAGATAGGCAAGGGCGGCGAAGTTCAGGAGCCGAAGAGCATCGAGGTTGTGGCGGTGTGTAATGGCGGCTGCGGCCTCTGCGACGGAGGCGTCGAAGAAGATCTGGTGGCGGATGGCGAACGAAACCAGCAACGGTGGCACCAGCGCCCACGCGAACACGTGCGACTTCGGCAGCCGCACTGGTCGCCCGGCGGCATGCCGAGCGCCGAACCAGAGCCCGAACACGAACAGGATCTGCCATGCGAAGGGGTCGAAATAGACCAGCCGAACGCCGAATCGATGGATGAAGGGTTTCATCAGGGCGGGGAAGGCCCCCTGTTGCGCGGCAATCCAGAGGCCGACACTCGCAGCCAGCACGATCCATTGACGGCCGCGCTGGATTTGTGGAAGTACGACCGGAACCAGCAACATGAAAATGCAGTACATCGGGAGAACGTCCGAAAACCCGGGCTGGTAGATGAAGAATGGTGCGAGTGCGAACGTGAGTGCCGGATCTTCGACCAGCAGGGTGCCGCGCCACGGGATGAAGTCGATTCCCAGCGAGCGGACCGTGTGGGTGTAGCCTTGCCCGGACCTCGCGAGCCGACGTGCGGTTCAGCAATTTCCAGTAGACGATTCCCGACACGAGCCCCGACATGAACACGAAGAGTTCGGCAAAGCTCGTGTGTCCGAGTGAGTTCCAGACCCACTTGAATATGTCGAAATTCAGGTGACTCACCATGAGCACGCACAGCGCCAACCCGCGCAAGCTGTCGATGCGCAGGTCCCGGTCGCCCGTCAAGGTTCCGGCCGGCGACGATGGCATGGAGTGGCTTCGATCGCCCCGCTCATCTCGTGTTGTAGCGGTGTCGGACCGGAAGCCCGAAACACGAAGTGTTTCCCCTGACGACGCGGAAGCTCTGGTCGCGAAGTCGCCACGTCGCAGCTAGTCCGCACCCTTGTACATCATCTCGTTGTCGGAGTCGTTCCAGAATTGGATCACGCGCGCGAAATGGTAGATGGCGCTGAGTCCCTGCCAGGCAACGATCAGGTAGAACGCCTCGATGCCGAGGCCGAAGGGCAGCGCAACGGTAAACAGTGCCAGGTTCACGTTGCGGCGCGAGATGAACGTGCGGATCCGATTGTCGAATTCGGTGTAGCCGTGGATGGATTTCCCGGTACTCGCGGTGAAGAGTACCTCCATGATCCGGTCGAAGATGTAGAAGACCACCATCCACATCGAGGCCTGCACGACTCCGGAATAAGGGTCGCCACCGGACAGTCCCCAGCCCCACGCCCAGTACCAGAACGGCGGGTGGATGATGTCCATGCCGTGATCGAGGGCGTCGCCCTGCGCGGAGGACTGGAACGTGACCCGCGCCAGTTTGCCGTCCACGGAATCGAGAACGCTCATCACGTATGCGAGGATCAGGCCCGGCAACCACATGCCGGACCCGAAGAACGGGACCGAACCGAAGCAACACACGATGCCCACGCATGTGACGACGTTCGGCGCGACGCGGTTCCTGGTCAGTGGCTGCAGCATTCGCCAGACCAGAGGCGGGTATACCCACTTCGTCAGGAAGTCGGTCGAGCCCTTGTAGTTCGATTCGAACAGGTATCGCTCTGTTTCCGCACAGGTTGCTTCACCGTTCACGCGGATCGCGAACGGAGGCAGGTGGCGGCGCAGCTTCTTGATGTACGCGTCGACGCTCTCTGGAGCCATCTGCTCGACGAAGCCGACCGTGATTGCATTTCGCGCGATCTCGACCAGATCGCCTTCATCACCGCCGCCTTCGGGCAGTGGCTGTTCGAATCGGATCGCTGCCGCACTCTTTTCGCCCTCGTCACTGACGAAGGCGATGCTGCCCTTCTCCCACCACGCGAGTTGTTCGACGATCCGTTGGTCGACCACCGTATCGCCCGACAACGCGATGACGGTCTCGCCGTCGGCGTCTCGCAATCCGCGTTGCAGGCGCTCGCCGGTAGTGCCGGGTTCGGTTTTCCAGTGGATCGGAAGTTTGTCGAGGAGCGATTGGGGGATCCAGTCGGGAGTCGGATCGCCCTCGGGCAATTCGACCCAGATCTCGGAAGCGCTGGTATGCGAGCGGGCGAGCTGGACGAACTGGTCACGCGCGGCGCCAAGGCCGGCCTGTTGGACTCCGGCCTTGAGGGCGCTGACCTTCTCTTCCGCGAGTGCAAAGGGCCGCAGCTGTCGCTCCAGCAGCGACATCGAGAAGATCTCGAGTCGACTCTCGGGTCGGGTGGCGTCAATCCAGATGCGCACACCGCCTCCTCAACGGGCATACCAAGACGTTTGGCCTGTGCGCGGGGAAAATAGGAGAAACCCGCGGCGCTGCAATGCGCGCGCGACGCGTCACTCCATTCCGGATTGGTTCGATCCCGCTCACGCCGGTGTCGTGACGCTTCTCAGGACGGCCCCGTAGCTCGCCGGAAAGCGTGTGCGTTCGTAGACATGTCGCTCGAGCAGTAGCGCATGGAAGTCCCGCAGTCGGTAACAGGGCACTGCGGCCGCCAGGTGGTGCTCGAGGTGGAAGTTCACGAAGTTCGGTGCCACGAACAGCCGTTCCCACCAGCAGGCGATCGTGGTGCGAGTGTGCCGCCTGGGATCGGGATCGAACAGGTCGGGAACGCCTCCGTGTTCGGCGATCTGGCGCAGCCGCGCGAAGAGCAGGTAGCTCGTCAGGAAGGTGGCCGGCCACATCCAGTACAGCGCGCCGTGCCCGAATGCATGCAAGGCCGCGAACATTATCAGGCTCACGACGATGAAGCCGCCCGTGCCGCTCGATCCGAGCTGCGAGCCGAATAGCGCGTCATCGTTCCTGAATCGCCCGGCCAGCAGCCTGAAGCCGGTCCGCCCTGTGAGGTCGCGAAGGATCTTCCGGCGGAAGCTGTCCCGTCCGATCGGATAGGCCTGGTAATTGCCCAGGTCGGGGTCCCGTTTGCTGCCTGCATAGCGGTGGTGCTCGATGTGACCGGCGGCGTAGCGTTCCATATCGGTCAGAATCGGGTGGGCACACAGCCACTGGCCCACCCAGACATTGGCCCTGCGGTTCGCGAACAGCGTCCTGTGACCACACTCGTGCATCAACACCGCCAGCCCGAGCTGGCGGCCGCCGAGCAGCGCGATACCCAGCGCAATGGAGACCGGATTCGTCCAGAGCGCGACGCCCGCGAAGATCGCCGCGATCATCGCCCAGTTCGCCGCGACCAGCCGCGTCCCCTGCCAATCGTCGGGCTTGCACCAGCGACGAAGTTCTTCCGGAGAAATCGCGTACGTGATCCTCATCGCGGCCTCCTCCACCGCGCCGGAGGATATCTCATCCGTCCCAGGCGACCTCGCAATCGCCACCCCCGGTGGAACCCGCGGACGAGGTTTGTGCCATCTTCATGGTTCGTTGTCGCGTCGCAGCGGCGGAGGAGAGTCTGAAATGACGGGGCCGATGACGGGAGTCAAGGTCGTCGAGATGGGCGTCTGGGTTGCGGGTCCCGCGGCGGCCTGTGTACTGGCGGACTGGGGTGCCGAGGTGCTCAAGATCGAGCCGATCTCGGTCGGTGACCCGGCACGGCTGTTCAGTCGCATGCTGGGGGCGGATCTGCCCTTCAACCCGCCGTTCGAGATGGACAATCGCGGCAAGCAGAGCATCGCGATCGACCTCGGCCATCCCGAGGGGCTGGAGGTCGCGCTCGAACTGATCGACGCCGCGGACGTCTTCCTCACCAACGTCCGGCTGGCGGGCCTCGAACGCCTCGGCCTCGATTACGCGAGTCTGAAGCGCCGAAACCCACGGCTCGTCTACGCCGCGATCAGCGGCTACGGCTTCGAGGGACCCGACGCGGAACGCGCGGGTTACGACATCGCCGCCTACTGGGCGCGCTCCGGGATCGCGCACTCGCTGACGAACCCAGGCGCCGATCCGCCGTTTCAGCGCGGCGGTATGGGGGACCACAGCGTCGCTCTCACCTGTGCGGGGGCGGTCTCGGCGGCTCTCTATGCGCGCGAGAAGACCGGCGAAGGCCAGCTCGTTACGACCTCACTGCTCCGGCAGGGGCTCTACACACTGAGTTTCGATTACGCGTTCATGCTTCGATTCGGCGCGACCATGGGAATCGCGGATCGCAGG
>JAFDEI010000053.1 GCA_019310425.1 Deltaproteobacteria bacterium | reverse complement strand
TCGGTGCCCGGCCGCGGCGACAACCAGAGGTCCGAATGGATCGCACTCTGGCAGTAGTCGGGCGTGATCGCGACGACCTCCGCGCCCCGATAGCGCGCCTCGTGGATGAAGTGTGCATCGGGAATTCGCGTCGCTGCCGGGTTGAAGCCCCAGAGCACCAGGTAGCGCGATCGAAACCAGTCGTCGGAGCTTCCGTCGATGTGCGGGCAACCGAGCGTGATCGTCCCGCCCACCGCGAGGTCGCCGATCTGGCCCATCGAGTCCGTCATCGGTATGCCGAGCAGGCCGAAGAAACGCAGCGCAGCAACGGTGTTCGCTCCGAGGTCGACGTTCGGGCCGAGCTCCAGAATCGCGCCCTCGCCTCCGCGACGCGCCAGGGTTTCGACGAGCACATCGGCGATCTCGCCGAGCGCTTCGTCCCACGACACGCGCTTCCACTGTCCCGCTCCACGTTCCCCGACCCGGCGCAGCGGATGCTGCAGACGGCTCGGTCCGAGCAGCAGGTCGCTGCAGCTCGCGCCTTTCTGACAGCCGCGCGGGTTGAAGTCCGGCACGCTCGAATTCGACGCCCGGTAGGGCGCCGACTGCTCCTCGCGCCACACCATCCCGTCCTTCACGTAGAGGTTCCACGCGCACGAGGACACGCAGTTGGCGTTCGTGTGCGAGCCGCGCACGACCTTTTCCCAGCGCCAACGGTCGCGGTAGATGTCCTGCCAGCCGTGATAGTCGGGCTCGGCTACGGGGCCCGACGCGCTCACCCCCGCCTTGGTCTCGCGGTCGAGCGGCGCATCCAGGGTCAACTTGATGAGTACGAGCACCGCCGCGCCGCTCGCGCCAGCTTCCAGGAATTCTCGTCGCGATAGTCTCTTCAAAGTGCTCGCCCTGCCCAAGAGAGTCGCAACACCCCAAAGCAACGGTTATGACATTGGTCATGCACCACCGGGCCCGGCAGCTGGCCGCGGAGTGGTTCGGCGTGCGCGCTCGCGGTGTCATACTGTGTCCATGCCCGCCGAAGACCTGCCGTTGTTCCGCGCTCATCCGGCGCTGCGAGAATTTGTCGCACGCCAGCCCTTCATCGACGGTCCGACGCCGGTGGAGCCACTGCGGCTCCCGGGCTGTGAGGATGCCAACCTCTACGTGAAACGTGATGAACGTTCCTGCTCGCTCTACGGCGGAAACAAGCCGCGCAAGCTGGAATTCATCATTGGCCGCGCGCTCGAACGTGGAAGCCGGCGCCTCGTGACCACGGGTGGTCTCGGAACCCACCACGGATTCGCGACTACGATCCTCGGGCGATCAGTCGGGCTTGCGACCACGCTCGTGCTCGTGCCGCAGCCGATCACGCCCGAAGTCGAGCAATCGCTCGCGCTCGACGCCGCCTACGGTGCCGAAATCGTGCGCACTTCGGGCGTACCCGCGGCAGTGCTGGCGACCCTGCGCGTGCTCGCGGCTTCGCAATGGCGCGGCGAGAAGCCGCACCTGGTCTGGACCGGCGGTTCTTCGAGCGTTGGCAACCTCGGCTTCGTCTCTGCCGCGTTCGAACTCGCGGAACAGATCGAGCAGGGCCTGCTGCCGAAGCCGGCGGAAATCCTGTTGCCGATCGGGAGCGGCGGCACGATCGCAGGCCTGGTCGTCGGCCTCAAGCTCGCAGGCCTCGACACCTGCGTTCGCGGCGTCCTCGTGAGCGACATCCTACCGCCGTCGCCGCGCGCACTCGCGCGATCGGCGCGCGCGACATTGAACCGGATGCGACGCCTTGCACCGGACATTCCCGTGGTGGACCTGCACGCGTCGGACTTCCCCATCGACACGAGCGAGCTCGGCCCTGGTTACGGCGTCGCGACAGCTTCAGGAGCGGCAGCACAGGCGTGTGCGCGGGAACTCGGCCTCGAACTCGACGCAACCTACTCTGCGAAATGCTTCGCCGCCTTGATCGCCCGGGCGAGGAGCGCGTCACTTCCCCGCGGCCCCGTGCTCTTCTGGAGCACTTATGCCGGGGCGCTCTGCCCGGACTTCGAGTCACTCCCCGGATACGAGGCGGCGACATGACGAATGTCATACCAAGCCGTATGCGAAATCGTTACGGGTTGCACTGAAAGGAAGCCTCGACGCAAGCGCTGAATCGGCCTTCCAACCGAGGCAAGCCCGCGCCGAGTGCGTTCCGAACAGATCTCCCCGGTCCCGATGGAGTCGGGAGGTCACGAGGAGGGCACCGTGGCGCAGACGGATTCGAACTGGGCGGACCGGTATCGCGAGAAGTGGACCTGGGATTCGGTGACGTGGGGGACGCACTCCGTCGACTGCTATCCCGGAGGTTGTCCGTTCCGCGTCTACACCAAGAACGGCAGGATCGTGCGCGAGGAGCAGGCGTCGATCCACACCCCGATCGAGGCCGGCATCCCCGATCGCAACCCGATGGGCTGCCAGAAGGGTGCGTGTTGGAGCCATTGCCACTACTCGCAGGACCGCATCACGACGCCGCTCAAACGAGCGGGGGAACGCGGCGAAGGCAAGTGGCAGGAGGTCTCCTGGGACGAGGCGCTGACCGATATCGCGGATGCGATGCTCGACGCGATCGAAGAGCAGGGGCCCGAGTCGATCATTACGCCGCTCACTCCGGAAGTCGGGGCGCAACCCGCGCGTCTGTTCAATCGCGTGCTCGGAACGCCCACGAGCGACGGTAACGCCGAGTTCCAGGACTTCAGCCCCGGCTGGCACCTCACCTGGGGTGTCTTCAATCCGACGTCTTCGATGGACGACTGGTTCCTCGCGGATCTCACACTGATCTGGCATGCGAACCCGGTCTACACCAACATCCACTGGTATCACTACCTCGCCGAGTCGCGGTACAACGGTGGTGAGATCGTCACGATTGCACCGGACTACAGCGCGTCCGCGACCCACGCCGACTACCACCAACCGATTCGCATCGGCACCGACGCCGCACTGGCGCTGTCGATGTGCAAGGTGATCATCGACTCGGGTCTGTACCAGAAGCAGTTCGTCCAGGAGCAAACCGACCTGCCGCTGCTCGTCCGCAAGGACAACGGGCGCTTCCTGCGCGGCAACGAGGTCTACGACTGGGACCGCGAGGACCAGTTCTTCTGGTGGAACACCCTGAACGGGTCGCTGACCTCGGCACCCCGCAACACGCTCGCACTCCTCGACGTGGACCCGGCGCTCGAGGGCACCTTCAAGGTCACGCTCAGCGACCTGAGTGAGATCGAGGTCGAGCCGGTCTTCCAGCTGCTGAAGCGGCACCTGGAGGACTACACACCCGAGCGCGCCGGCGAGATCTGCGAGATCGCGCCGGACAACATTCGCAAGCTCGCCCGCAAGGTCGCCACGCGGAAGACCAAGATCTTCATCGGCTGGAACTCCGGCAAGTACTACCACGGTGACCTGATGGAGCGCGCGATGGCGCTCCTGCTCGGCCTCACGGGTAACTGGGGCAAAAAGGGAACCGGCACGCGCTCGTGGGCAATCATGGGCATGGACGGCGATGCATTCATGGCCCGCAAGCCCGGCCCAGGGCAGGAAGCGGCGCAGAAACACATCGCGAGCATGATCGCGATGCGCAAGCTCGTCTCGGTGAACGACCCCACGATGACGCCAGAGATGGTGCAGAACCGCGCGGCCGAGGTCGCGAGCGAGCTCGGCGGGATGGGGAACATGATTCCGCCCGCATTCCTCTGGTACTACCAATTCGGCTACAAGGAGCGCTGGAACGACCCGGAGAACAACGATCCGACGATGAAGCGAAGCTTCGATGAGTACGTCAACGAAGCAATCGAGAAGGGCTGGTTCGGCGACCGCGCCTCCAAGGTATTCCAGCACGTAGAACCACGGGTTTTCTTCGAATCCGGCGGTAACGTATTGCGCCGTCAGAGGGGCGGACAAAAGCAACTGCTCAAGCACCTGTGGCCCAAGCTGAAAATGATCGTCTCCGTCGATTACCGCATGACCACCACCGGGCTGCATTCCGACTACGTCCTGCCGGCGGCGCAACACTACGAAAAACTCGTCCACAGCATGATGTCAGTCCACCACCTGCGCTTCGTGCTCGGCGACAAGGCCACCGAGCCACTGGGCGATTCTCTGCCCGATGTGGAGATCGGCTTTCGGTTGGTCGAGAAGATCGAGGAGCGGGCGGCCAAACGCGGTCTGACCGAGTTCAAGGACTGCGAGGGCAACGTGCGCTCCCTGGTCGGCCTCTCCGACCAGCTCTCGCAAGGCGGCGCCCTGCGGGAGGAGGAGGTGCGATTCGACGAGGCGATTCGCGACAATGCGGTATACGGCTTGCTGCCGAAGGGAACCACGCTCGAGACGCTGCGCGAGAAGGGCGCGGTCCGCTTCACGAGCTGGGGCTCCATCGGGCACGGTATCTCGCAAGGGTCCTCGATCCGTCCCGACGAGATCCACACCCCGATGCGTTGGCACGTCGAAGACAAGGTCCCGTACGACACGCTGGTACGACGCGCGCAGTACTACATCGACCACGATTGGTTCATCGAGGCCGGCGAGGCGCTCCCGACCCACAAGGAGCCGACGAACCAGGGCGGTGCGCAGAGGCGCTTCCTGATGACCAGCGGCCACAACCGCTGGAGCATCCACTCGATGAACATGACCAACAACATCCTGCTGAACACGCACCGCGGCGAACCGTTCGTCTTCATCAACGACGACGATGCCGTGGGCCTCGGGATCGAGAACGGCGACAAGGTGAGGATGACGAGCAATGCGGGGACAATGCTGATCCAGGCGAAGATTTCGCCTTCGGTACGACCCGGACAACTGATCGTCTACAACGGCTTCGAACCCTACATGCACGAAGAACACTACAGCCAGGCCGACCTCGAACCCGGGCACGTAAAGCACCTCGGCCTTGCGGGCGGCTATGGCCACCTCACGTACCGAGCCTTCTCGTGGCAGCCGATCCCGGCGGATCGAGCGGTCCGCTGCGACATCGAGAAGGTGATGGACTGATGAACGCTCGCGAAACTTCCTTCAGCTTCCCTGGAGCCAGAAATGCCTGACAACAAGAAGTCGAAACGACAGCTCGCCTGGGTCTACGACCTCAACAAGTGCATCGGCTGCCAGACCTGCTCGGTCGCGTGCAAGATGCTCTGGAACAACGAGGAGGAGGGCGCGGACCATCAATGGTGGATGACCGTGAACACCAAACCCGGTGCCGGAACGCCGCGAGGCTGGGAGAGCATGGGGGGCGGCTACGACGCGAAGGGCAAGCTGCATTTTGGTCGCCTTCCCACACCCGAGGAATTCGGCGGTGGCTGGGACTTCAACTACGACGACGTCCTGCGCGGGGGCAAGGGCCGGAGCGCTCACCTGAAGAAGATCTCCGGCAGCAAGACCTGGGGCATGAACTGGGACGAGGACGAGGGCGGCGGTGAATTTCCGAACGCCTACTTCTTCTACCTGCCGCGCATGTGCAACCACTGCACCGACGCCGCCTGTGTCGAAGCATGCCCATCCGGCGCGATGTTCAAGCGTGAGAGCGACGGTCTGGTACTGCGCGACGAAGACGCCTGTACCGGCAGCCAGCAATGCGCGAGCGCGTGCCCGTACAAGAAGATCTACTTCAACGAGGCGCGCGGCGTGAGCCAGCACTGTATCGGCTGCTTTCCGCGGCTCGAGCAGGGAGTGGCGCCCGTCTGTGTGCGGCAATGCCCCGGCCGGGCGGCCTTCGTGGGCTTCCTCGACGACGAAAACAGCGCGGTCCACCGGCTGGTCGCAAAGCACCGGGTCGCGCTGCCACTTCATCCGGAATTCAATACCACGCCGAACGTCTTCTACGTGCCACCGCTCGCGCCCGCACCACTGCGCGAAGACGGGAGCTGGGACGAGAACGCCTCACGAATTCCGCCCAATATCCTCGAAGATCTCTTCGGCACGGAAGTGCACGGCGCGCTCGAGGTTCTGCGCTCGGAGCTCGACAAGAAACGCCGAGGCAAGGAGTCGAAGGTGATGGACGAGCTCATCCTCTATCAGTGGAAGGATTGCCTCGGCCACCTGACCCGTGATCCCGCGGAGATCGTCTGGAAGCGGTCGTAACGGCAGACGAGATGACCCACGACGCGGGCAAACGCGCAGCGGCGGCGGAAACCGGAATACCACAGCTGTCGCGCCGCTCCTTCCTGAGAATCACAGGCGCCTCCGCGGCGGCCCTGCCGCTGCTGCACTTCCGGCTCGATGCGCATGCCGACGGTGAAAGTGAGCGCGCAAGACCCGAAAGACTCGCGCACTGGCAGGACCTCTACCGCGAGCGCTGGTCCTGGGATCGCGTAGTCAAGGGCTCGCACGGCTGGGTGAACTGCCGCAGCGCTTGCAACTGGGATCTCTTCGTCAAGGACGGGGTCGTGGTCCGCGAGGAACAAGTGGCCAACTACCAGGCCTCTGAACCGGGCGTCCCAGATTTCAACCCGCGCGGATGCCAGAAGGGCGGTTGCTACACCGACGTGATGTACGGGCCGACCCGTCTCACCGTTCCGCTCAAGCGGGAAGGTGAGCGTGGCAGTGGGCGCTGGCAGCGCATTTCCTGGGACCAGGCCTTGCGCGAAATCGCCACCAAGCTGGTCGACATCAGCGTTGCGCACGGAGCCGATTCGATCGTCCAGGATCTCGGCCCGCATTTCGACCTGGGCGCCACCACCGTCGCTCGCAATCGCTTCTTCGGAATGCTCGGCGCCTCGCTTCCGGACGACTGGGCGGAGATCGGCGATCTCAACATCGGCGCAACCCTCACCCTCGGCATCCCTCACGTGGGCGGCTCGAGCGACGAATGGTTCCTCTCCGACTTCCTGGTGGTCTGGATGATGAATCCGTCCGTCACTCAAATTCCCGATGCGCACTTCCTCTACGAAGCGAAGTACGACGGCGCGGAACTCACGGTGATCGACCCGATCTACAGCGCGACCGCGGTGCACGCGGACTCGTGGCTCCCGATCGCACCCGGGACGGACGCCGCATTGGGCCTCACCACAGCTCGGCACATCTGGGAGAGCGGCCGCATCGACACCGCCTATGTGCGCGAGCAGACCGACCTGCCGCTGCTCGTCCGGCTCGACACCGGGCGATTCCTGCGCGAGAGCGACCTGCGCAAAGACGGGGCCGACGATCTCTTTTACTTGTGGGACCAGATTGCGAGCGCGATCGCTCCCGCACCCGGCAGCCCGGGCAACACCCGACGCCCCAAGCTCACCCTCGAGGAGCTGCTGCCCGCGATCCAGGGCCGATTCGAGCTAACGCTGGGCGACGGCAGCGAAGTCACAGTCGCGCCGGTGGGTGCGCTGCTCCGGGAACGGCTCGAGCCGTGGACCTTCGAGCGCGCCGCCGCGGTCACAGGCCTCGACGTGAAGCTCATCGAACAGTTCGCCGAGGGCTTCGCCGCCGCCGAGCGACCGATGGTGCTGTCGAGCTGGGGTTCGAACCGCTACCTGAATTCCGACCTGATCAACCGCACCAAACTACTGTGCCTCGCGCTCAAGGGCGCGATCGGAAAACGGGGCGCGGGCTACCAGGCCACGAGCTGGATTGGAATCGACGGCTACAACGAAGTTGCCGCCGACGCGGGAGAAGGCGCCTGGGGCCGACTTCGGGGAACGGTGAAGATCTTCAGCGACCCGTTTGCCCTCGGATTGCTGATCGATCGAATCGCGGGCAGGAAGTCGCAGGCCCAGCTCGAGCACCAGCTCATGCGCCACCTCGCAAATGCAGACGATTCCTGCATAACGAATTCTGCAAGCCAGAATTACGACTTCCAGGGAATTCGCGAGGACCTCGCGCGCGAGGAGGACCATCTTTATCCCAGACCGCTCGAAGACTACGTCGAGGAGGCGAAGGCAAAGGGTTGGATGCCGACGCACCCCGACGGCCCCGCGATCCGAGCTTGGGTAACCGGCGGGAGCAACGTACTCCGGCGCTCGAACCTGCCGGATCGGATGCTCGAGAACGTATGGCCCAATCTCAAACTCGTAGTCGACGTCAACCAGAAGCAGACCTTTACCGGTATCCACGCCGACTACCTGCTGCCGGCAGCGGGCTATTACGAAAAGCCTGGAATCAAATACCCGGTCGCGTATGCGCCCTATCTCCAGTACTGCGACGCCGCAGTGCGCCCGCTGGGAGAATCCAAGGACGAGTGGGAGATCTACTCGCTGCTCGCACAGGCGGTCGAGAAGATCGCGCGCGAACGCGACGTGGCGCCGGTCCGAAGCTGCGGCGGAAAAGAGATCGACCTACAGACGATCTCCCAGCGCTTCTCATTTGGCGGGAAGTACGGCCCGGAGGATGCCGAGAAGATCAATGCGCTCGTGATCGAGAAGAGCCCCTCGGCCAAGGGCATGACGATCGAAGGTTTGAAGAAGACCGGGATCGCGAAGTTCGCGAACGTCGGCGGCGTTGCGATCCAGGAGAACATCTTCAACTCCGACTGGCGCGGCAAAGGCGTGCTCGAATCGCTGACCGACATGACGAAGCACCGCTGGAGCTGGCCGACCCTCACGGGGCGGCAGCAGTTCTACATCGACCATCCGTGGTTCCTCGAAGCCGACGAAGCGTTCCCGAACCACAAACCGAGCCCAACAGCCGGCGGCGATCATCCCTTCCAGTTCATCTCGTGCCACTCGCGCTGGAGCATCCACAGCGTCTGGCGCGACACGCCCTCACTCTTGCGACTTCAGCGCGGGGAGCCGGTCGTGTATCTGAACCCCGGCGAGGCCGAATCGCTGGGCATCCGCGACGGCGATTGGGCGCTGATCTCCAACGACTACGGCGAGATCCGTATGCGCGCCAAGTACTCGAGCATGGTCCGCCCGCACGTCGCCTACTACTTCCACGCCTGGGAACCACACCAGTTCCCCGAGCACCGAAGCTACAAGTTCCTCATCCCCGGGCTCATGAAACCACTGCACTTCGCGGGCGGCGAGGGCCAACTCGGCTGGACCTTCGGCCACTTCGAACCCGGAACCCACGTGCAGGATACCCGGGTGGCCATCCGGCCCGTGGACGACACCGCCTGAATCCCCCACGGCGTACCATGATTCTTCTCCGCATTCGCGGATTCGACGAGTGAGCCGAGCGAACCGTCCGAGTTGAATCCACAGGCAGGCGATCCAACAAATTCACGAATCCTGCTACCGTTCTGGTACAGAGGCGAGTGTGACAGACGGACGCGACGCAGAACCGTTCGAACAGACGACACGTCCGGCCGCCTACGTTCCGCGGCCGGAAACCGAGCAGTTGCTCGATCACCTGCAGACCTGGGCTCTGAGCGGCAGCACGGCTTCGATCCGGCTCACCGGCGCGGCGGGCATGGGCAAATCGCTGCTGCTCCGCGTGCTGGCCATGCGCACAGCCGGGCAGCCGACCGCGGTCCACGTCCCCTACCCGAACCTGATGCCGGACGATCTCGCGACCTGGGTGATCGAAGCGATCGGAGAGCAGCGCGGCCGCGACTCCCAGGCGCAGCTGGTCGCAGCCGCGAAACAGCGCGCTACATCCGGCGGGCTGCTGCTGCTGATCGACGACGCCGAGCGCCTGCCGACGCAGACACGCGATGCACTCGACCTCTGGTTCCAACGCTCCGAAGGCAGCCTGCGTAGCGTCCGCGCAACCGTGAGCGATTCCGCCACGGCCGCCCATGCGAATCAGCATGAGCGCGGAGTCGCGGAGCCGGCGCTTACACATGAACTCGACATCGAGGAGTCGACGGCGTTGCTCACGGCTGCGATGGACCGGGCCGACCTCCACGGCCCGCTCCGGGCGCGCTTCAACCACGCCGTGATGCTGAAGCTCCACGATCGCGCGCGTGGTGTTCCGGCGCGCCTGCTCACCGAGGCCGCGCGCCTCTACCGAGAATGGAACGCCGGAGCCGCAGCCCCGATGCCGACGCTGGCCGGTGAAGAACCCTCTCGCGCGCCAACACAGCGAGCGCTCGCGCAGCTCGAACTCGCGCTCGCGGCCAAGCCCGCCCCACCGACCGAGCAGCCTGCACACAGCTCTCGGGAATCGCAGGGCTCGCTCAGCGAGCGCGCGATTCCCCAGCGAGATACCGAGCAATCTGCACGAGGCCGGTGGGAATCACAGAGTTCGCATAGCGAGCACGCCGACCTCCACCCCCCCCACCAGCCGGCCCCCTTGCTCGACCTGCCATCCCAGCCGCCGCCGAGACCAGTGGCTTCGGCCCGGTCGCGAGTCGCCTTAGGTTGGCTAGCGGCTGCGGGCGCTGGGGCGCTGCTGGGCGCGGTCGCGTCGACACTGCTGCCCACGACGCGCGACGGTGACGCTACGGTCGCCGACACACCTACCGTTACCGAACCCCCGCCCGTTGCCGCCGCTCCGGCACCGGTGACTCCGCCGGTAGCACCGGCGACTCAGGCGGTGGATGCCGGAATCGGATCCATCGAATTCCTCGAAGTGGTCCCGGCAGCGCCGGAGCCCGCACTCGTCCGTGCGCACACTCGCACGCCCGCCGAGATCGAGCCTCCCGCAGACGCCGGCAACGTCGTCGTCGAGGGGGTCATCGAATCGGGCGAGTGGCTGGCGTCGTCATTCCGTCGGCGCAGAATCCCCAGTGAACTCGCCAGCCTGATCGCAAGAGAGATGGGCAACGCGTACGACTTCCGGTTCTCGCAGCCGGGCGATCGCTATCGCGTCACCCTGGCCCGCGACGGTGAACTCATCGCCTTCGACTACGAGGCCGCGGAGAACGATCGCCTGGAGCTGAGGTTGTCGGATGGCCGCTATCTGCTGCAGCGTGCTCCTCCAGGGATGTGATCGCTCGAGCACTCCGGAGCAATCTACTGGTCACCCCGGACTGGACTCGCTACGGGCGCGTCGGACAGCGCGGATCAACTCGCCTCCCGTGAAGACGAGACCGACGATCCAGATGGGTGTCAGTGGGTCCGAATACCGGGGGAGGTAGTGGGTCGTCCCGGCGTGGATGAAGAATGAGAAGAGCGCGGGCGAAAAGAAGTAGAGCCGCGACCAATCCCGACGAGTAGCGAGGATCGCGATGGCTGCGATCATCGCCGGTACGTGGAAGATCACAGCCCATTCCGCGAGGCCGTTCAGGCGCCGGGTCGCCGCTGCGATGGAGCTCCCGTACGTCGTCAGATCGAACTGCTGGATATACACGAAGCTCCCTCGCAGGCCGAAAACGAAGGAGAGCGCGATCTGCTTGCTCCAGTTCTCGAGGATCACGTCGCGGGCACTGTGATCGAGCGCCACATCCCTGCCATGCCGTCCTCTGATACCGCTCTTCCACCCCGGGTCTTCGCGAGCGCGGGCCGCCACGACGCCGCTCTGCCTCTTGGCCCGGCGATAGAACCCGTCCCAGTGGTTGCGATTGAAGCGCTCGTAGCCATGGACATCGGGCTCGACGGCTCGCATGAGGGACCGCCGCATGGTTCTCATCGCATCCGGGGCGCGCGGGAGGTAATACGCAAACCCTCCAAACAACTCCGGCCAGGTGATTTCGGTGTATTCCGCCCGAATCGCCAGCAGGGATCCGCGCTGATCCGCGATCGCAAACCGGCCGCCGACCGCATGATTTCGCGCCATCCAGGGCAACACCAGCAGAATGGCCACCAGGGTGATCGCCCCGGTTGTGCGCACTCCCACCTCGCCGCGTGTTCGCAGCTGCATTACGAGCTGAACGCAGCCGAAGACGACCAGCGCGAACAGCCAGTACAGGAAGATCGCCCGCGTGAGGATCAGCGCGGCGAGCAGTGCACCGCTCGCCGCGGCAAACGCGAACCGGCGCCGCCCCACCGCGCGATACGCCAGCATGCCGAAGCCCGCGTGTCCCAGCAGGAATAGCGCCGCCAGACGACTCTGGTCGTTGTTGGGGACACTGAACAGCATCAGAACGCAGGCGGCGACCGCTGCGGGCCAGCCACCGAATGCCACCCCCACGAGCAGAGCCGTGGCCGGAACGAGAAGGGCCGCAACGACGGCGCTCGCCCGCTGGACGTCCCTTCGCACCGCCGTAGCCCCGGGACACCGATCGGTGATGAGACATTGGGGGTCGACGCCGTCGAAGTGACGGCTCATCGCGAAGACGGCTGCCAGGAAGAACGGATATCCGGGAGCGCGCAAGGCGTAGGGAACGATCGGCTCGTCGCGCTCCAACCGGCGCCCGTAATCCTGCTTGGCATAGTAGGCGCCATGCTCGACGAGGTTGTACGCAATCAACGGGTACTTCTGGCGATCGGATACCCAGAAGCGGTCGCCGTTGGCAGCGGGCAACTGCACGGCCAGCCCCAGCAGGAACGCGAGCAATAGCCCCGCAGCGATCAGGATGCGCGGTCGCGCAAACGCGTCTCCACCCTCTCGACCGGCCACGTGCAGGATTCTACCTCATCGAAATCCAGGAAGTGGTGCGAGGCTGCGCGAAGTCCCTGCCCCAGGCTTCGCGACTCGCGATTCAGACCCGGAACGAACCTCGCAACCTTGCAAGCTCGGCGGCCGCGTTCCGGAAGGTACGGATGTCGTCGGGCACGAGCACTTCGGAGACGATCGAGAAGCCTACGCCCGGCGTGAGCCCGAGGACGGCCGCGCCCGAGAGCGCGCTCCGCAACAGCTTCCGTCGGCTCATGCGCTTCGGCCTGGCCGACAGCGCGGCAAGCGCGGCGAATCCGATCCCGGCAGCCGAGAGTCTGCGATTTCCGCTCCGCCGCTCGACCGCAAGACTCTCTCCCTCGGCCAGGGCGCGTTCCGCGAGATCGAAGGCGTCTTCAGCCGGGGCGGGTCGCGTTGCACGCTGCACCTGTTGGATCTCGAAGTCGCCGATGAGTCCGGCGTGGTTCGAGTAGTTTGCCGGCTCCCCATCGATCTCGAAGCGACCGTCAAAGCTGCGTGCTACCGCGCGGGGAACGAGGTTTCGATTGCCCCCGCTTCGCACGAAGACGTAGTCCTTGCGACGGTCGGTCCCGGAAGCGTGGCGGTAGACGTTGGTATGGAGGGTCGTGTTCTGGCGGTTACCGAGGGCCGCCGCCACATCGGCCATGCCGAGGATCTCTGTCAGCACCTGATAGTCGGGCTCACCCTCTCGGAAATTGAAATCGCCGAGCAGCGCCACCGGCTCGTCCATGCCCACGAAGCGCGCCGCCATCTGAATCGTCTGCACCGTCCGATGGGGGGTATGTCGGTGCTTCGCGGCGCTCGAATAGCGCGCGTGGAGATGCGTGTTCACGACCAGCAACGGGCCCGCCGGTGTGGCGATCCGGGCCGTCGCGAAGCCCTTCCCGCTCAGGTACTCGAGATTCATCACGACGCGCTCGGCCTCGCCCTGCAGCGCGAAGCGCTCGAAAGACACCTCGTCGATCGGGTAGCGCGACAGCAGCAACAGCCCGCCCGCATCCACGCCGCCCGACCAGGCGTAATGCAGCCCCGCAGCGCGTCCCGCATCACATAGCCGTCGGCCGGCGTCGCGGGTCCAGACTTCCTGAAAGGTGATCAGATCCAGATCGAGGGAGGATATCCTGCGGCCGATAGCATCGACCCGGGCGCTGACGTCGCGCCCGATCGGCTCCGGAAGAGCCCATACATTGAGGGTCGCCAGTCGAATCTGCACGCGACCTCCCGCAGTCGCCGATGCCCCACCTCTCGAAACAGGAGAGACTGCAATGACCCTGCCAAGTACGGTCCATTCAGGACGTGAAAGAGATCCCAGAGGCTGTGCCGCAGGTTCGGGTTCGTTCTGCCTATTCGTGAAGTCGGCCGGAGAGGAGTCGACGGCTCGATGTGTGGAAGAACCTTTCCACCTTCGGGAAGCCCGGCTCCCGAGACCGCTCTCGGGCAGATTGCCGATTGATGGCCAATGAATTCCCGTCAGCGCATGAGACTTGACATGGGCGCGTGGCCGTGCGGAAATAGGCCGATGCTCTCTCCGGCCTGTGGGATTCGCTCGGCTCACGTCGCAAACAAGCCGAATTGGTGGCAGCTCGCCCTGGCGTGCGTCCTTGGCACCAGCATGCTGGTGCTCCCGGCCATTGCGTCGGCAAAGCCGGTCACCGCTATCGACGATCTCGCGCGGATATGGAACGAAGCCGTGAACCT
Source organism: Deltaproteobacteria bacterium (assembly GCA_019310425.1). Lineage (GTDB taxonomy): Bacteria > Myxococcota_A > UBA9160 > UBA9160 > SMWR01 > JAFDEI01. The sequence continues at coordinate 3,731 of JAFDEI010000053.1, read as the reverse complement.
CGAGCGCACGTCATGGGACCTCGAGATACCCGTGGAGGGCCTCTCATACGACCTCGCGATCGAGGCGGCAAACCGCTTCGAGACGGTCAGCGAGTGGCTGGATGCTGCACCAACACCGGACCTCGAACCCTACCGCCATGCATACTGGCGGACGGCGCGAGCCCACTGGCTCGCCGCCGACAGCCTGGACCTCGCGGACCGCGACCGCCGACGAGAACACCTGAGCCGCGCGATCGAGTTTACCGACCGCGGGATTTCAGTGGATCCGGACTGCGCAGCCTGCATGCTCTGGAAGTTCAATTCGATGGGTCGGCGCCTGCAGATCGACGGGATATTTTCGAGCGTGCGCATCGTAAGAACAATGGTGAAATTGCTCGATCACGGCATCGCGCTCGAACCCGATTTCCGTGAGGGCGAGCGGTCGTCGACGCTCGGAAACCTCCACTACGTGAGTGCGGTCTTCTACCGCGTGCTGCCGGAGTGGTTCTGGCTGAAATGGATCATCGGCGTACGAGGAGACAAGCAACGCGCGCTCGAGCACGCGCGGACCGCGTTGGCGTTGCACGAGTCGCGGATCGACTACCAGATCGAGGTCGGGTCACAGCTGTTGTGCCTCGGAGCATCCAAGCACGACCCGAAGCGCCTGGCCGAAGGACGCCGGGCGCTGGCCGAGGCGAGCACGATGCAGCCACGCAACCTCGACGACAAGAAGGAGATCGCCGCGGCTCACGTGATGATCGCTGCACCGAAGCGAGCGTGCAGCTACGCGGGCGCTGAGTGGATCGAGATCGACGAGGGCAGCGCAGTCTCAGCGATCAGGTAGCGGCTGTCCGCGCCGGATCGCGCTGGACGGAAGCTCGCTCACGTCCGGGGACGGCCTGGTGATCCGGTCCGACGGCAACTAGAGGATCGGGAAGTCGTAGTTCAAGATGACGCGGAGCTGGTAGTCGTCCCGGGGTGCGCCCTCCTCCCGCCGCCATGCACCGCGCGTTCGCAGCCACAGACCTTTCAGGAATCCCTCCTCGAACACGTAGTCGAGGGTGAGGTCGACCTCGCGCTGGTCGGTGAATTTCGCGCTGCTGCTGCCAAGGGCGCTCTTCGCATCGAAGCCGGTAGCGAAGTTGAAGAAAGCCGAGAGACCTGGAGCCCCCACACCCTTGAAATCGTAGGAGACGCCGACCAGGACCGCGCTCTCACCCGCGCGATCGAAGTCACTGAGCATCAGTCCCAGGTAGCCGGGCCACAGGCCCCATGGACTCTGGATCGTCTCTTCCTGTGAAGTGAACGAACCGGCCAACGTCAGAATGGCGCCCTTCCAGCTGGCCGCGCCGCGGAGAGCGACGTTCCACGCATCGAAAGAACCGGCGGAAGAACTCTCGCTGCCGGTACTTGCCTGCCAGGTGTATTGGCCTTCCAGCCGCAGGCCCACATCGTCCATCACCTTTCGAAAATGGCTGCCCTCGACATAGAAGGTGTTGAACGCATCATTCACGAAGTGGTTGGTGACGCCAATCGTGACGTTTTCTCTTGGCTTGATCGCGAAGGTGGCCGATGCCATGCCGTCGTTCCCATTGGAATCACCCGCCGCCTCGGACATGTGAATGAACTTGTCCTGATCGCGTAGCCGGACCTTTCGGATATACCCGGCCGAGTAGCTGACATCTCGCAGCCAGCGGACATCCGATTTCCTGCCGCGAACGAGATAGGCCTCGAAGGTGTTCGGGGTCATCCGCGTGTCGTTCTTGTTGACGTAGGGTAGATCCACTTCCTGGCGATAGAGCTTGAGAGAGTTGTCGTCCCAGAACTTCATCTCCAGGTACCCCTGTCCTGCAACGGTGTAGCCCTCCTGGACCGGGCGCAGGAGCCCCGTGCCGCCCCTGCTGTCGGGCGCCACGATCGGCTGGGAGGTGTAGAGGGCAGCGCCGACTCGGAACCTCTCGAAGAGAAAGCCCGAGTGGTACTCCAGGGCGCCGCCCATGGCCCAGGCCGTTCCTCGAGTGTTGTCGGACCGCCAGTGGTCCCAGTAGTAGGTTCGACCCGAGAAACTCAGCTCGGTATCACGCAGAAAGGGCGGTAGGGCTGCGATGGCCCGGCTCAGCCTCGGGAAACGCGGTTCGGCGACCTCCTCGTCCTCGAAGCCGCCCTCGATCGCGCCATTCATGTCCTCCACCGAACTCGATGTCGGCGCCTCACCGCGGTTTACCTCTTGAGCGCGGGCACTACTCACACCAAGCAGGAGCAGCAGCGCGGCGAAGGCGAAGGCGAAGGCGAGAATTCGGCAGACAGGAGACCCCATGACGACCGGATTCTAGCCACACCTCCGGAAGGACCGCCGCTGGAAGTTCGCTACGCACGCTCCGCTTCGAGATCGGCGATCAGTTTTCTCGCTCTAGCAGGCCTTGCCCAAAACTGGTTGAGAAGCCCTCGATCTCCCCTACGATCGATTCCCTCCCGGGGTGTCACAACGTTGTAGTCAAAGTCAGGCGGTCGGTGAGGCTCATGCTTGGCGGTGAACGTTACTGTCCCAGCCGCGATGTCTCGAGCCCGCACTTACTGACCATTATCGGACTTGGGAAATTCGTAGCTTGTCTTGCCTCTACCGCCGAGGACATCGGGAACGCCTGTGTATTCCTGGCTTCCGAAGACTCCAGGAACATCAACGGCGAAACCATCTACATCGACGGGGGACAGCCCTTGAAGGGTGAGTGAAGGGCGTCCGGGTCGCCAAGATCTCGCCCGCAGGGGCGTCGCGGAGAGCGATCGCCCGCCCGGCAGCGTACATTGCATCTAGAACCCGACCGGTTGGGAGCCGATGCCGAAATCGATCCAGACGCTTCGCCCCGTGCACATTCGCCGGCGCTCGCGTGCCCCCTCACGCTCTCACAACACGTTGATCGCCACCACGGCCGGCGCTCTCTTGGCAATCTCCCTGGCCTCATTCGCTGGTTGCGATCTAGGGGAGATGATTTCAGAACCACCCCCTACGACGTGCATGGAATCGGGTACTCAATGCCTACTTCCGGACGGCCCGCTGGGCGTTTGCGAGTTCTCGCCTTGCTCGCCCACCGCGAGCCCGCCGTGCTTCAAGTGCATCTCTCAGCATTGAAGCCCATCCCGAGGCACTTCTATGGATGAGGGCACCACCTACGTAGGGCAAGAATCCTGATCGAGTTTCTTCATCCTTAGGGCTATCCCGCCAGCCTCTCTGCTCTGGCCTCCAGTTCCTCCTTGTAGTACGTGTTCGGCACGGCTTCGATAATCGCTTTCGCAGCCCACGATACGTCCTTGGCAGTTACAAGTGACAGCTTGATGGGATCCGTGTTGTATTGGTAGTCGTTGCCTTCGACCGCAGTCACGTTGCGAAGCTTGTTTGCGACGGCGTAATCGTGGAGCGCGTTGCCCGGCCCTGGAGTGGCGATCGAAAAGGAAAGGCTGTCAGGGCGGATGCGTTCGACCAACCCTACCGTGGCTTCCAGATCTTCACGGGTCTCGATGGGCGCGCCCAGCATCACGAATGCAAGGGTCCCTATGCCATGCTCGTGGCAAAGGTCGAAAGCTTTGATCGTTTGCTCGATCTTGATTCCTTTGCGGAAGAAATCCAAAACCTTCTGCGATCCACTTTCAACACCGAAAGCAATGGCCGCGACGCCGCATTTCTTCATCTGCTCGAGCAAGGGGGCGGAAATCTGATCAACGCGCGCCTGGCAGACCCACTGGGAATCGCAAAGGCC
>JAFDEI010000052.1 GCA_019310425.1 Deltaproteobacteria bacterium | reverse complement strand
CCGCGAGCGAGAAGCCCGCGATCAGACCCGAGGTCTCGCGATCACCCGAAAGGTGCGCGAGGCCGGCGGCTCGCAACGAGCGTGCGCCCGGTGCGACCGCCTCGCCGCGGATCCGCAATTCCCCGGCCGAGGGCGTGCGCACACCCGCGAGCACCTCCTCGAGCTCACGCTGACCGTTGCCGTCGATCCCCGCGACCCCGACGATCTCGCCCGCGCGAACCACGAGATCGAGGCCACGCAGGCGGCTCGCCTCGGTCGCGCCCGGCGCGGCGAGGCCACGCAGCTGCAGCAACGGTGGCCCACTCGACTCCGCGACCGGCGGCCGCCCGGCCCGCTCGAGCGGTGCGAAATCGCGCCCGAGCAGCTTCCGCCTTCGGCGATGTCGAGCACGCCCGCCACCCGTCCTCTTCGCAGGACCGTCACGCGGTCCGCGATTTCCTCGACCTCGCCGAGCTTGTGCGAGATGAACACCACCGAACAGCCCGCCTCGCGCAGCCTCCGCAACGACGTGAACAGCCGCCTGGTCTCGCCGGGCGTCAGTACCGAGGTCGGCTCATCGAGGATCAACACCCGCGCCCCACGCCCGAGCACGCGCAGGATTTCGGCGCGCTGTCGTTCGCCAACCGAGAGATCTTCGACACGCCGATCGAGCGGCACCTCGAAGTCGAAGCGCTCCGCGAGCGCCTGCACCGCACTGCGGCTGCGCGCGGGTCGGAACAGCAAGGAACCGTCCGGATCGCCGAACGCGAAATTCTCGACCACCGTCATCGCGGGCACCAGGGCGGAATGCTGGTGCAGCATGCCGATGCCGCAGCGGGCGGCCTGCGCGGGACCAAACGCCGTGAATTCCACCGGCTCGCCCGCGACCGCCAGCGTACCGGCGTCCGGTCGAACGAGACCGACGAGAACGTTCATCAAGGTACTCTTGCCTGCGCCGTTCTCGCCCAGCAGCGAGTGGATCTCGCCTGCGGCGACTTCGAAATCAACGCCGTGGAGCACCGGAGTATTTCGGACGAAGGCCTTCGTGATGCCGCGCAACCGCACCGCAGACGGTGCCGCCGAGCGCGCCGCTTCGCTCAGAACGAGCCCCGCGGAACCTGGAATTCGCCCGCTCGGATCCGACGCTCGAGTTCGGCGAGTTCAGTGAGCACCGGCGGCGGAATTTCGCCGCGCAGGGCCGGGTTGATCTCGAGCGCGACGATTCCCTCAGCCATCCCGAGCCGCAACGGCTCGGGCCGAAAGGCTCCGTCGCGGACGCGGCCGGCGACCTCGACGAAGGCAGCGGGAATGTCGAGGGTCGCAGACGCCAGTACGACGGCGGGCGCCATCTCGTTCTGGTTGCGGTTGGTGCCGAACGCGAACACGCGGCCGCCCCGCTTCGCGCGTTGCGACACCGCGCGGAACACCCCGCGACCCGCATCGTTGGCCTGGTGGAGCAACAGGTCGGCTCCCTCCTCCATCAACGCGCGCGCGGCTTCACCCGCCGCCGCGGTGTCGTCGAAGTTCCCGATGAACACTTCGCGCACGACCGCGTCGGGCCGCGCGGCATGTACGCCCGCGCGAAACGCGATGAAGGTGCTGCGAATCGACGGCAGATCGATGCCGCCGATCAGGCCGAGGGTTCCGCTCCCGGTCATGCGCGCAGCCATCACGCCGCACAGGTAGATCGACTGCTCGAGTTCGAAGACCATCGGCGCGATTCCTGGTACTCGAAACCGTGGCCGAAGATCAGGTCGAAACCGCGGCCCGCGAAGTCGCGAAAGCCCTCTTCGAAGTCGGCGGGCGTGCGCGTCTCGACGTGACGGATCTCGGCGCCGAGCCGATCTCGGATGGACTCGAGCCCCGCGTAGGCGCCCGCATTCCAGCCGCCGTCGGCGATCGACCCCGGCGTCAGCAACGCGACCCGGTATACGCCATCCGACGCATCGGGTGTGCCTTCAGCGCAGGCCAGCAGCAGCCACGGAAGCCACAGCCAGATCATCCAGTTCGGCATCTGGTGCAGGTTAGCGAGCCTGACGGGTGTGCGGGATTGCCGGCGCTCGGATGGAGTGGGAGATCAGGGGGCGCTACGGGCGATGTGCTGCACTCGGACGCTGAAGTCCTCGTCGTGGCTGAACACCTTGAGGGGAGTCCACTCCGGAAGCTCCGACATGCGCGGCATGCCGGACGTCATCGCACCGGTCGGGTCGATCACCCAGGGGTCGTCCGGATCCTCGAACCAGAGCGTCACCATGTGGTGTTGCTTGTCCGAACGGCGATAGACGATCGCGCGGTAGACCTCATTCTCGGCGAAGCCGAGGTCGCGCAGGAAGTTGAACACCAGCAACTCGAGGCCGTCGCAGTCATCACCGTTGTTGCGCAGGGTCTCTTCGAGCGTCGCCCACTCGTCGACCGGTCCGTCGGGGACGTAGTGCTGTCGAGCCTGCTGCTGAATCCAATCCGCGAGCTCACGCGCAATCTCGCGCTTGTGCTCGTTGCGGAAAGAGGCGTACTTGGCCGCGAGATTCTCGATGCCGGCATTTCTTGACTCAGCCTCACCGGAACCCGCCACCGCGGCTGGGCCCGCCACCGTCTCGCCACCGCGCTCGGCCCGCTCGCGCGCCTGCCAGAACTGGATCTTGCGGCTCCACGGGTCGTTGCGGTCGGGTTCGGCGAAGTAGCGATAGCCAACCTGTCCGGAAAAGCCCCCAGTGCAGCCGGCCCCCGCCGCGATCGCGAGTGCGAATGAGACCAGGCCGGCTAGCGACCAGAGCTTTCGGATCCCCTTGCCCATACACCTCTGCGTATCGGCGGCAGAAGCTTCGACATTAGTCTAACTACTTGATATTAAAGAGAATTATCAGATTCCAGACAGGAACGGAAGCGACCGGCGGTGATACGCCAGAAGCTGCCTACTCGCGGACTCGCAGCCGCAGCGCAGCAAAGCGGCAAGTCGACGAAAGCGGGCGCCGCGGCACCTGGGGGCCGATCAGGCCGGGATGTCCCAGAGCATCTCGGCGACGAAGAGAACCACCAGGAAGAGGAAGATCCCGGGGATCCCGGCGGCGATGTAGAGCACCGCAGTGGCATCGACCTTGCCGCGCGGGCCGTCTTCGTCTTCGTTCGGATCCGTCATCGCGTCCATTCCTTTTGGCTCGTCCCGTGGTTGGGGCGGGGGCACTCTAGCGAGACTCGGCGCCGTCGTCGACACGGCGGTCGGCACGCAGACACCACCGCAGCAAGTACACTTCGCGCGGGGGGTCGCCGTGTCACTGCGCCGGAAGCTGGCCATCGTTGCACTCGTCTACGTGATCGAGGGCTTTCCGATGGGGGTTTGGCTGCACCTGCTGCCGGTCTATCTGCGCCGCGAGGAGGTTTCACTCGCCGCGATCGGCTTCATCAACGTCTTCTCCTTCGCGTGGGCGCTCAAGGTTTTCTGGTCACCGCTCGTCGATCGATTCGGTGAGCGGCGATCCTGGATCGCTGCTGCGAATGGCGCGATGGCGCTCGCGCTGCTCGGAGTCGCCAGCGCCGACCCGGTCACAGCCGGCTGGCTGCTCTGGACCTGCATCGGCATCTACTGCTTCGCGTCGGCGACTCAGGACGTGGCGATCGACGCCTATTCGATCGGACTCGCGGATCCAGGTGACGAGGGCCCCTTCAATTCGATGAAGGCGACGGCGTACCGGGTCGGCATGCTGGCTGCGGGGAGCGGGTTGCTGCTGCTGCCGCGCTGGGTCGGGTGGAACGGCACCTTCGCTGCCGCAGCACTGCTGACCGTCGTCTTCGCCCTCTCGGCGCACGCGGCCCCTCACGTGCCCGTTCCCGAAGAGAGCCGCGAGGCAACGATCGTTCCTTTGCGACGCTGGCTCGAACAGGCGAACGCGTTGCCGGTCTTCGTCTTCGTCCTGCTCTACCGCGTCGGGGACCGCGCGATGGGACCGATGGTGATGCCCTTTTGGGTCGACCGAGGCTTCAGCGACGAAGAAATCGCATTCTTCAGCAATTCCCTGGGCATTGGGGCCACCGTCGTCGGCGCAATCCTCGGTGGTATCGCAGTGGCGCGAATCGGGATCGGGCGTTCACTGTGGTGGCTCGGTGCAGTCGCGCTCGCGTCGAACCTCGGTTACGCGGCGGCGGCCGCCTTTCCCGAGCTCGGGCGCTTCGGCGTATACGGTGCGTCGATCATCGAGTCATTCACGAGCGGGCTCGCGGGCGCAGCCTTCCTCTCATACCTGATGCGAATCTGCCAGAAGGAGCACGCCGCCGTGCAGTACGCGCTGCTGACGGGCGTCTACGCCCTCTCGGGGTCGATCGTCGCGATGCCGTCGGGCTGGCTGACCGAGCAAATGGGCTACGCGAGCTACTTCGCCCTCACGGCCGCGCTGGCGCTGCCCGCGTTCGCTTTCCTACCCCAGGCCCGCGCCTGGATCGGCGAGGAGAGGCTCTACCGCAGCGCCTGAGCTTCCTCGTCCTGGGGCTTCGGGGTCCCGCGCCAGTCATCGGGGAGGTTTGCGAGGTTGGCCTCGACCTCGAGTTCAGCGCGGCGACGTTCGGTACGCTCGACCTCTGCCCGGCGATTTCTCATCTCCACGCTCAGGCCCTGGTCGAGCGGCGCCTCGACAGCCTTATCACGGCTGACCGAAGACAGCCCGGGCGCCCCCATCGTCCACGCCGACGATGTGCTCCCGATCTCGGCAAGTTTTGCCTGTGTCTCCGCGAGTTTCGCGCGCGCTCTGACGAGGTCGCTGTCGGCCTCATCGAAACGATCACGCCATTCCGTCTTGGTGCTGTGGCCGCGTCTGGTCGGCTCGAACTGCACCGAGGGAGGGATTCTCAGCAACTTGTCGAGGCCAACCGTGGGCTCACCCCCCTCACCCGCAGCGGCGGACATCGCGAGTGCCGGTAGCGCTGCGGTCAGGACCGCAACGAGCTTCATCGCGCTTCGAACGGACCACCATCGCTGCACCGTTGTGTTCTCCCTGGAATTTTCCAGAATTGGACACACGGATTGTAGCGAAAACCGCCCCCGACCCGGCCGACCCCGCCCGCAACCGACAATCGCTGTCAAGGCGACATGCGAACCGCCGATAAATACAGCGGAATACTCGCGAACGAAGTAGCACGGACACCTTCGCGAAAGGGTGTTGAGCAATGGAACGGGAAAAGCTGTACCGCCTGCTGCGGTTGGGAATCGAGAAGGGCGCATCGGACATCCACCTCCAGGTGGGTTACCTGCCGCTGTATCGCTTCAACGGCGACCTCGTCGAGCTTCGCTACAAGGTTCTCTCCGCCAAGGACACCGAGGCCATCGCGAGAATGCTGATGGAGTCCGACGGCCGTCAGGAGTCGATGGACTTCAACGAGATCGACCTCGCGTTCGAGCTGCCGAGCGAAGGCCGCTTCCGCGTGAACATTTCTAGACAGCGGAAGTTCTTCAACATCGTACTGCGCGTCATTCCGCTCCAGATCCGCAGCTTCGAGGAATTGAACCTCCCGAGCGTCTTGCAAGACGTCGCGAGCCTCCAGCGCGGCTACGTGCTCGTCACCGGCTCCACCGGCATGGGAAAGTCGACGACGCTCGCGACGATGGTCGAAGAGGTCAACCGGTCGCGGAAGTCGAAGATCATCACAGTCGAGGACCCGATCGAGTTCGTCTTCACGCATGACAAGAGCATCATCACGCAGCGCGAAGTCGGGACCGATACTTCGTCGTTCTCGCACGCACTGCGCGCAGCCCTGCGGCAGGACCCGGACGTGATCATGGTCGGCGAAATGCGTGACCTCGAGACAGTCGACATGTCGCTCAAGGCCGCCGAGACCGGCCACCTGGTCTTCTCGTCGATCCACACCAGCGACGTCAGCTCGACGATCAACCGGTTGGTTTCGTTCTTCCCGGCCGAGGAGCAGGCGAATGTTCGCCATCGACTCGCCGACAACCTCAAGGCCGTGGTCTCACTACGCTTGCTGCCCAACAAGAAGGGTACCGCGCGCGTTCCTGCGGTCGAGATCATGCGCAGCACGCGCACAATCCAGGAATGCATCAAGGATCCATCGAAGACGAGCGAGATCAACGAATTCATCGCGCGCGGCCGTTCCGAGGGCAACCAGACTTTCGACCAGCACCTGCTCGACTTGATCCGCGCGAGCAAGGTCTCTGTCGAAACAGCGCTTTGTGCCGCGACGAACCCGATGGACCTGAAGACCAAGCTCTCGCTGGAGGGCGGTGACCCCGACACGGTGGACGACAGCGAGCCGGCTCAGGGCCCGTTCGAAATCGAATCGGATACGCGCTTCTAAGCGCGGAGGCATTCGTGACGGCCGCATCGGATATAGACAACGGCGAAGGTGCCCCGAGGGCCGTGGCAGGCCCGGACATCCAGGCCCTCGCCCAAGCACTCCGCAAGCTGGCCGCCAATGCGGCGGACCAGACCGCGGGTGGGCTGAGCCTGGTTTTCGCCGCAGCTCCCGGGGACGAATCAGCCGACAATGCCGCTCGCCTGCGCGCGGCAGCCGGCTTCGCCAGCCCGCACGCCGCTCGGGAAGCCGCCGAACAGCTGCACGCCGATGTCCAAGACGCGATCATCAGCCAGACGACGGCGGTAATAAACCCCCTGCCCTCGCTTGGCGCACGCGCCGCGGCCGGGCTCGAAATCCACCCGCTGATCTTCGGCGACAAGGCGCACGGAGCGCTCGTGGTGGGATTGGGTGCTGCGCTCGACTCCGTGCAACGCACTGCGCTGGAGACCACCATCGAGCACCTGGCGCTGCGCCTCGACCACGCGAGCCTGTGGCACCAGGATGAACCGACCGCGACGCCCGGCGACGAGAGCGATCAGAACGAAGAGATCCTCAAACTCTCCGAGGCGCTGTTCGCGCAGGATATCGAGCTTCTGCGCAGCAACGAGAAGCTCGGGAAGATCGAAAAGCTCAAGAATGACTTCATCGAGAAGATGTCGCGTGAGCTGCGGACCCCACTCAACAGCATCATCGAAGGCATCATCGCGGTGCTGACCGGCGAGAACGAGACGCTGTCCGATGGCGCCAAGCAGACCTTGCGATCGGCGCTCGACGACGGCTCCGCCTTCCTGCGAAACCTGCAGAACATCCTCGATCTGTGGCGGATCAAACAGAACGAACTGCCGGTCGAGATCCACGACATGAACTTCCGCGAGATGGTCGAAGAAGCCATCTTCAGTATCCAAGACGCCGTCGGCGAGAAGTCGATCTCGGTCGAGCAGCACATCCTCGAGCCGTTCCCGAAGATTCGGACCGACCTCACGAAGGTCAATCAGATCCTATTCCTGCTGCTCGACAACGCGGCCAAGTTCACGCCGGAGGGCCGGATCGAGATTCGCGCCTCGGTCGAGGACCAGGAGTTGTCCTGCGAGGTTCGCGACACCGGCATCGGCATCTGCCCTGACGACCAACAATTCATCTTCGATGAGTTCTTCCAGGTGGACGTCGCGTCGTCGCAAACCTACTCGGGCGCCGGCCTCGGGTTGGCTCTGGTGAAGGACCTGATCACGCTGCTGGATGGAGAAGTCGCGGTCTCGAGCGACGTCGGGCGCGGCACCTCGGTGTCATTCCGGATCCCGGTCCAGGTGGCGGGCTAGCAGCGCGTTGGCCGCGTTGCGGCCAAAGCTTCCGCCCGGCGTGTGATTTACCCAACCGGGCCTTCGCCTCGCTGCGCGTTGGCCGCTTCGCGGACGCAGCTGTCCCCGTGGGGCACGAGCCCTCCCCGGCTTCCTGCTTGCGCCGCGTGAGGATTAATCCTCGGCGGTAGTGTCTTCGGGATAGTCGGGCGTGATGTATCCGGCTGCGATCTCCCGCAGCGCCACCACGACCTCTTTGTTCTCTTCGCTCTGCACGAGCGCCTTGGCGCCGCGCTTCAGCTGCTTGGTGCGGATCGCAGCCGTCTGAACCAGGTGGAACCGGTTCGGAATGATCTTGGTGCAGTCTTCGATGGTGATACGTGCCATGGATGTCTTCCTCGGGCGCGGAGCTTAGGCCAGGCCCGGAACGAAGGAAACCCCGGCCGGGCAATTGCCGGCCGGGGTCCCATGACCTCCCCGTAAGAAGGCCGGTCCGACGCGAATTACTTCTTGCGGCGTCGAGCCTTCTTGCGTGTGGCCTTCTTCTTGGTGGCCTTCTTCTTACGGGCCTTCTTCTTCGTGCCCTTCTTCTTGCGGGCCTTCTTCTTGGTGGCCTTCTTCTTACGGGCCTTCTTCTTCGTGCCCTTCTTCTTACGGGCCTTCTTCTTGGTGGCCTTCTTCTTACGGGCCTTCTTCTTCGTGGCCTTCTTCTTACGGGCCTTCTTCTTACGGGCCTTCTTCTTGGTGGCCTTCTTCCTGGTGGCCTTCTTGCGAGTGGCCTTCTTCTTGCGTGCTGCCATTTCGGGTTACCCCCCTGTTCGTGTGCTCGAGCTACGCGATCGCCCACATTCCAGCACGAACGATGCAGCGAACTGCACCGCAACCGCAGCAACTTGCGCGGCCTCGTGACTCGTGTCCCATATCGGAGACCGGAATGTGCGACTTGACGGCATTCTAAGTGTGTTCCCAAGTCAAACCGCGGCACTAGAGCCACTCTTGCGACTGACCCTACCAGCGAATTTTTGGTGTCGTCAAGAGGTAAACCTAAAAAAAACAATATGATGTGATGTCATGCTGCGGGCCATTAATCAGAAATCGATCGAACTCTTGGCCCGTAAAACAGTAGAGGGCGCTCGTCGACGCGCATTTGCTCGCCGACGGAGTCGCTTCGCGTTCACCGTCGTCGGCTCGATGCAACACCGCGTTCGGATCGATCAGCGTCGCTTGAACGCAGTGGTCCATCCGCTTAAAGCGCTCGGAATACAACGGAAATTCGGAAAATGGAACGGCGGACCGAGGGTCCGCCGTAGGGCACTTCGAAGCTGCACGGGCAGCGCCTGTATTAGCGCTTGCGCTTGTGGCGAGCTCGCTTCAGCAGCTTGCGCTTCTTGTGCTTGCGCATCTTCTTTCGACGCTTCTTGATGACGTTTCCCAAGACTTTACCTCGTCCTCACGGGGAGGATTTTTTCAGCGGGGACGAATAGGGACTCTCACGCCGGGTGTCAACGCTTCACCCCGTCCGAGCAGGTTTCGACCCGGTCAGTAACGTCGACGAAGTCGTAGTAACCGGACCGGTGGGAATAAAGGGACCGGTCTGGTAGTTGCCCCCGGTCCGTTCCGAAATAGGCATCAAAGATGACCACTTCTCAGCCCTCCGACACTCCCAGACGCCGGTCAGACCTAGAGTTCGAGAGCGTGTCTTTCTCGGCTCGCAACCGGCAGGAATTCGCGCAATCCGCCGAGCCATCGGTTCAGTGCGTGCCGACGCGACAGGAAACGCAGCGGCGGCCGACGCCGCATGCCCATCTCCTGCAGGCTCGCGGCGATCAACTCGTTGCCCGGATCGATCATCAAACCGCGGCGCAGGTACCGAATTCCCTCTGCTTTGAAGCCGAAGGACAGATGAACAACTGCGAGGTTGTGATAGAGCACCGGGTTGAAGAATTCCTCTTTGGCCGCGGACCGGCACAGTTGGAGCGCCTTGTCGAAGCGCCGCTCCGCCAGAGCCAGACACAACCCGTAGTACGAGCGTATGCGTGGGCTTGTCGGATCGAGCCGATTCGCCGCGCGAAAATGACCGAGCGCAAGCCCCGGCGCATCCTCTGCGAGCGCAGCCTCGCCTCGTTGGTAGTGCTCCTCTGCCGAACAGATTGCGTCCATACCCACCCATGACCTCCGGTACCACGGATTGCGATTCCCTTTCTTACGCAAGCCGCGTGCCGAAACGTAAGACCGGCAATTAGATCTGTAACATATTGAAGATATTATGTTCTGAGAATTCGCCCGCGACTTGTGTCCCAGGTCACAAGTCCGATTTCGTACTTCGGTGTTTCAAAACCGTACTCTGGCCCCGGCCTGCCGAGTTCATGCGCGCAGCTAGCAGCCCGACCCAAGACTCCCGCGACGCCCGGAGACCGATGCATCGCCGCCTGCTGTGTTGCGATCGTCGGCCGTAGCTGACGCTACGCCCTCCTCACGCGCCTTGCAGTCGACGTGCCTCGGTTCCCGGGCTTCCCACGCGAGTCTTGGGTCGGGCTGCTAGCGATCAACCAGTGCGACCCGCTCAGCGGCTTCGAATTCCTTCCGCAGCAGATCAAATTCCGCACGCGTGAACGCCCGATATCCGGTGTCGCCGCGCCGACGCCAGAAAACCGACTGCTCGGCGAGCCGCCGCAGGTCGAAGTGGTCACGCTTGAGATTTCGAACCAGCACCTTCTGGGTCTGCGTGTACTCGAATTCTTCGACGATGCGCACGAAGTCGGGGAACCACTTCGGGTCCATCCCACCCTCACGCGTCGATTCATCGCAGAAGTCAAAGAATCCTTGCGGGTCGAAGCCCACGCCGTCGCGAAGCTTGAGCGCAACCATGACGAGTTCGTCACTCACCGCGCATGGCACTCCGTACGCAGCCGCGAGCACCACGTCAGCGTGCTCCTGGACGAGCCGCGCCACCTGCGCGGCTGAGAAGTTCTCACCGTCCTTGCGGATCCAATCGTCGGTCCGGCCGTCGAAGAACAGGTGCCGGACGCCGTCGACGATCTGTATGTGGCCCAGATCGCCCGAGTGGTAGACACCGTCGCGGTATTTCGAAGTCGTCGCTCCGTCGTTCGCGAAGTATCCCTGGAAGAGCCCCGTATCGGGGGCGACACGGCAGATTTCACCGACCGCTGCGGCATAATTCGCGATCTTGCCATCGCTGTCGACCTCGGCCGGCGGACACTCGGCAGCGCTTTCGCTCAGGATCTTGACCGCGTCGTCCTTGACCTCGCCGACGCTGCCACGCGGGTCGCCCTTCTTCCGGAAAGTGCTGATCGTCGCCTCGGTCGAGCCGTAGAGCTCGAACATATCCTCGAGTCCGAGCCAGTGCGCGAATCGGTCGATGTCGGGCGGTGCCGCGCCGTTTCCGACCGCGTAGCGCAATCGGTTCCTCGGATTCTCGGTGAGCTCCGCACGGATGCGCGCCGCATCACTCGAATATTCCTTTTCGATCGCGCCGAGGATGTAGTGGACGGGCTCGCCGACATAGTTCCAGAAGGTCACGCCGTAACGCAACACGTCCGGGACGAACGCGCTCGCACTGAAACGCTCGCGCATCGAGATCGTTCCGCCCGCATACAGGCAGGGCTGAAAACCGAGAAATAGCGCGTTCGAGTGAAACAGCGGCATGCAGGCGTAGCCGACATCGTCCGTTCCAAGCCCGAGATTGTTCGCGACCGTCTGGCCGATCACGAGCAGCTTCAGGTGATTGTTGTTGATGCCCTTGGGCAGGCCAGTGGTGCCCGAGGTGTAGATCACGACGAGATTGTCGCTCGGCACGACGTCCACACCGGGCGTGTCGAGCGAGATACCGGGCGCCGCGACCTCGGCGGCGATCCGACCGGCCAGATCGCGATCACCGAGATCCTCGGGACTCTGGCTGCGCAACACGAGTAGATTCTCCGGTGCGATATTCGCAAGCCGATCGACGATGGGCTCGACCTCGGGCAGCAAGCGTTCGTCGACGACCAGCACGCGCGCGCCGGACTGGTTCAACACGCCGGCGAGCGTCTCGCCCCGCAGTCCGGTGTTGACGCCGAACAAGGTGAGCCCCGCATAACCGCAGCCGGCGTAGAGCGCGAGTAACTCAGGGTGGTTATCGAGCAGCATCGCGACATGGCCCGGTCGCGCCTCGTCGACCGGGCCGAGCCGAGCGATCAGGAAATGTGCGAAGCGAACCGCCTCGTCGCGAAACTCGAGATAACTCCAGCTGCGGTCGCCATGGACCACTGCGGGCAGTGACGCGATTGCGGGATCATTGGCGCGCGCGTCGAGCTGAGCGCCGAGCGTGAGCGGGACGTCGTATTGGGGGGGGGCAGACACGAGGGCTCCAATCAGTACGGCGGTCTGACCGCCGATACTAACAGAGACCTGGTCTTCCGAATCGCTGCCTACGAAACGTTCAGAACTCGATGATCTCGAGGATGTACCGCTTCTTTTCCTTGCCGCTGGTTGCGGCCATCAAGGTCCTGATCGCAGAGGCGTGCGCGCCACCCTTCCCGATTACCTTGCCGAGATCCTCTTTGGCAACCTTGAGTTCGAGGACGTGCGCGTGATCCCCTATGACCTCGTTGATCTGCACTTCATCCGGCTTGTCCACAAGAGCTTGAACGATCGACATGATGAGCTGCTTCATTGGCTCCTCCGCATGTGAACCGCGCGACGAAGGCGAGCCTTCTTCGAACGGCACACATCACCGCATCTGCCACACCCGAGTCGGCGACCCTCCGCACATTGATATCTGCACTTCTGGTGGTTTACGACCCACTCCCCGTGAGAATCATACCCCTCGGGGTAGTCAATACCATCCGTCGTCGGCGCGCCGGTTGCAATTGGGTGATTGCCCTATTCCGGTCGGAATTTCAAGCAGATTCGAGTGTAGGGAATTCGCCGAGGGCGAGGGCATGGGAAAGCGTCCCGTCGGCCGGAAGGCGCAACGGAACGGTTTCGAACTCCGACGCCCGGGAGCCGGGCGGAAGCTTAGGCCGCAGAGCGGCCAACGCGCAGCGAGGCGGATGATCCGCGTCAGCGGATCAGGAGCCGGGCAGAAGCTTTGGCCGCAGAGCGGCCAACGCGCAGTCAGGAGTTGTCGGCAACCGGAGACGCGACGCGCATACTCTGGCTGAGCCGCACGAGCGCGGGGCTGGCTCCGCCCCAAGCCTGTACTCGACCGTGGCGCGGCGCTGCATCCCGTGCCGCGGCGCGCGCGACCTCCCACCAGTTCTCACCCAGCAGAAGTCGCGCGGCGCGCGCAGCGTTGCAGCCGCTGCCCTTCCCCTGGCTGGCCGCGAGGCTGCGGTGCAGCAGACGCCGCCGAACCGGCCCGGGTGAGAGCCTGCGAAGCACATCGCGCGGAATCGGCGTTCCCAAGAGTTCCCGAGCTGCCACCAGGCTTGCATAGACAGGCGCACGTACGCGCCAACGCTGTGCGGTCGTGACGAGCTCGTCCCAGTTCATCGGCACCGCGGTAATCACGCGGTGGATGTCGTCCAACCAAATCCAACGACCCATCGTATGGGTTGCTGCTCGGATGCTCGCGACCACGAGGTTCGTGATTCGCGCCGTGCGGTGATAACCCAACACAGTGGTATCGCACAACCGGTCGAGGAACTGGTCTCCCGAAACCGAGATGGGCTGGCTCGAACCAACCGACCCCTGCCATCCCCAACGGAGATCGAGAGGCAGATCCGGGTCCGCGTCGTCGTTGCGAAAGCTCAGCTCGCTGTCGCGCGCCTCGGCCACGCGTTGAAAGCCGACACCCGCGAGTACGGACTCCGCCTGCTCCCTGTCGGACTCTCGAACCATCAATTCGAGGCTCTCGAGCAGCCGGCTGCCGGGGTCCTCGTAGTAGCGGAAGGGGCCGCCCATGACAGCCCAGCCGTCGGTCGGTGCGGCCGAAATGCTGGCCGCGCGCAGCGCATCGAGAATCCGCTTGCCGGTCTTCAGCGTGCGGATGTTCTGGCGCAGGTTTCGATAGTAGGCGGCCTCGCAGGCGCCGCGGAAAGAGTCGGGCAGTGGAGCGTGAATGCGGCCATTTACGCAGCCGAGATGCAGCAGCGGAGCCACGCCTTCTTGGAACGCCAGAGCGAGAACCGCGGCCGGATCGAACGACGAGACATCCTCGGGCAGGTCGACGGGAGCCTCGACTGCCTCGGAGGCGTAAACGAATTGAGCGAGCCAACGACGTGCGGGGGGAGCCTGATGCGGTACAACGATCACGAGAACCTCCACGTTTTCAGTCATTTGGGCCCGGTTTCTGCCGGACTCTTCCCTCCATTTCGGCGCTGGGTCGAATTCTCTTTAGAAAGAAAACTCAAATATTTTCGGAAATTTCTGCCAGCCGCTTGCCGGTCAGCTGCCGGTTACCAGATCCCTCGAAGCAAGCAACGCGCAGCGAGGCTCCCGAGCCGCGAGAGCGGATCGGGAGCCGGGCGGAAGCTTTGGCCGCAAAGCGGCCAGCGCGCAGCTAGCGACGGTAGGTGAACGTCAGCAACAGCTGGTTCAGACTGAAGTCGTCGGTGCTGTAGTCACCCGCGTTGCGCCAGTAGCGGTAGCCGAGTTCGACCTGGGTGCGCCGCGAAAGCTGACGCCGGATGTTGGCTTCGACCCCAGCGTAGTAGTTGACGCCGGAGTCCCAGGTCTTGTTGTCCAGGCGCGACGAGAACAGCGCGACCTCTACGGCGTTCCGCTCGCCGAAGTGATGCTCGACTCCGAAGCGTACCGTGGTCTCGGCAAAGGCATTGCCGATGATGTCGAATACGTTCTGGTTCTGGAACGACAACCGCAGAACAGTGCCGTTTCGAACGAAGTACAGTCCGTAGCCTCCGGACATTTCGAATTCGAGGTTCTCGAACCAGTCCGTCCGGATGCCGACCACCACGGCCAGATCGCCGAAGTCGCCGATCGAATTGTCGTCGAACGAGCGAAAGCGCAGGTTCGTTCTGACGAAGCCCGACAAGCGGTCGACCAACGGGGTCTGATACTCACCCACCAGCGAACCTTCCCAGTATTCGGAGCGAAAACCGTCGTCGATCCCGTTACCGGCGACCTCCGTGGCAAAAGACTCCGAGAAGAGGCGTACGCCCTGTAGGGACAAGGTGATCTCGCCATCGCTCGGCACTTCACTCCAGTAGCGGAAGTCCGCGATGGTTCGATTGGTCTGGACGAGATTGGCGGCGTGATCCTCGGGACTTGCGAGATCGACCGACGACGGCACGTAGTCGTTCGCAAAGCGCATGGTAAAGCCCGGCAGAACACCCAGTTCCGCCCAGCCGCTGAGGCGGGCGAACTCGTCGCTCGGGGAAGAATTGTCGATGTAGCGGCGGATGTCCGCACCGAGGTCGGCGCCGAGATCGAACCAACGCCCCTGGTAGGCAAGTTCGATGCGCGGCGTGATGAAGATCCCGAAGTCGGAATTGGAATGGCTGCTCTCGAGCAGCGTGTTGTCGTCGGCCACCGTACTGGTCGTGATCGACGGATGCCAACTGAAGCGATTCTGCTCGGTCTCAGCGCCACCGCCGAGACCGGCGAGAGCGACACCTGCTGTCGAAGCAACCCAGGAGAGAGCCATCAGAAGCGCGAGAACGGCCTTACGTCGAGTATTCATCGGGTTCGATGCTCCGGCGGAAACAGCGGTGAAAGTGGTCGCGAGTACACGGCGCCGACATCGTGCTCGACCAGCAGCATCGGTGCTCGGCCATCCGCCACCCGATCGAGGAAGTGGTATGCGTGAGCGACGAAGGTCGGGTTCGAGAGACTCTGGTAGGCGGCGGACCGCGTCACATACGCGGCGGGCGCACCGCCGCGAAAGCCCGCCTCCTCGATCAGGTCCAGATAGTCGCTCGCACCCGATTTGCGCCGTACCAGGCGAATCAGGTCGATGCCGGCATCCGGCGGAATCAGGGCGCGGATCACGTGCTCGCCTGCGGCCAGCGGCAAGGTGACCACGTCAGTCCACACGAAACCTTCGGCACCCTCGCCGGGCGTCACCGTCAAGCGGTAGCGGCCGTCGATCGACCAGATCTGCGGGCCGGATCCGTGCAACAGTCCTTCCAGCGTGAATACGCTCGGATCGTCGAGTCGCACGCGATACGTGAATTCGGCCGGACTCCCCTCCGCGGTCACCCAGGTATGAGCAGACGCGGGTGTTCCGAGCTTTCGGTGGGTGCGGACGCCCCAGGCAGAGGCGTTGGCGTAGGATTCACCCTCGATGACGATCGGCTCTCCACTCTCGGGTAGCCGCTGTTCGATCCCGAGCGCGCGCACGATGGTGCGAGCCCGATCGCCGTGCAGGAGCGGTCGATCTGCACGCCAGCCAGCCGCAGGCTCGATGCATAGCGGCCGGTAGGCGGTCAAGTCGACCCGCTCGGCGTTGGAATCATGAGCGAGGAACGCGGTAATTTCGTGTGGCCCACGGCGTAGCGGCACGACTTGGGTCGCCTGAGCGACTCCGAGGTCGGACGGGTCGAGGTGGCCAACGACCTTCTGATCGACCACCCAGCGCTGTGGTCCGGATCCCTCGACGGACAGCATGTAGACCGCCGGAGACGGCAGCGACACCGTCATGCGCAAGGGGTCGGAAGGCGATCGTCGCTTCGGCACGTCGATCACCGCGTGGAATGCGGAAATCCCCGCAGCGGAACCCCTCTCCACTTCGCTGTTGCGGCTGTAGTCCGTCGCGCACAGCAGGCTGAAAACGTCATCGCTCGGGGCATCATCGGTGAGTGCCGGCGTCAGCCCGAGGACGTCGACCAGGTGTGCGGCCCACTCGCCCTGCGTGACGATCCGTTCACTCCTGATGGCTTCGGGCCCCATCCGATAGTGAGGTCCGAGCGTGTCGGCCGCAGCCGACGCGCTCACGATGCCGATTCCCAGGGCGAGAGCCAGAGCCAGGGCGGTGATCGCGGGGGCCGCCGTCCAATTCGTCGCTTGCGCGCTATCGGTCATCCGAATTCTGCTCCGATTCGCTTGGACCGCTCCTGCGGGCAAGAATCGCCACGGAGACGGTCATAGCGGTATGGAGTTGCTCATCGGGACCGACGGGGCATTTCTTTACCCCCTCCGCGGCGCTGTGGCCCGCTGTCGGACGACCCTCGGGGATATCCCTATTTAGACTGTGTTTTCAGCCGGTTACAGGATTCAGCAAGATGCAGTTCGGTCGCTTGCCGTGCGCAGCAGAGGCTCGCCGCGCAGCAGCTCGCGCGCGCCTGCCCGGCACCCCACCGGCAACCCGGTCAGACGAGACGGAACGACGCGATCTGCCAGGGTCGCAGTGCCTGCTCGGCATCATCGGCCGGCGCGGACTCCGCAGCCGCGATCGCGTCGCCGTTCAGATCCACCTGCACCAGCCGGCGGAAGCCCGCACCGCAGGCGCGGATGCGAACGATCCGCGCGTCATTCGACAGGTTGACGAGCCGTACGATGGCACCGCCGTCCGGGCTGGGCTCGAACGCGGAGATCACCACGGCGGGGTCATCGACCTCGATCAGTCGGGCGCCATCGGCAAGCCGCCCCGTCGACGGCTCAGCCCCCTCGAAGGCAATCGGTGGATACACGTATCGGTGTGCCTCGGCAATGCGATCCGTGGCTCCGGCGGCGTGACTGCGTACGGAGCACTCCACCCGGTGCTCTCCTCGAGCCTGTCCGCCGGGCGTCTCGAACGGGGGCCCGGCGGGCGCGCGACGTGTCACGAGATCGGCGCGCGACAGCCAGCCGAATGCGCGCAACAACGTCAGCGCGAGCGACGTCGTCCCATCCGATTCTTCGACGGCTTCGACCTCCGCGCAGCCGCGATTCGCGACGGTCAGCGCACTCGCAGCATCATCGATCGTCGCGAAACTGCGCTGGGGCACGGCTCCGATCGGAATTTCCGCAGGCGTCTCGATGCCGAATGAGTCGGGCGTGGGTGCGATCGGCCGCTCGGCGATCTCGAAGGCGGATTCGACCTCGAATCGAGTGGCCCCAAACGGGGCGCGCAGGTGCATCCGCAACCGATGATCACGCGCTCGGTTGTCGAGTGTGGTCGTGATGTCGATGCGGTCGAGACGGCGGGCGAGCCGCAGCTCGACACGCACACGCAGCCGCACGAGGCGGCTCGAGCGGTCCGAGCGGTCGCTGACCAGGCCTTCCGGCACGCGGTAGTCGAGCTCGAGGGCGAGCCCAACCTCGGCTTCGGAGGACGGCAGCGTCCGGATCCGCACGCGCGACGGCCGCTCGACCGCGGGTGCGGCCGGCACCGGATCGAAATTGTACGAGTCGCCGCGATCACCCTCACTCACGAGGCGAAGCGCATCGCGCGTAACGATGCCTGTGCGGCGGTCGAGCCAGCACACGCGGCCGTCGGCGCCCGCTTCGATCTGCCAGATCCGGTTTGCGATCCGTACTCCCCCGTCGCCCGTGGGCTCGGCGAGCAGCTCCGACGCGTCGCGTGAATGCGAAGCCCGGCCCCGCCCCACCCGGTAGGCCCGCAACCCCCACCCCGGGACGTCGTCGACGAAGCGCACGCGGAAGCGCGGAAGTCGGCGAATTCGGCACCACACCTCGGTGTCGCCCAACGCCTCGAGCTTCGTCATCGCGGCGCTTCGGATCGCGTGCCAGTCGAAATCAGCGGGAACATCGTCACTCATCAGAACGTCGGCAACGGTGTCGCGACCAATGCTCCGAATCCGCAGCGCGCTTGCGTACTCCCCGAAGAATTCGGGCGGGAAACCGCCCAGCAGCATGACCGCGACGTTCGCGGGGACGCGATATTCGGCGTACGACCGCCCGGGATCGGAGCATTCGGCGTGGACGGGGATCCGCTCGCCGCCCTGCGTGCGTAAGTGCAGCGCCCGAGGCCTGCGCGAACGCGCAGGCAGGTCGAGCGACAGCTCACCCTCTACCTGGGCGACTCCGGCCGCGTTCGGGTTCCACGCGAGCAGCACTTCCGCGTGCGCAGAGCCGCCGGCCGAAGGAGCGATGACTTGCTGCGCGAGTGCGTGCGAGATCTGCGCAAGGTGCGCACCCGCGACCTCGGCGGTCCGCGCGAAGCGCACATCCATCTGGTCGTGCACCGCGTCGATCGAGCAGCCACAGATCGAATCGTGCGGGTGGTTTTCGAGAGCGATCCCCCATGCGAACTGGATGCGATCGGTATCGGGATCGCCACCGAGCGCCGCGAGCCACGCAGCCAGGGGTTCGAGGTAGCGGGTAAGCAGACGATCATTTTCGAAGTCGCGCCGCTTCTGCCGCATGCGGGCCGAGGCACAGCCCTCGAGCAGTGGCGAACGCAACCCGGAACGCAGCTCGCCGCGGTGCACAACCCCGTCGTCGGGCGCCTCGGCACGCGCGCGCTCGACGAAACCCGGGAGAGTCCCGATCTCGAAGGTCGCACCGTCGAGATCGCCGAGCGCCGCAGCCAGTGCCGCAGCCAGTGCCGGCTGCGGCTCGAGATGATCGCTGCCGTTCATGAGCAGCACGCTCCGGGTCGGCGAGATCTTCTGGAGTTCGGAAGCTTCGTTGAGAAGCCGCTCCGCGAGGGCTTCGGGCGCCAGCGGGAGATGCGACGCATTGCCGTAGCCACGTACCAGGAAGATCGTAAACAGCTGCGTCCCGTCGGGCGCCTGCCAGACGAAGCTCGTCCCGTCGACGTTTTCGCCGACGCCACGCCACAGCGCGGCGGCCTCGAAGCCGAAGCCCGCGAAGATCTGTGGCATCTGACCAACATGCCCGAACTGATCGGGCACGTAGCCGACCGGCATGCTGCCGCCGAAGGCGGCGGCGCGCGCAAGCCCGTGCCGGAGGTTGCGGATCAGGGCCTCGCCGGAGACCAACCACTCGTCCGGCAGCACGTGCCACGGGCCGATCAGCAACCGGCCCGCTCGGACCAGTTTTTCAATTCGGTCGCGCGCGTGTGGTCGAACCTCGAGGTAATCGTCGAGCACGATGGTCTGGCCATCGAGGGTGAAATGGCGGAAATCCGGGTCACGCTCGAGCAGGTCGAGCACCCCATCGAGCAGACGCACGAGCCGAAACCGGAATTCCTCTTGGGTCCGATACCACTCCCGATCCCAGTGCGTGTGGGGAACGATGACCAGGTGTGCCTGAGGCAAAAACTCCCCTTTCGACCGCATTCTAGCGCCGCACGCTGCGAATCCGTAACGCCGTAAAGGCGATTAGCGGGTAGACCGATTCTGTTGTAAGAAATCCGCGACTCTCATGAGTGAAGAAGACACCAACAGCGACCCGCAGCCAGAACATCAACACGGCTGCCTGCAAGCACCTTCCTGCGCCTGAGCCCATAGCCGTTGGGCCCGGACACAGGTCCGGGGTACGGCATGGCGACTCCCGAAGTCACCACGAGGATTCTGCGCCGCCTGCTCGCAAGCGGAGTGCACACCCGCGCGGAGCGCCTGCTCGCGCGAATGCCTCCGGCCGACATCGCCCCGTTGCTCTCGGGCCTGAGCCCGGTCGAGATCCGCGTCGTGATCGAGCTGCTGTTCCGACAGCGCCGCGCCGCCCGGACGCTCAGGGAACTCCCGCACGAGATTCTCGCCGAGGTCTTCAACGCGGTCACCGATCCTCGCCTCGCCGACGTAATCGCTCGCCTCGAGATCGACGACTTGCTCGAAATGGTGGAGTGGCTGCCGGAAGAACGGCGCGACAGCATCGTGAGCCGGCTGCCAGAGAACAAACGCGCCGAGCTCGAGAAGGCCGACCTCTACCCGGAGTCCAGCGCGGGCAGAGTGATGACCACGAGCTTCGTGGCGTTGGACGAGAAGATGACCTCGCAAGAGGCAATCGACTCGATCCGCCTGCTCGGCGGTGAAGACGAGTCGATTCTCTACCTCTACGTCGTCGACGACCAACGCGCGCTCACGGGCGTGGTGCCGCTACGCCGGCTGGTCGCAGCACCCCCAGCCCGCTCGATCCAGGAGCTGATGGTCCAGGTGCCGGTAACGGTCTCTGCGGATGCCGACCAGGAGGAAGTCGCAGAGCTGGTGCGGCGTTACGACCTGCTCGCGATTCCGGTCACGGATGTCGACGGGCATATGCTCGGCATCATCACGGTCGACGACGTCATCGACGTCATCACCGAAGAGGCCACCGAGGACATGTATCACCTCGCGGGCCTGTCCGAAGACGACCGCGTCTACAGCCCCGCTCACGTGTCGGCGCGCAAACGGCTGCCGTGGATGCTCCTCAATCTCGCCACCGCCTTCATGGCCGCGTGGGTCGTCGGCTTGTTCCATGATACCATCGAGCAGATGGTCGCACTCGCGTTCTTCATGCCGGTGGTCGCCGGCATGGGGGGCAACAGCGGCATTCAGGCGCTCACGGTGATCACACGCGGCATCGCACTCGGCGAAATCGAGTTCTCGACCGGCCTGCGTTCGGCGCGCAAGGAGTTCACCGTCGGGCTCGCGATCGGCGCGACCATGGGCGCGCTCAGCGCCGTGATCGCCTACCTGTGGCTCGGCACACCGCTGATCGGCGTGGCGCTATTCCTCGCAATGCTGATCACGATGGCGATCGCGGGCCTGATGGGCGCGGGCGTGCCATTGCTCCTGAAGGCACTCGACCAGGACCCGGCTCTCGGAGCGGGCGTCATCGTGACCACCTTCACCGACGTCTTCGCCTTCTTCTCCTTCCTCGGAATCGCCTCCATCCTCCTCGACCGAATGACCTAACCCCCCAGACCCCCCAGACCCGCACGAGACACCCCCAAACACCCAGGAAGTGGGATTCCGAATCCGGCGTCCCTCGAATGGATACCAGAGCCACCCCGACCCACGCTTCCGCTCCCACGCCGAGGCACCACCTGAAGCGGATCGGGTCGGGGGTCCCTCTCGCAACCGTTTGAAGGGCGCGTGAGGGACCCCCGACCCGATCCGCGTCCGAGCAAAACACCCAGCGGCATGAAAGAACTAGCGCGCGTAAGTGTCTTCGAGATACCGAACGATGTCCGCAGACTCGAACATCTCGACACCCGTGTTGGGGTCGACGAGAAAAGGCACCATCATCCGCCCCGATCGCTCGACGAATGCGTCGCGCCCCGCACTTCCGCGCGCGACGTTGTGGAGTCGATAGCGCAGCTCGAGGCTGCTCAGGCACTCGCGCGCAAGCCGACTGAACGGCGATGCCTCGTAGCTGTAGAGTTCGAGCGGCAACTCGGGTGGCTCCGATTCGCGGTATCGCAAACCGGACAGCGGGCGAAAGGCCGACGCCAGGCTCGCGGTCGCGATCGTGAGCGGCCCGAGCGACAACGCAAACGGTACCCGACCGTCGCCGTACTCACGGAACAGGTGGGCCACGATGTCGTCGGATTCGTACATTTCGGTGCCTGTATTCGGATCGACTAAGTACGGAAACATCGCGCGGCCACCGCGCTTCCGGACCTCTTCGCGGAAACCGGGACCTCCCTTCGGACAAGGGTGGATCATCGCGTCGAGGTCGAGAATCGTCAGCGCCTCGCGCACCTTGCGACAGAACGGGCAAGCCTCGAACTCGTAGAGCTCGAGCAGCTGCGGCGGCCTCACAGCCGCAGCCCCGACTCGGCTGCCGGTTCCACCGCGCGCAAGCGTCGACAGAACGGAAGTGGTGACGTCGAGTGTGCGATTCATGCCACCCCCCTTGCGATGAAGCTCAATCCGGCGACTTCAATCGCTGCGTGCTGAACGTATCCGCATCGAATTCGGGATCGAACCAGACGCCCTCCACTTCGATCCGCGTCTCGTGGCCCTCCCAGGCGATGCGCCGCGCGATCCAGACGTGCGGGAATTTCCGTCCCTGCACCTCGCGGATGGCACCAAAGCGAAGCACACGGACCAGCGTTCCTGCAGCATCATAATACTCCCGTCGTAGGGGGGTCGCATGGTCGACTTCGATCCACGAGACGATCCGCCCGATCGCACCGCGCGCCCCGGCGCGCGCGCGCGACTCGACCACGTACGCGCGCACCCCTACCATGCCATCCGGTTGCGGATCGACACCGAGCAACCGGTGTTCGAATCCCGCGACCGGATCCGAGAGATGGAGTAGATCGTCGTTGTCGAAAGCTCCGCCCAGCCATGGCGAGTGCCACTCGCCTGGCGGGATCCGCGCAAAGCGTTCATCCTTCGGAACCCAGGTCCAGACATTCGGCGGAAGCCTGAGGAATGCGCGGCCCGCCTCTTCTTCGGGCGCGAGGATACGGATCAGCGAACGTCCCAGCTCTCGATCGTCGGTTGCTCGAAACCGGATCACCTGCTTTCCCGTGCGTCCGCCCTGCCAGAACGTCATGCCCGCGTCGAGCACGCGCCGACGGCCGCGCAACAACACTTCCGCCCGCTCTGCGATCTCCGCGGCGACGAGCCCGTCGGGTGCGGGTTCGAGCTCGGCAGAACCCGCTCCCGGAGCGGCGAACAGAGCAACGAGCACGAGCAACACGCACCCTCGTTTCCGCCCGCGGTCAGCCGCCATGCGTGCGTTCCCGTTCGGGGGCCCGCGACACCAGGTCATCGAGAGCCGCGAACGAGTCGAGGTCTTCGACTCCTTGGCCCACCGATTCGATCGCACGCGCGACGATCTCTTGGTCCTGCAGGCCCGCGGTCGCAGCAGTAACCGAGATCGCAATCCAGGCGTAGAGAGCGAATAGCCGGTGCTCTTCCCAGGCCGCCGCGGCAGACGGCGCAGCAACACCGTTTTCGGTCAGAACAGCCAGATAGTGCTCGATCAGCGTCCGTTCTTGCGATCGACGTAACGGAGTATCCATCGAATTGAGCAGGAAGTAGCTCACGTCCCGCAGCCCGTGCCCGGCCTGAACCACCTGCCAGTCGAAGAAACCGACCTCCCCGTCCTGGAAGTACAGGTTTCCGGAATGAGGGTCACCGTGGATCAAAGTCCGCGGTAACGCGGCCCAGTGCGCCTCGAGCAGCGGCCGCGCGGCGTGGATGCGGTGCGCGTTCTCGCGGACCCGGTCCGGCACCACATCACGGAAACGCGCCAGTGCGGGCTGGTTCGAACGCGCACTGAGCCACCACTCGAAGCCTCGAGTGGGGTTGTTTTCGGGCGAACGCAGCCAGGCCAGATCGTCATCGAGCTCGGGCGACTCCCAGTATGCCGCGTGAAGTCGCCCGAGCGTCGTCATGACTGCGCGCGCCTCGTCGAGCGAAACAGGCTTCGCACTGGTGGTGAATCGCGCACCGGCCGAGGCGAGGTCCTCCATCAGCAGCACGAAGCGACCCCCGCGACGGGCGTGGCGCGCGCAGTAGACTCGCGGCACCCGAATGGGCAGACGATCGCCCAGCGAACGGTAGAACGCGACCTCCGACGACCCCAACCCGAGCAGTGTCGTGAACAGTCGCGTCGAGAATTTCTCAGGCGTGATTTTGAGGAAGAAAGTCGACGGCACAGCCAGGCTGCGGTTCCCGCTGACCAAGACCTTCAGGGTTTCGCGAGTCGTCGTGCCGGAGTGTCCTCCGAGCCGCTCGACCTGCTCTACCACCGCCCCCGAAAAGGCGCCTTGCAGAGCCTCGCCGACCCAGTCCACGTCGACCTGGGCAACCGATAGCGGCACGCCGTCGAGACGCGACTGAACTGGGCCCGCAAGTCGATCGAAGCCGACCCAGAAGATCTGCTCCAGCAGCGCAAACGCGGTGGCGGGCGCGGGTCCCACTGCTACCTCGGACTCAGCCGCGGAAGGCCCGTTCGCACCGCAACCTGCGGCGCTTCCGGGCCCAAATTCCCCTGGGGCGAGTATAGTGTCCGAGCAATGGACCGGGTCGTGGCACGAGAGATTCAGAGGTGACACTCCTCTGGAGCCTCATCGCACTGGTGCAGGTGGCTTTCCTCCCCGGCTATCTGATCGCGCGCTGGCTTCGGCTCGACGACGGGCTCGCGAAGACCTGGACGATCTCCTTCGGGCTCAGCCTCATTGCGAACTACCACGTCACATTGCTGCTCAACTTGCTCGGATTGCAGGCTCGCACCTGGCTGTGCGCGCTGATCGCGATCGAGATCCTCGCGCTGTTCCGGCTGCAGCAATCCCGCCCTGCCCGGGGTCCTGCGGAACCCGCGGCGGTGCGCGTGACGCGATTCTTGATCCCGAGCAAGGCCGCGGATCCACACGCGGTCTCAGGCGGGCGACTACTACTACTGCTACTCGGAATCGCATCGCTGGCCTGGATCGCGATGTTCCTGCCCGCTGCGTTCACGAGCATCTTCGAGGGCTACGACGCACTGGTTTCGTGGAATCGCTGGGCACTGGACTGGACGAACGGGCAGTTGCCGGTTTGGACGCTTCGCTACCCGCAGTTGCTCCCGGCCAATTGGGCGATGCTCTACACGCTCGCAGGGGTACCGCTCCAATTCCTGCCGAAGGGCCTGTCGGTTCTCTTCCCGCTCACCACGGTGGGGATGTTCATCGACGCGGGACTGCGCCGTTCCCGCCCCGAATACCTGCTCGCAGCGGTACTGACTGCAGCGCTGATGTCGTTCTCGAACGGCCGCTACATTGCGTCGGGTTACGCCGACTTGCCGGTTGCATTCTTTGCGCTGGCGCCCTTCTACCTGCTCGCCAGCTGGAACGACGACGGCGACCGTGCGCGCGGGCGCGCGACCATCGCGGTGGCGACCGCGTTCGTAATCGGTTGTGCCTTGACGAAGCAGGCCGGGCTCTATCTGGCCTTACTCTTCCCGTTCCTGCTCTACGCCTTCCTGCACAAACACATGCCCACGGCCAATTCCGCCGAACGCCTGCGAATCATCGCAGGCGTCACCGCAGCACTTCTGCTGCTGATCGCACCGTGGTACCTCTTCAAGCAAATCCAGGTGATTCAGGGATTCGACGTACCGGGCAATGCGTCGTCATCGGGTGTCCACCGCGGACGTTCGTTCCCGGAACGCGCCGTCCGCGCCTGGAAGATCTGGGAGCTGCACCTGTCGTCGCCGCTGCTGTGGAGCGTGGCGCTCGGGGTCGCGCTGTCGGCATTCACACGGCGCACCGCGGCGATAACCGTGGCGATCACGCTGCCCTTCACCTTGATCTGGGTTCTGTTGTTCAGCTACGACCAGCGCAATCTCGCACTCGCGTTCCCGTTCATCGGCCTCTCCGCCGCAACCGGCGCAGTGGTGGCGGGCGATTGGTTGCGCGCGCAGTGGCAGCGATGGCCGCGCGCCGCCCATCGGGGTGGCGCGGCGGCGCTGTTGGCCGCGATCGTACTCACGTTCGGAGTCATGGAAAGCGGCCGGATCGCTGCCCTACACGACCGCGCACTGCGCGACCTCGGCAACGACGAAATCAACGCGTTCCTCTACAGCTACCTCGAGCGCCACGGCTTCGAGGGCCGGATCCTCACCAACTATCGCCTGCTGTCATCGCTTCCTGATCTCGCGGAATACGTCTATCTCGACCGCGATGCGGCCGCGAGCGAGTTCTGGCCGTTGCGAAACCCCGACTCGCTGAAATCGGTGCTCAAGCGCGAGCGCGGCAACATCCGATACATCGTCGTGCTGAAACCCATGGAATTTCCGGTAATGGCGATTCTCCACGACGGAATGCGCAAGGGCGAACTCCAGGTCCTCTACCGGACGCGTCGTGCCTTGGTCTTGAGATTGCGCAATACCCCGGAACCATGACCGTCGAACTTCCCGGCCTCGTCATCCCCGCCTTCCAACCGGAGCCATCGCTTCGATCGCTGGTCGAGGAGTTGTTGCGCGAGCCCTACCCCTTCGTGATCCTGGTTGACGACGGCTCGACACCCGAGCACCGGCCGTTGTTCGCGGCTCTCGCCGAGTTGCCACGCGTTCGCCTGCTGACACACGCCATCAACCTCGGCAAAGGCGACGCGTTGAAATCGGGATTCAACGAAGCCCTGGTGCACTTCCCGGAAGCGTGCGGCGTGGTGACGGTCGACGCAGATGGTCAACACCTTCCGGAAGATGTGCGACGCGTCGCAGAGGCACTCACGGAAACGCCCGACCACCTGTGCCTGGGCGTGCGCGAGTTCGGCGGCAACGTCCCGCTCAGAAGCCGCTTCGGGAATTCCCTTACGCGGCAATTCTTTCGGGTCCTCGTCGGCGGCAACCTGCGGGATACCCAGACCGGGCTCCGCGGCATTCCGACCGCGATGATGGGCGACCTGCTCGCTTCGAAGGCAGCCCGCTACGAATTCGAGCTCGAAATGCTGATTCGCGCTCACAAGCTCGACGCCCCGTGCCGACAGATTCCCATCACCACGGTCTACGAAGCTGGAAATCGCACATCGCACTTCGACCCGCTGTTCGATTCGCTGCGCATCTACTTCGTCTTCATCCGCTTCATCGCGAGCTCGATGCTGACCGGTCTGATCGACATCCTCGCGTTTTCAATCGCGTTCCAGTTCGGCGCCACGATCCTCTCGAGCGCGGTTGCCGGCCGGCTGGTGGCCGGTTCCTTCAACTTCTTCGTCAACGAGAAATATGTCTTCCGAGCCGAAGGATCACTTTCGCTCGTGCTTTTCAAGTACGTTCTTCTCGTCGCTGCGATGACCACGGTCTCCTACCAGTTGATTCTCGGCTTCGTCGAAAACTTCGGGCTGAACGTCTACTTCGCCAAAATCTCGGTAGAGACCTTCCTGTTCCTGGTGAGCTTCACGGTCCAGCGACTGCTCGTATTCGGCCCCGGGCGGGAACGATGGTCGCCCTGAAAACCGACTGGGACGCCTACTACGAGAATCCAGGCTGGTTCACCCGGTTCACGCGCCGAATCACCACCCGTAAGCTCATCGACTGTCTACGGCTATACAACGGGCCGATCACCGAAGCGAGACTGATCGAATTCGGTGGAGCGAACAGCTGCTTCTACGACTCGCTGCGCGAATCACTCCAGCCCGCGACATACGACATCGTCGACAGCAACCGTGCGGGCCTCGACCTCTTCTCGGCCCGTCACCCTGACCTCACGAAAACTCGACTGATCGAGAGTGACGTCCGAAATGTCTACCCCGAAAATTCCGCCGCGGATTGCGACATCTGCTTCAGCGTCGGCCTGATCGAGCACTTCGACGAAGCCGAGACCCGCGAGGTGATCCGTTCTCATTTCAGGGCGGTGCGCGACGCTGGGATCGTGATCCTGTTCTTCCCCACTCCGACGTGGCTCTACCGAGCGATCCGGGGCGCGGCCGAGGCGCTCGGCATCTGGGCCTTTCCGGACGAGCGCCCGCTCGCCATGGCGGAGGTCCGGCGCGAGGCAGAACAGCACGGGCAGGTAGTCTTCCACCAGACAAACTGGTGGATCGGCCTTACCCAGGGAATCGTCGTCACGAAAGTCGCACGCCAGCCGCTCAGCTAGCCCGCCTCGAGCGCGCCTTCGCTCGACAACCGAACTGAAGCTCACGCCCCGGGGCCGTTCCGTCGGGACGGGCAGTCCCGACGTGATCGTCAGTGAGCGAGATCCCGCCGACGTGAATAGCGGCCGTCCAACGCTTCCTCGAAGAGGTGTTCGACGAGCGGGTGCCGGCAGGGTTTTCCGGTCGCGTCGGCCAGCAGGTTCTGCTCGGACACGTAGGCCTCGTAAGTGCCTTCGGCGTTTTCGGCCAGCAGGTGATAATAGGGCTGGTCCTTCACTGGACGGACGTCTTCGGGGATCGACAACCACCATTCTTCAGTGTTGCTGAAAGTCGGATCGACGTCGAAAATCACACCCCGGAACGGATAGAAACGGTGCTTCACGACATCCCCGATCGCGAACTTCGCGTGGCGGACCTCCGCGCTCACTGGGCCTCCGCCCGATCGCGCAATGCAGCCTGCCCCATCTGGAGATCCACACGCTCCCAGCCGTTCGGACCGCGGCGAATCTCGCGGGTCGGCCAGAAGTGCGTGTCGGGCTTGAGCGTGACGACCGAGACTTTACCTTCGAGACTGATCGTCTTGAGTCGCACCGCACGCCCATCCGCACGGTCGGGCTGCGCGGCCAGAAAGGAGTCGAGGTTGGTCACGGCAATCCCGTCGACCTCGATGATCCGGTGGGTCGCCTGGAGTCCCGCGCGATTGACCGGCGAACCGTACCAGAACCACGCCACGTAGATGCCACCGGGATCCACCCCTCGTTGTGCCGCGACGGCCGGATGCGGCGCCTGGAGTACGGCGCCCTCCCAGAACAGGAAGCGCTCCGTGCCCCGCCCGCTCTGGGCCAGGGTCGCGACTTCGAACGTAACCTCCTTGCCGTTGCGCAAGACTGTGAGGTTGACCCGCTCCGCCTGCGCCGCGCGCTCGACCGTCGCAAACGAATCGGCGGGCTTCCCGTCGATCGAGAGCAGCAGATCCCCTGGCCGCAAGACCGAAGCCGCAGGCGTGCCGCCGCCGATCCGCGCCACCGACAGCACTCGGCGGCGTCCGGGCGGCAGGTTCTCGACGCGTTTCGCGGCGGCAACGCTAAGCCCGAGAGTGCGCGCATCGGAGAGTGGGAGCGGCTGCAGCTCGATGCCGAGATCGCGCCAGGTGTGCGCACCGTCGGAGCGCGCTATTGCGAGCATCTCGAGCACAGCACGCGCAGGGATTCCCGCGAACAGCGAAGCCGGGCCCGCGTCACCCTCGATCGAGAACGCCGCCCAGATCGCGTATACACGCCCGCGCTTGTCCGAGATGACGCCACCGAGGGTCGGCGCCGAATCCGACAGCTCGACCAACTCGATGTTCGTCTCGCGGAAACGGGGCGGACTGCTGAGGCCCAGATGGGGCGTCTCGACACGTGAGACCCGCGTCTTCCTCGAAATGACCTGCTGTTGGCTCGTCATCCCCACGAGCCAGACCTCGTCGTCGGTCACGAGGTCCACAGGCAGAAACTCCACAGCGCGCACCGGGGTGTCGCCGATCAGCGCGGGGTCGTAGCGAACCAACGCCAGATTGTGGACAGGATGGATGTACGCAACCTCGCCCGGCACCTGGAGCGACTCGGCGAACGTGATCGTCACGTCTCCGAGCGCGATCGGAACGGTTTCTCGGTCGACGAGGATCAGGCCACGTTCGGTATCTGCAACGATGCCGGTGCCCTGGAAACGCTGCCCGTGCACCCCATCGACGCGGAACGGGATATCGAACTCGACCATCGCGATCGATGGCGCGAGGTCGCGCACGGGGCGGGGCCCGTCAATCGAGAACCCCGTCGTGACCGCTTGCGGGTGGATGGCCGCCGGTGGCACGGGCGACGCCTCGCACGGCCATTCCCCCGTGGCGTCATCGCGGCGACAGAGCTGCATCTTGAACCACAGCCGGTCGACGGTCATCACCGCCATTTCGGGAGTGCGCACGGTGTCGAGCCGGAAGTACCGCAGCGGTACCCGCTGCCCGTTCGCATAAGCCGCCATCCGATCTGCGAAATCTTGCAGCGATGACACCTGCTCGCCATCGATGTCGGTAATCACGACATTCTGGCTGACTCCAGCGCGCCTGAACATGTAGCCGGGCGTCGTCAGGTGCACCCCGCCTACCGGTACCTGGTGGTTGCGAGCCTGCTGGAACGACAGCGGATGAAGCACTGCTCCGCCGATCTCCAGGTATTCCGACGGCGTAATCGAGTGGAGATCCTCCACCTTCAGATCGACCATGACGGCCGCACCGCCGCGCTCGACCTCGAACGGAATCGTCTCACCCACCTTTGCATCGAGTACGGTGCCGAGAGGGTCGAAGCGCGTAATGAGTCGGCCGCCGATATTCACGAGCACGTCACCAACTTCGAGTCTACCGTCGGCCGGCCCGCCTGGAATGACCTCGTGGACCACCAGCATGCCGATACCTGCAGGATCTCCGTGACGCACGTTCGCCTCGGTCTCCGGCCGCAGGCCGAGCCGACGGACCTCATCGAAGGGCCGATACAAGAAGACCGTCTGCACCGTGCCTCGCGAGATGGACTCGCCCTGTTTCAACAGGTCGAGCGCTCGCACCACCCGGTGCAGCGGCAGGTAGAAACTCGACGACGCCCCGAGCCGTGCGCCAGCGTTGAGCGCGACTGCGTGGCCGTGCACATCGACGACCGGAGAGCCGGACGAACCACCCGACGTGCCTGAGGCTGCCTGGTAGTAGAATGTGTTGAAGTCGTTGTACTGGCCGTAGCCGTAATTGGGGCAGGCACGATCCAGCCGCGCGAGCGTGCCCGCGAGAATCGAGAGCTTTTCACCCGCATCGTTGCCGACGACTCGAATCTCGGTACCGACTCGCGCGTGCTCGGGCACGAGCGGGAGCTCCCCGGGCGTCATGAATTTCACCGCGGCCGGGTCGTAGCGGACGAAACCGAAGTCGTGGACCGGATCGCGGTAGACGATCTGGACCGGAACCTCCTCGTGGTTCAGGAAGACTGCCTCGATGGTGGCGGGCCCCGGGTTCACGACGTGCCGGTTCGTGAGGATCAGACCGCTTCGCGCGTCGACGACGAAGCCGGTTGCGAGTTCGATCGCGGGCACCTCGGTGTCGAAGCTGCGAGGCACGCTCACGCGCAGCACCACCACAGCCGGAGCCACACGGTCGAGCGTCGGTTGCCACTGCGGCGAAGCCGCTCGCGCGTTCGGCATCAGTGCAAGCAAGAACGCGGCAGTCGGCAACGCCCACAACAGGAACTTCACTGGGAATCGGGGCACCCGCGGCTTCATCGAGCGGGCACAACCCGGTCGAGGTAGCTCTTCACGTACTTCCCCAGGACATCCGCCTCGAGATTCACTCGCTCGCCGACGCTGCGCTCGCCCAGAGTCGTGTGCTCGAGTGTGAGTGGGATCAACGCAACATCGAATCCGGCGTCGTCGACATCGACGACCGTCAGCGAGACCCCGTCGATCGCGACCGACCCCTTCGCGAGCAGGAACTGGCGAATCTCATCCGGGCAGTCGACCGCGAGCCGGACATCGTTTCCGGCGCGTTCCAAGCTGCGAATACGGCCTACGCCATCGACATGACCCTGAACGATATGACCATCGAGTCGGCCGCCCGCGACCAGTGCACGTTCGAGGTTCACCAGGCTGCCGGCCACGAGGTCCGCGAGCGCGGTCTTCTCGAGTGTTTCGACCACTGCATCGAAGTGAACCACGGAGCCCTGCGCACCCGTCACGGTGAGACAGGTTCCGTTCACCGCCACGCTGTCGCCGATCGCAACCTCGGACGCGATTGCGACCATCTCGATTCCGAGCCGAGTCAGATCACCTCGGGGTTCGATGGTCCTGACCGTGCCGGTCGTCTCGATAATTCCCGTAAACACCTGGCGTCAACCGGAGAAGCGCTGGTCGATCTGACGCAGCATCTCGTCGCGAACCGTTCCGTAACTCGCGGGCAGCTCGATCGGCGGGTTCGCATACTGAGAGCCGGCACCCTCGAGCTTCATCTCGTGGTACCGCACCTTGAAGTCGACGAACTTGAGTCCGTGCGCGGTAGAGAGCACCACGACGCGTTCGCCCTTCGCGATCGTTCCCGACTTCACGAGCTTCTCCATCGCAGCCAGCGCGACGCCGGTGTGCGGGCAGTTGAAGAGTCCGGTGCGATCGGCACCCGCGCATGCATCGGCGATCTCGCCCTCCGAGGCCTGCTCGACGATCCCGTTGTACCGCTTCAGTGCGGAGATCGCCTTGTCGATCGACACCGGATTCCCGATCTGGATCCCGTTGTACCGCTTCAGTGCGGAGATCGCCTTGTCGATCGACACCGGATTCCCGATCTGGATCGCATTGGCGATCGTCGGCCGGGCCGCGATCGGCTCGAAGACCTCGAATCCCTTCTGATACGACAGATACAGCGGATTCGCAGCCTCGGCCTGGGCACAGACGATACGCGGCCGCTTCGTCACGAGGCCCAGGTCGATCATCAGATCGAAGCCCTTGGCCAGTGCCGAGACGTTGCCGAGATTTCCGCCCGGGATCACGATCCAGTCGGGGACCTCCCAATCGAACTGCTCGACGATCTCGATACCAACGGTTTTCTGGCCCTCGATTCGCAAGCTGTTCATCGAATTTGCGAGGTAGATGCCGTCCTTCTGCGAAATCTCCTGGACGATTTCCATGCAGCCGTCGAAATCCGTATCTAGCGCGAACACGATCGCGCCGTTTGCAACCGGCTGGATCAGCTGTGCGACCGAGACCTTCCCCCGCGGCAGAAAGACGACCGCAGGGATTCCAGCTGCGGCGGCATAGGCCGACAAGGCAGCCGAGGTGTCGCCCGTCGACGCACATGCAATCGCGGGCAGCTGCTTCCCGCGCGCGATCATTTCTTTCACCATCGAGACCAGCACCGTCATCCCGAGGTCCTTGAACGAGCCGGTGTGGGTGTTTCCGCACTGCTTGATCCAGAGGTCGTCGAGCCCGAGCCCGTTACCGTAACGCTCAGCCCAGAACAGATTGGTGTGCCCCTCGAACATCGACACCACGTTTTCGTTCCGAATGTTCGGGAGCACCCACTCCTTCTTTCCCCACACCCCGGAACCGAAGGGGAACTGGTTCACCTGGTTGCGCGCCCGGAACAGGTCCTTCCATTCCTGCGCAGACGTCTTGCGCAACGCATCCTTGTCGTGGACGACCTCGAGCAGCGCACCGTCCTTTGCGCGGTAAACGACCTCGTCGACCTGGTAGCGTTCGTTCGGGTCGTGAATGCTCTGGAACCAGGCGTTGTACTCGGATTCTGCGGCCACGATCAGAGCCCCTCTTCGATTCGAATCAGTCGCGTCGGTGCGGTGACGTCGTCGAGCGCGTCGATGATCTCGAGAGCACTGCGGATCGCGGCCTCGCTCGCGGGATGCGTGAGGATCAATACCGGCACCGACCCGGCCGAGTGCGCCCGCCCCTTCTGTAGCACCGACTCGATCCCGATCTCGTTCTCGCCGAGCACACTCGCTATATGGGCGAGCACGCCTGGACGATCGACCGCGGTAAAACGCAGGTAGTAACGCCCGCTTACTTCGCCCAGCGGGACCAGCGGCTTCGCGGTGAGTTCAGCAGGGAGGTAGGAGAGCGGCGCGACGCGGCCCGCACTGCCACGTCGGACCTCGCGCGCGATCTCGATCAGGTCGGCCACCACCGCGCTCGCTGTCGGGAGCTCGCCCGCGCCCGCGCCGTAGAACAGAGTCGGACCGACCGCGTCGCCCGTAACCGCAACGGCGTTCATCGCGCCGTCCACTGCCGCGAGCAGGCCGTCGGCAGGGACCATCGTCGGATGCACTCGGACTTCGATCCGCTCGCCGCCGTCGGCGGCGCGGTGGGCCTTCGCGATTCCGAGCAGCTTGATGCGATGGCCGAACTCGGCAGCCGCCTCGAAGTCGACCGGCAGAAGCCCCGTGATGCCCTCGGTCGGGATTTCCTTGTAGGTGAGTTCAGCCCCGAAGGCCATCGCCGCCAGTAGGGTAAGCTTGTGCGCGGCGTCGACCCCCTCGATGTCGAAGGTCGGGTCGGCTTCCGCGTAGCCGAGATCCTGCGCGCGCTTCACCACGACATCGAGGCTCTCGCCCGTCTTCTCCATCTCGGTGAGGACATAATTCGTGGTGCCGTTCATGATGCCGTGCACGCTCTCGATCCGATTCGCGTTCAACCCTTCGCGAAGCGATCGAAGGATCGGGATGCCGCCCCCGACACTGGCCTCGAACGCGACCTCGACGCCCCGCTTCGCGGCGGCACCGAAGATCTCCTTGCCGTACAGCGAGAGCAGCGCCTTGTTCGCAGTGACGACGTGCTTGCCCGCCTCGATCGACTCGAGGATCAGCCTGCGCGCGAATTCGTATCCGCCGACCAGTTCGACCACGATGTCGACCGAATCATCCGCAATCAGCGCGGCCGAATCGTCGTCGAAGCGAACCTCCGAAACGTCGACGCCACGGTCGCTGGTGGTGTCGAGATCGGCGATCCGAACGAGACGCAG
>JAFDEI010000051.1 GCA_019310425.1 Deltaproteobacteria bacterium | reverse complement strand
GATCGGACCGACGGGAGTCGGCAAGACCGAGGTTGCACGGCGGCTCGCCCGGCTCGCGCAGGCGCCGTTCATCAAGGTGGAGGCGTCGAAGTTCACCGAGGTCGGCTACGTCGGGCGCGACGTCGAGTCGATCATCCGCGATCGACGAGATCACGGAGGAGCGGCTGCTCGACGCGCTGCTGCCGTCTGCGCAGCCCCCGGGTCTAGACGCCCTCCCGGAACCGGCAGCGACCGCCTCCGAGGAACCCGCACCGGGGGCGGAGACGCGCGAGAAGCTCCGCAAGTTGTTGCGCCAAGGTGCGTTCGACGATCGAGAAATCGACATCGAAGTCGACGAGGGCGCCGGCACGCCGACGATGTCGATCTTCACGCCGCAGGGTGTCGAGGAGATGGGCGTTCAGTTCAAGGATCTACTCGGTGGGCTGATGCCACGGAAGACCCGGCAGCGGCGCATGAAGCTCAGCGCGGCACGTTCGATGATCGCCGCGGAGGAAGCCGCCCGCCTGGTGGACATGGATCGCGTGCGCGAGGTCGCAATCGAGCGGATCGAGCAGGCTGGTATCGTGTTCATCGACGAGATCGACAAAGTTGCCGCGGGGGTCGAGGGGCGGTCCGGTGCGGATGTGTCGCGCGAGGGTGTCCAACGCGACCTGCTCCCGATCGTCGAGGGATCGACGGTTCAGACGAAGCACGGCCCGGTGCAGACAGACCACGTGCTCTTCATCGCGGCCGGCGCCTTCCACGTCGCGAAGCCCTCGGACCTGATTCCCGAACTCCAGGGGCGCTTCCCGATCCGCGTCGAGCTTTCGAGCCTGTCGCGCGATGACTTCGTCCGGATCCTGAAGGAGCCGCAAAATTCGCTGGTGCTGCAATACGTGGAGTTGCTGCGCACGGAAAATGTCGAGCTCGTTTTTGCGGACGACGGCATCGATGCGATCGCAGACTACGCCGCGCTGGTGAACGAACGCTCCGACGACATCGGAGCGCGCCGGCTCCACACGGTGATGGAGAAGATGCTCGAAGAAGTGAGTTTCGATGCCCCGGATCTCGCACGAGTTCCGATCACCATCGACGAGAAATTCGTGTGCGAACGGTTGGAAGAGCTGGTGCAGGACGAAGACCTCTCGCGATTCATCTTGTAAGCCCCGTGAACGGGCTCGGGGAGAGACATGGCCGATAACACGCCGCGCGTGCTGGTCGTCGAACGCGGACGCTCCGACCGTGACGCGATCTGCGACGCGCTCGCTGCCGCCGGCATCACCTGCGCGACCTTGGAGGATGGGCAGGCTGCGGTCGAGTCGGTCACGGAAGCGGATTTCGGAGTGATGCTGCTCGAACTCGGTCTCACCGGGACGACTGGCCTCGAGGTGCTGTCACGCGTGCGCGATCTCGACCCGTCGATTCGCGTGATCCTGTTGGCCGTGCAGGCCGAGCAGGACGCAGTGCTCGAGGGAATGCGACTCGGTGCGATCGACTATCTCGCAAAGCCGCTGCATGACGAGGAGCTGGTCCTCTCGGTGCAGCGAGCGCTCGAGGCGCACGAGGTCGAGGCGAAGGGGGCGATGCTGCGCGAGCGGGTCTGCGCTCTCGAATCTCGCGTAGCAGATCTGCACGAGCGTGCCGCTGAATGCGATTCGGCCGACCTCATCACCGAACTCGCCCCGCACATTGCTGAAACGGTCTCGGTCGTACTCGGAGCCGCGAAGGCGTCGATGCTGGTGATGGACGAGTTGGGCGACTCGTTGCACGCGGTCGGGGCGGTCGGTCACGCGGTCGAACTCGACGCGATGGACCCGGTGGTGCCCGGAGAGGGGGTCGCGGGCCGTGCGTTGTCGGAGGGCGAACCGATCGTAGTCGACGATCTCGACGCCGACGAGCGTTTTTCGAGTCGCGGCACGTCGGGTCGCTACAGCACGACATCGTTGGTGGTGACGCCGATTGCGGGTGTTGACCGGCCGCTCGGAGTGCTGTGCGCGACCGACCGGGAGATTGGCGAGCCATTTGGTGCCGTGGACCTCGCGCTGTTGCGGATTCTGGCAGCGCAGGTCGGCGGAGTGTTGCGCGCTCACTCCGAAGAGCGCGCAACCGCGCCGCGGCAGCCCGAGCAACTCGAAGACACGGGCCACGACATCACCCAGCCGTTGCCCTATGACGTTCCCGACAGTGCCTCGGACGCCGAACTCGCCCGCGCGATCTGCGATGTGATCACTTTCGAAATCGAGCCAGAGCGCGTAATCAACTCCGTCCTCGGCGCAATTGCGCGCTTGATACCGGCCTCACCGGTGGCCCTCTACCTGATCGACAACCGGGCCGGAACTCTCGAACTCGAGGGGCAGCTGGCCTCCGACGGGCCAGCCGATCGCGAGCGCTTCGATCGCTCCACGGGCCTCACCGGCACCGTGATCCAGACCGGGAACCTCATCGCGACCGACCATCCGGACAAGGACCCGCGCTTCGTCCAGGACGTGGATACGCCTGCAGACGGCTCGATTCGCCCGCTGATCTGTGTGCCGATGCAGATGCGCGGCAAGGTCCTGGGCGTACTCCGGGTGTTTCCGCTGGCAGGCGGCGCTGCACTGCCGCAAACCGCCGAGGTACTGGCGGCGGCGGCCTCGGCAGCGGTCCGCAACGTGCTCTTGTACCGTAGTCTGCTCGATTCGATCGACGAGGTGGCGCGAGCGCGGCGCGAAGGCCGGCATTAGCGGTCGAGGGTGTCGGCCAGCAGTCTGGAAACCATGCAGAAGATGATCGACAAAGCAGAAGTCCTGATCGAGGCGCTGCCGTACATCCGGCGGTTCCACGAGAAGATCTTCGTGGTCAAGTACGGCGGCAACGCGATGACGGAGCCCGAACTCCAGGCGTCGTTCGCGATGGACGTGGTGCTGCTCAAGTACATCGGCATGCGGCCGGTGATCGTCCACGGCGGCGGGCCGCAGATCGGCGACACGCTGGCACGACTCGGGAAGGAGTCGACTTTCGTCGACGGCTTGCGAGTCACGGATGACGAGACCATGGAGGTCGTCGAAATGGTGCTCGGCGGCAAGGTCAACCGCGAGATCGTCGCGCTCGTGCAGCGCGCGGGCGGGCGGGCGATCGGGCTCACCGGGTGCGATGACGACATGATCCGCGTCACCCAGCGCCTCGAGGCTGACCGCGACCTCGGGCGGGTCGGGAAGATCACCGCCCTCGACCCGGCCCCAATCGTTGCCGTCGCCGATGCGGGCTTCATTCCGGTGATCGCCCCGATCGGAATCGACGATGCAGGCGTGACCCACAACGTGAACGCGGACGAAGCGGCCGGAGCGATCGCCGCCGCGATGGGCGCGGAAAAATTGATGTTGCTGACGAATGTCGAGGGTGTGCGAGACGCGCAGGGCAAGCTGATCCATCAGCTCGACACCCGCGAGGCGCTGAAGCACATCGCGGAGGAAACGATTCGCGACGGCATGATCCCGAAGGTCGAGTGCTGCATGTCTGCGCTCGGGGCGGGGGTCACGAACGCGCACATCGTCGACGGGCGGGTGGTGCACGCGTTGCTGCTCGAGATCTTCACCGACGGAGGCGTGGGAACGCTTCTCACGCACTGAACCATGCCGAAGGACTTCGTATCACTCGCTGACTGGACGGCCGAGGACCTGCTGCAGATCCTCGATCGGGCGCGCCAACTCAAGCACTTGCTCAAGGCCGGCGAGCGCCCCCAGACGCTCCAGGGCTGTACCCTCGCGATGTTCTTCGAAAAGCCGTCGCTGCGGACCCACGTCACCTTCGAAGCCGGCATGAGTCAGCTCGGTGGGCATGCGATCCTGCTGCGTCCGGAGCAGGTGGGCATCGGGACTCGTGAGGCACCCGCCGACGTTGCGAAGAACCTGTCGCGATGGGTCGACGGAATCGTCGCCCGAACCTTCAGTCACGCGCTGGTCGAGGAACTCTCCGAAGTCGCGTCCGTCCCGGTCGTCAACGGCCTCACGGATCTGCTGCACCCATGCCAGGTGATGGCGGACCTGCAGACGATCGCCGAACGCGTCGAACTCAAGGATGCGGTGATCGCGTACGTGGGCGACGGCAACAACATGGCGAATTCGCTGTTGTACGGCGCTTCGGTGCTGGGCCTCGAGCTGCGGCTGGCGACGCCGAAGAGCCACCGCCCGGCGAGTCGAGTGTGGCGCCGGAGCGCGGATCTCGCGGCTGCGAGCGGGGCTCGCATCTCATGGAGCGAGGATCCCGTCGAGGCGGTCTCGGGTGCGACGTTCGTCTACACCGACACCTGGACCAGCATGGGGCAGGAGGCCGAGCAGGCGGAGCGCCGCAAGATCTTTGCGGACTACCAGGTGAACGCGGCACTGCTCGAGCACAGCGCCGACGCGTTCGTGATGCATTGTCTGCCCGCCCACCGCGGCGAGGAGATCACCGACGAGATCCTCGACGGGGAGCGCAGCATCGTCTTCGATCAGGCCGAGAATCGGCTGCACGTGCAGAAGGCGGTGCTCGAGCGCCTGATCGTGCCCACCTGAGCGAGGGCTGATCGGGCGGGGCGGGCTGCTCGCGCCCCCCGAACGCCGCCGAAGGCAGGCCCCCCCAGCTGCAGCCTGGGGGAATTTCTCCTCGGCCTCACCGCGGCCGGGGAGGCCGAATTCGTGGTGATCTGCCGGGAGGGCATCCCCTCGGGGCAGATTCCGGTGCCGTGCCGGCCGGCCTCGCACGATGCCGAGGATTCTCACCATTGCGCTGCGGCCACCTCAGCTTTTGCACTTGGATCGCCGATGAATGGGCGGGGCGCCGGGAAGCGCACCGGTGGGGAGAAGTATGCGAACGGCGGCTCAGCCAGTGCCGGAACAGCAGCAGAAACCGCAGCTTTCGAGCGGCTGGGATCCGTCCAGCTTCCAGCTCACGCCGGCCGAGGGCTTTCTGCTGTCGCGCATCGACGGGCAGACGCCCTTGGAACAGCTTCGCCTGATCGGCGGCATTCCCCCCGAGGAAGTGGACCGTTGCCTGGAACGCTGGGTGACGGACGGCATCGTTGTCTTCGAAGCTCCGGAGTCGTCGGGTGATGCCGGGGCGGCGAATCCCGAGGTCTCCGGGACAACGGTCGATGTGTCCGACGGATTCGAAACCGGAACCGACCTCAGCCGTGACGAACAGCAACGCATCCTCGAGTTCGAGGCTTCGCTGGATCGGCCGTACTACGCGCTGCTCGGGATCGAGGCGAGTGCGGATACCCGAGCGATCAAACGCGCCTATTTCAAGCTGTCGCGCGAGTTTCATCCCGACCGGCACTTCGGCCGAAATTTGGGGAGCTTCGCGCCGCGCCTCGAGACGATCTTCATGAAGATCGTCGAGGCCTACGAGCTTCTCTCCGATCCCGCGACCCGGGCCGAGATCGAACGCTCGATGAGCCAGGCGCCTCCGCCCGAAACGCCGCCCGAGCCGACGTGCGACGCCGCCGGGCAGGCCGCTGCGTCCCCCGAGCCCCCGGTGGACACGAAGCGTGCGGCACTCGATCGCTTGCGTCGCCACTTTCGCATTCCCGAAGAAGTGCTGGCCGAACGTCGCTTCAGGGCCAAGCAGTTCCACCAGTCTGCGAAGGCCAGTGCGCACCGTGGCAACTGGAAGGAAGCCGGTGCCAGTATTCGGCTCGCGATCGCGTTCGACCCATGGGACGACGAGTACAAACGATCGTTTGCGGAAGTGCAGGCTCGGGTTCACCAGGTTCGCGCGACGGAACTCCTCACGGAGGCGGATGCCTCCCTCGATGCGAAGTCGCAGCAGGACGCGATGCGGATGTACGAGGAAGCGCTGAGCTATCGGCCGTGTGATCCCGAGATCAACGCGAAGGCCGCCTCGCTCGCACTCGATCT
The DNA here is from genome assembly GCA_019310425.1 of Deltaproteobacteria bacterium. Classification (GTDB taxonomy): domain Bacteria; phylum Myxococcota_A; class UBA9160; order UBA9160; family SMWR01; genus JAFDEI01. The sequence goes on along the minus strand of JAFDEI010000051.1, from coordinate 12,116 downwards.
GGGCGAATTCGAGGCAGCGCGCGAGTACGCAGATGCCGCGTGCAACGCGCAGCCCGCTTGCGCAGAGCACTACCGGACCCTCGGGAAGATTCTGCGTCGCATGGGGCTGCGAGAAAAGGCACGTGAAGCGCTGAATCAGAGTCTGACGATCGCTCCGGGCGACGTTGAAACGAAATCAGAGATGGCAGCATTGATGCGCACCCGATCCGTGCGCTGAAGAGTTGGAGGGAATGGAATGAGTCGCGTTATCGGAATCGACCTCGGTACCACGAATTCGTGCGTGTCGATCATCGACGGTGGGAAGCCAGTCGTTATTCCCAACACGGGTGGTTACAAGACCAGCCCGTCGATGTTCGCAATTTCGCAGGACGGCAAACGCCTCGTGGGCCACCTCGCGAAGCGTCAGGCGATCACGAATGCGGTCAACACCGTGTCATCGTCGAAGCGATTGATCGGTCGCCGTTTTGATTCGCCCGAGCTGAAGCGCGCGGCCGAGTACTTCCCGTACGAGATCGTGCGTGGTGAAAACGACGACGCCCGCATCGTAATTTCCGAAAAGACCTTCACCTGCCCTGAAATCGCCGGAATCATCGTGCGTGAGATGAAGCGGGTGGCCGAGGAATACCTCGGTGAGCCCGTGAGCGAATGCGTGATCACCGTGCCTGCCTACTTCAACGACACCCAGCGGCAGTGCACAAAGGACGCCGGGCGGATTGCCGGTCTCGAGGTGCTGCGGATCATCAACGAGCCGACCGCGGCTGCGCTCGCCTACGGCCTCGGCCGGGAACAGGAGGAGAAGATCGCCGTCTACGACCTCGGCGGCGGCACCTTCGACATCTCGATTCTCGAACTCGGCGACGGCGTGGTGGAAGTGCTCGCGACCGCGGGCAATACCTTTCTGGGCGGTGACGACTTCGATCGTCGTCTCGCAGAGTACATCCTGCACGAGTTCAAGGATGCCGAAGGGGTCGACCTCTCCGGGGACCTGATGGCGATGCAGCGCATCAAGGACGCTGCGGAGAAGGCGAAATGCGACCTGTCTTCGCTCAACACCACCGAGATCAATCTGCCGTTCATCGCCAACGACGCTGACGGCGCCCGTCACCTGAACCTGGAAGTCAGTCGCGAGACGCTCGAGGGGCTCGTGGTCGACATCGTCAAGGGCACGCTGAAGAGCGTCGAGCAGTGCGTGAACGACGCCGGGCTGAGCCCGGCCGACGTCGACCACGTCGTTCTGGTCGGCGGTCAGACGCGGATGCCGATGGTTCAGGCCTCCGTGTCCGAGTTCTTCGGGCAGCGGCCGCACAAGGGAGTCAATCCCGACGAGGTGGTCGCGATGGGTGCGGCGATCCAGGGCAGCGTGCTGGCCTCGGACGATCGCGACATGCTGCTGCTCGACGTGACGCCGTTCTCGCTCGGTATCGCGACCTTCGACGGTCACTTTGCGAAGTTGATCGATCGGAACACCACGGTTCCGGCACGCAAATCACATATCTTTACCACCACTCGGGACGACCAGTCGGCGGTGAAGATCCGGGTACTCCAGGGCGACAGCAACGTTGCCACCGATAATCACCTTCTGGGTGAATTCGTGCTGGCTGACATTCCGCAGGCATCGAAGGGCGTCCCAGAGGTCGAGGTCGCGTTCGACATCGATGCAAACGGAATCGTGAGTGTGTCCGCGCGCGATCTGGCCACCGGCAAGGAACAGTCGATCACGGTGAACGCGACCGGAACACTGTCCGAGGAGGAAATCGAGCGCATCATCCGCGATAATGAGTCGTACGATCTCCCGACCGCGGGGAAGTAGTCGGACATGGCTTCCGGTTCTGTCTCGCTGCTCGACTTCATCGACACCCCCGTTGTCGTCGGCGACCCGGACGGACGCGTCGTGTACGTCAATTCGGCGTTCGAGGGCTCATCGGGGATCGCGTCGGGTGATGCCAGGGGGCAACCGCTTGCGAGCCTGTTCGACGGCGGTGCGCGTGAGGCGGTGCTGCGGGCAGTCGCGAGCGTGTGTCGGACCGGCGAGGCAAATCGCTTCCGGCTACGCGTGGATTCCACCGGATACTCGGCGCTGGCTTCGCCGATCAAGTCGAACGAAAGCAGCGTCGGCGTAGTGATCGTGCTGAGCGAGGAGCTCGGGGGCGACCCGAGGGTGCTCGCGCTCCAGCGCGAGATTCACGAGCCCCTCGACGAACTCGCGCGGTGTCTGGCGGAACTCTCCGAGGCGGCCGCGGGCCTGCGTGAATCCCGCTACGGTCAGGCCATCGTCGATGGCCTGCGTGCGCTCGCCCAGGTCCGGAAGCACGCCGAAGAGATCCAGAACATCCTCGAAGGCAGGAATTAGCGCAATCGAGCGCCCACGCTCCCCGACCGTGGGGCCTGCCTGCCGCTCCGGCTCGTGTAGACTCGCGCGCCGGAGGAGTTCCCCATGGCAAGATCGCGCAGGCTCGAGAAGGTCTGTCTCGCTTACAGCGGCGGACTCGATACGTCCGTCATCCTGCACTGGTTGAAGGCGGAATTCGACTGCGAAGTCCTGGCCTATACGGCGGACGTCGGGCAGGAAGAGGAGCTCGCGGGTCTTCCCGAGAAGGCAAGATCCATCGGCGCGGTCGACTGCATCGTGCGCGATCTGCGTGAGGAATTCGTCCGGGACTTCGTATTCCCGGCGATCCGCGGTAACGCGATCTACGAGGGCACCTATCTGCTCGGAACGGCGCTCGCCCGCCCACTGATCGCGAAGCACCACGCCGAGGTGGCGCTCGAGAACGGCTGTGACGCGGTGGCACACGGCGCGACGGGAAAGGGCAATGACCAGGTTCGCTTCGAACTGACCTTTCGCGCCCTCGCTCCCGAGCTCGAGATCATTGCGCCCTGGCGTGAGTGGGACCTTCGCTCGCGCTCCGACTGCTTCGCGTACTGCGAAGCCAACGGTATCGAGACGTCCGCGACCCGTGAGAAGCCGTACTCGATCGACCGAAATCTGATGCATGTGTCGTACGAGGGCGGGATCCTCGAGGACCCTTGGCGAGCGGCGGACGAGGGGATGTTCCTCACCACCTGCGCGCCCGAGGCCGCGCCCGACACCCCCGCGGAAGTCGTAATCGGGTTCGAGCAGGGGACGCCGGTCTCGATCGACGGCGAAGTGCTCGGGCCTGCCGCGCTCTTGTCGAAGCTCAACCGGCTCGCGGGTTCGAACGGGGTCGGGCGCGTCGACATGGTCGAGAATCGCTTCGTCGGTCTGAAATCGCGCGGCGTCTACGAGACCCCGGGCGGCAGCGTGCTCCACGCGGCGCACCGCGCGCTCGAGTCGATCACGCTCGATCGCGACGTCATGCACGAACGCGACCGCTTGTCGCCCCGCTTCGCTGAACTGATCTACAACGGCTTCTGGTACTCACCTGAAATGGACTTCATTCGGGCTGCGATCGATGCCTCCCAGGACAACGTCACCGGCGAGGTCCGACTGAAGCTCTACAAGGGTGGGATCCACGTGAACGGCCGCCGATCGCCGGTCTCGTTGTACTCCGAGGCGATGTCGTCATTCGAGGACGCGGGAGAGGCCGACACCTACGATCAGCACGACGCAGAAGGGTTCATCCGCTTGCAGGGCCTTCGCCTCCCCAAGGTTTCGGTGGACTGATCGACCTTCGATCCCCCGCCGCCATACGGGTTCACGATGCGCCTTGACTTCGAAAACTCTTTGGTTGCATAGGGTTGCGCGATTGCGCGGCCATCACTTACTCACCGCGTAGCGAGTGGCTAATGTACAGGACCGGTCTGGCGGGTCGCTTCGGCTGGCAGGCCGCACCGACCCGATTACGGCTGGGCAGGTTGGCTGATCGGAAGAACTACGAACCGTCGTTTCCGCAGGAGTTTCGTTCCATGCTTCACGCCCGCACGCGATGCACCATTGCGATTACCCTGGCTCTCTTCTTGTCGCAGGCCGGATGTCACGTCCTCGATCTGACGCCCCGATTCAGTGAGGGTGAGATCGGAATATTCGACGACCTGTTCGCTGTGTCGGTCATCGACGATCAGCGCATCGTCGCCGCCGGTTACCACGGTTCGATCTACTGGACCGACGACGCGGGGGAGAGCTGGCAGAAGGGGACCGTCGACACCGAACGGTTGCTCTACTCGATCTCGATGGGCGATTCACAGCACGGCTGGGCGGTCGGGCAGTCCGGCACCGTCGTTCGCACGACCGACGGCGGCAAGACCTGGACGACACAGCACAATCTGAAGGTCGACGAGGGTTCTCATCTCTTCGGCGTGCACGCGATCGATGCCAACACCGCCTGGGCGATCGGCGAGTGGGGTAGTCGAATCTATACCACCGATGGCGGCAAGACCTGGCAAGACCGCTCGATCCCGATCACACTCAGCCATCCGCAGTTCGTCTGGCTCTCGCTGGACGACCAGGAGAAGGTCCGAAACGGCGAAATCGTCTACGAGGACGTCGGGCTGAACAACATCTATTGCCGACCTGCTCCGAGCCGGCGTTGCTGGGTCGTCGGAGAGTTCGGATACGTGTTCTATTCCGACGACCGCGGCGCAAACTGGGAGCGCGGCGAGATCGTCGGAGAGTTCCGGATGGATCCGGTTCTGCTGGGGCACGACCAGATCGAGTTCGCGGACCAAGACAAGGAACGTCTCGCGGTGTTCTCGAAGAAGATCGCGGATGCAGAGCATCTGAACATCCTGATCGACCCGTTCGTGAGCCCCGAAGAGATGGCCATGTACGGTGACCCGGATGACCCCTCCGAGCTGTTCGACCTGCTCTCCGCACGCATCGACGAGACCAAATCCGTGCTCGAGAGCGCCGGCATTCTCTTCGACCGGCTGCGCATGCCCAACAAGCCGCCGTGGGACTACGAGGATTTCGTCGAAGATGATCCGGAGTTCCTGGACCGTTACCTGCGCGATCGCCTGGCAGACCAGCCCACCGTCAAGGTCGGTGTGATCCAGAACCCGTTCCTGTTCACCGTCAACTTCTCGGACGACGACAACGGCCTGATTTCCGGGCTGGGCGGAGTGGTGCTTCGCAGCCGCGACGGGGGCCGCACCTGGACCTACGAGGACACCGGTTGGAAGCAGGCCTTCTACTCGGTCGCGAGCAACGAGAACATGGCGGTCGCGATCGGCGAGAAGGGACTGATCCGTTACTCGGCCGACGGTGGTTCCACCTGGACGATGCCGACGGACAGCCAGTTTCCGACGATCTTCACCTTCATGCGTGACATCGATTTCGACACGACCAATCAATCCGGATTCATCGTCGGGCAGGAGGGCAACGTGCTTCGCAGCACCGATGGTGGCAAGCACTGGACCCAGGTCTTGCCGCCCGAAGGCCGGCGGAACTCGCGCTCCTAGCCGTCTCGCTACGTCGCATTTGGCGGGCGTTCGCGCAATTCGACGCGTCGGATCTTGCCACTGACCGTTTTTGGCAGTGCGTCGACGAACTCGATGATACGCGGGTATTTGTAGGGCGCGGTGATCCGCTTTACGTGGTCCTGCAACGCGTTGGCAAGTCGGTCGTCGCCGGACACGCCGGGTCTCAGCACGACGAACGCCTTCACAACTGCACCGCGATCCGGATCCGGTGCCGCGACGGCGGCGGACTCCAGTACGTCCGGGTGTTCGATCAGTGCGCTCTCTACCTCGAACGGGCCGATGCGGTAGCCCGCGGAGATGATCACGTCGTCGTTGCGGCCGACGAACCAGAAGTAGCCGTCTTCGTCACGCCGGGCGCGGTCGCCCGTCAAGTACCAGTCGCCGACGCGGCAATTCGCGGTGGCCTCGGCGTCCTTCCAGTATTCGCGGAACAGGCCCGGGCTGCGGCCGTGCACGGCAATCTCGCCTACCTCGCCGGCTTGCAAGGCCGTGCCGCCCTCGTCGATCACCTCGACCCGCATGCCCGGCAGCGGCAGGCCCATCGAACCCGGTCGAACGGGCATTCCCGGGAAATTCCCGACCAACAGGATCGATTCGGTCTGGCCGTAGCCGTCGCGAATCGTTATGCCGGTAGCCGCTTCCCAGGCGCGAATCACCTCCGGATTGAGCGGCTCACCCGCGGAGACGCATTCGCGCAGCCCGGGGACCGCGAAGTCGCTGAGGTTCTGCTTTACGAGCAGTCGAAATTCGGTAGGGGGCGCGCAGAAGACCTGCGGTGCGATCTCGCTCAGTAGCCGCAGCTGCGTTGCCGGGTCGAATCGACCCTCGACGAGCACGACCTCGGCGCCGACGCTCCAAGGGCCGAAGATCACACCGTACGCAGCTTTGGCCCAGCCGGTGTCACTGGTGGTCCACAGCCGTTCCCCGGTGCGTACCCCATGCCATTGCGTCGAGGTTGCGCGTTGCGCGAAGGTGTAGGCGTGGGTGTGGAGCACGGCTTTCGGCGGACCGGTCGTTCCTGAGGTGTAGAACACCAGCGCGGGGTCCGACGCGGCGGTTGGCACCCCGGCACCGGGGTCGTCGGGCTGCTCGGCGGCAGCGGCGCGCAGGTCGAGCCAGCCGTCTGCGGCGGCGCTGCCCAGCGGCACCAGCTCCAGGAAATGCGAGACGCCCGGCAGCTCGTGACGAATCGCATCCGTTGCCGCTTGCGCGTCGCCTTGTGCGATGATTGCAACCGCACCGCTGTGGTTCGCACGGTAGGCGATGTCCTTCGGACGCAGCAGCGTCGAACTCGGGATCAACAGCGCGCCGATCTCGAGTGCGGCGACGCTGACGATCTGCCATTCGGGAACCCGCGTCAGCATCAGGATCAGCGGGTCGCCGGGGCGGATTCCGAGCGCGCGAAGGAGATGCGCGACCCGGTTCGCTGCACGCGCGACATCGTCGAAGCTCAGCCGGCGCTCGTTTCCGGCGGTGTCGTGGCAGAAGAGTGCCGGGCGCTCGGAGCCGTCCGCCCAGTGGTCGACCACGTCGCGCCCAAAATTGAACTGATCCGGCAGGTTCCATTGAAAATCGTCGCAGGCCTGCTGGTATCGTTCCAGCGCCTTTCGGAGCGTCGGCATTTGCAGAACCTACCCCTCGAACCCGAAGCGCGGAAGGTCGCTTGCGTGTTAATTTCACTACAGTTGCGCGAATCTCAAGCGTTCAGCTCGAGCAACCGAATCGAGAGGGTACATTCAGGGGCGGAATGGTGGAGGAGATGGACACCCAGGCGCGCGTCGTCATCGTGGACGACAGCCGGTTGATCCGCGAGATCGCGCGTGACGCGCTCGCAGGCCGGGCCGCGGTCGAGTGCTGTGAGAGTGCAGAACTCGCATTGGAGGCGCTCGTTCGCGAGCCTGCCGACCTGGTGATCTCCGATCTCGAGATGCCGGGCATGACGGGCATCGATCTGCTCGCGCGAGTGCGCCGCGAACATCCGGGCACCGAGTTTGCGCTACTGACCGGCAACGCCACTGTCGAGAGTGCGATCGGCGCGTTGCGGATGGGTGCGGCCGACTATCTCATCAAGCCGATCCAACCCGATACACTCGCGCTCGTCGTGGACCGGATCCTCGCGCAGCGCGCGCTCGTCGCCGAGAACGTGCGCCTGCGCGACACGCTGACCACGCTCGAGTCGTGCCGGACGCTGATGCGCTGCCTCGACGCGAGCGAGCTCTACGCGGTCGCGCTGGACTTGATGCTGCATTCTCTCGAACGCAGCCGCGGCCTTGCGTTGTTCCGCCGTGGATCGATCCCGCTCTCTGACGGCGTGTCGTTCCGTGGTTTCGCGGAGGAGGATGCGAACCGGATCCGCGACACGCTGATGAGCGCGAAACCGGTCGACGCGGACTCCGTGCAAGAGACGGCCGTCATCGAGGAAAGCGAACTGCACGGTGCGTTGCGCTCGATCGGAATCGAGCTGGGGCCGACTCTCGTGGTGCCGTTGCGCGGGCGGGAGATCGAGGCCGGTCTGCTCTGGATCTGCCGCGAGGAGCGTAACTTCGGCCCAGTGGAAATCGAGCGCGCGAACATGATCGCCGGCCACGCACAACTCGCGCTCGCGAACGCCGAGCGGTACAACCACGCCAAGGAACGGGCCTTCATCGACGATGTCACCGAGGCCTACAATGCGCGCTACCTCCTCCAGGCGACCGAGCACGAAATCCAGCGCGCCGAGCGCTACGGGCGCAAGCTCTCGGTCCTGTTCCTCGATCTCGACCGCTTCAAGCTCGTGAACGACAACTACGGCCACCTGGTCGGTTCGCAGGTGCTGCGCCAGCTCTCCGAGGTACTGGCGGGTTGCATCCGTCAGATCGATACCCTCGCCCGCTACGGAGGCGACGAATTCACGATCCTGTTGACCGATACCGATCACGAAGTGGGGCTCACGGTGGCGGAGCGCATCCGTGCCACCGTGGCCGATACCCGGTTCGAGGGCGACCGCGGCGACGCGATCCACCTCGAGATCAGCATCGGTGTCTCGACCTATCCGGACCACAGCGAGCGGCGCGACACCCTGCTCGACGCTGCCGACAAGGCGATGTATCTCGCGAAGGCGCGCGGCCGGAACGTCGTCTGCTCGGCCGGCGCGCTCGACGAATAGTCCGAGTCCCCCTTCAGGGACGACCTCGGGCCGCCGCCACGGCGCGAGTCCGGGATCGCGCCGACCCCGTGGCGATCTCGAACGGTCTTTGCTACACAACCCCCTGATTTCATTCTGTTTTCCCATCACAGAAAACGCGAGGGGGAGCCGTGATGCGAGCGCACACGGAGCTCGATGCCATGCAGGGGCTGCGTCGAACACATTCGGCGCGGGAGATCGTCCCCGAATTGATCGGTCGGGAGGTCGTGCTCACGGGCTGGGTGCACCGGCGTCGCGACCACGGTGGAGTGATCTTCGTCGATCTGCGTGACCGCGGCGAAATCGTCCAGGTCGTGTTCAAGCCGGAACTCTCGCCCGAGACCCATGCACGCGCCGGAGATCTGCGTTCGGAATACGTCATCCTGGTTCGCGGCGAGGTCCGCCGACGAAGTGAGGACACCATCAATCCGAAGATGGCGACCGGCGAGGTCGAGGTGGACGTGCTCGAGCTGAGAATTCTGAATCGCGCGACGCCGCCGCCGTTCCCGATCGAGGACGAAATCGAGGCCGACGAAGCGACCCGGCTGCGGCACCGTATTCACGATCTGCGTCGCGGGCCGTTGCAGCGCGCACTCACGCTACGCCACAACCTCTACCAGTCGGTTCGTCGAACGCTCACCCGGAACGAATTTCTCGAAATCGAAACCCCGTTCCTGGGCAAGTCGACACCGGAAGGCGCGCGCGACTTCCTGGTGCCGAGCCGACTTCACCACGGCGAGTTCTATGCTCTGCCGCAATCGCCGCAGGTGATGAAACAGCTGCTGATGATCGCGGGCTTCGACCGCTACTTCCAGATCGCCCGTTGCTTCCGCGATGAAGACCAACGCGCCGATCGTCAGCTCGAATTCACTCAGATCGACCTCGAAATGTCGTTCACCGATGTCGAGGAGGTCCTCGGAATCCTCGAAGAGATCACGGTTCGCGGCAGCGCGGATGCGGCCGGAGTCGAGCTCACGGCACCGTTTCGCCGGCTCTCCTATGCGGATGCGATGGCGCGCTATGGCAGCGACAAGCCCGATACGCGGGTCTTGCTCGAACTCGTCGACGTGACCGACGCGTTCCGCGAAAGTGAGTTTCGGGCCTTCCGCGCGAACGTCGATGCCGGTGGAATCGTGAAGTGCCTGCCGATTCACGATGCGGCCGAACTCGGTCGCGGGGCGATCGACCGGCTCGAGAAGTTCGTGAAGAAGGAACTCGGCGCGAAGGGGCTCGCCTGGATTCGCGTCAACGACGACGGCTCCTGGCAATCGCCGATCGTGAAGTTCTTCTCCGAATCGGAGAAGGCGGCGATCGCGGCCGCGACCGAGCTGCGCCCGGGGAGTCTGGTCTTCTTCCAGGCCGACACCGCGCCGCGCGCGAACGGCATCTTGTCGCGTCTGCGCGAGGACCTCGGACGACAGCTCGGGCGTGTCGAAGACCGGCCCTGGGACGTGCTGTTCGTGGTCGACTTCCCGCTGTTCGAGCCCGACGATGAGGGTCGGCTCACCTACGTCCACCAGCCGTTCGTCGCGCCGGTCGAAGAGGACATCCCGCTGCTCGACAGCGAGCCCGAGCGGGTGCGCGGAACCCACTACGACGTGGTGCTGAACGGCGTCGAACTCGGTTCGGGCAGCTTGCGCAACCATCGCTCGGACGTGCAGCGCAAGATTTTCGAGATCATGGGCTATTCGAAGGAGGAAAGTGAAGCGCGATTCGGCTTTCTCCTGAACGCGCTGGATTCCGGGGCGCCGCCCCACGGTGGATTTGCGTTCGGCTACGACCGCTGGGTGATGTTGCTGGCCGGTCTCGACAGCTTGCGCGACGTGATCGCGTTCCCGAAGACCCAGCGGGGACAGGATCTGTTGCTGGATGCCCCAACCCCTGTCGGGCCCGAGCAGCTCAGCGAGCTCGGAATCACGCTGCCGCCTGCGGAGACGGAGCCGTGATTCACGGGAATTCCGCGCTGACGGGGGTCCGTCGGCGAATCACGCTGTAGAATCCATCCCTGCGACCGGCACGGTCGCGGGCGCCGCAGCCCCCCTCGCGGCGGACTTTCGCAATGCCGGCGATTCGTCGGTCGCGAAGGTCCACAACCCCTGGTCACCGCCCGGATCGCGAGCGAGTCGCGCCCCGATCGAACGGCGGCCGAACGCGCTCGGCGCGTTCCCTAACACACGGAAAGGATCTCCCCAATGGCACGCAAGAAGATCGCCCTCATCGGTGGCGGAAATATCGGCGGTGTGATCGCCGCGCAGCTCGCTTATCGCGAACTCGGAGACGTCGTGATCTTCGATGTCGTCGACGGACTGCCGCAGGGCAAGGCCCTCGACATGGCCGAAGGTGCGCCGGTGCTCGGCGCCGATGCGAACATTACCGGTACCAACGAATACGCGGGCATCGCGGCTGCGGATATCGTGATCATCACGGCCGGACTCGCGCGCAAGCCCGGCATGTCGCGAGACGACTTGCTCGCTACGAACCTCAAGATCATGAAACAGGTAGCAGCGGGCGTGCGTGACAACGCACCCGATGCCTACGTGATCGTCATCTCGAACCCGCTCGACGCGATGGTCTACACCTTCAAGGAGGTCTCCGGCTTCCCGAAGAACCGCGTGATCGGCATGGCGGGCGTGCTCGACTCGGCGCGTTTCCGCGCGTTCGTGGCCTGGGAGCTCGGTGTCTCGGTCGAAGACGTGAGCGCGCTGGTTCTCGGCGGTCATGGTGACACCATGGTGCCGCTCACGCGTTATTGCACGGTGGCGGGTGTACCGGTGAGCCAGCTCATGGGCCAGGACAAGATCGATGCGATCGTCGAGCGCACGAAGGGTGCCGGCGGCGAGGTCGTGGGGCTGCTCAAAACCGGCTCGGCGTTCGTGTCGCCTGCGCTGTCAGCGGTACAGATGGCCGAGGCGATCCTCAAGGACAAGAAGCGCGTGCTCGCGTGTGCGGCGTTGCTCGAGGGTGAGTACGGCGTCGACGGTCTCTATGTCGGCGTGCCCTGCGTGATCGGAGCGGGCGGTATCGAGCGCGTGATCGAAGTCGAAATGGACTCCGACGAGCGCAAGCAATTCGACGCATCGGTCGAGCACGTGAAGACGCTGGTGGAGCAGATCGAACTATGAACGTTCACGAATATCAGGCGAAGGAAGTGCTGCGCGAGTTCGGCATCGCGGTTCCGGAGGGTCGCGTAGCGACCACTCCGGCCGAGGCCGAAGCTGCGGCGCGGGCGCTCGGGACCAGTGTCGTCGTCGTGAAGGCGCAGGTGCATGCGGGCGGCCGCGGCAAAGCGGGCGGTGTGAAGCTCGCGAAGTCACCCGCGGAGGCGAAGGAGGTCGCGAGCGAGATCCTCGGAATGACGCTCCACACCCCCCAGACGCCGCCTGAGGGCAAGCTGGTGCGCAAGGTCTACGTCGAGGCAGGTTCCGAAATCGCCGACGAGCTCTATCTCGCGGTCGTCGTCGATCGCGCGGAAGAGAAGCTCGCGGTGATCGCTTCGACCGAAGGCGGCATGGAGATCGAGGAGGTCGCCGAGAAGACGCCCGAGAAGATCGTG
>JAFDEI010000228.1 GCA_019310425.1 Deltaproteobacteria bacterium | reverse complement strand
AAGTGAGTGCAGAATCGCTCAAGGCTCAACTCCTTCATCTGACTGGTGTCCCGAGCGAAGATCCCACTCCGTGACCGGCTCGAAATGCGACGGTAGGTGAAGCAATTCTGATTCTGACCGGAACCCCAAAACGCATCAACCCCGCCAAGCCAAATGCCTGCGAGCCGACGGACGCGGCCGAAGTCCTCCGCATCCGCTGTTTTCCGCTCGCGCAGCGCGGATTCGGCGAGAAGAAACGAGCGAAAAAGCGCGGCTGTTGTCGTGTACTCGGCGATTGGATCGCGCCCACGCGAGTCGTCCCCCGCTCCGATGTAGTGGAGCGCACCCCAACGACGCGAGAACCGGACGACGGCTTTGGGATCGGTCTCGTCCGCAAGCGGAAGAAAGTCCCCGAGAAGTTCATCCAGCCGGACCCGGCCATCCACCATGATCACCAACCAGTCGGTGGGGAACGCTGCTGCCAGCGCACTGCGACGCTTGCTGCGACAGATGCATCTCACGCTGGCAATCAGCAGCATGAGAAGAATCGTAAATCCCGTGGCCGACTGAGGTGGGTGAATCTGAGTTCGGAGTTGACACGATGTCGCGTTTCGTGTGAGAGTGCTTAGCGTCAGCTGGCGAACTTTTGCCGCCAACACCGCAGGAGGACGCCACATGCCGATCCGGTCCCGCTTCTCGCGCCGCCGTGTCCCGAGTCTCGTACTCCTCCTTGCAGCGATGCTCATCACCAGCGCGCAGGCCGCTGGTGCCGCGACCCCCCTCCCGAATGGCGGGAGCGTGTCAGGCGTGATCGTGACCACGGGCCAGGACAGCTACGAGTTCACTGCAACGGCTGGAGATCACATCGAGCTCCGCTCGCCTTCGGATGTATCCATCGCTACGAGCAGCGACAGTGGCGTCGCCAAGATCGCACACGACGTCACGGAGACCGGGACCTTCACCGTGCTGGTCGACGATGGCGTTTCAGTGGGGGGCTCCTATACCCTGTACTTCGCCCTTATCCCCGGAGCCAACGAGCACGGATCACTGACCAACGGCGGCGTCCACCCGGGGACCATCGATCTGGGCGACCTCGACACCTACACGTTTACGGCCAGTGCCGGCGACCACATCGAGCTGCGGGTCGGGGAAAACGGCAGCGCGACACTGGCGCCGCAACTGTCGCTCTACGCTCCGTCGGGTGCACTCATCGATACCGGCACCGATGCCGTCGCCGCCAAGGTCGCACACGATGCCGTGGAATCGGGAACCTTTACCGTGCTGGTCAGAGACGGAGCCTCGGCACCGAGGGGTTTTGGTGACTACAATCTGTACTTCGCCCTTATCCCCGGAGCCAACGAGCACGGATTGCTCACTCCCGGGGTTGCCCAGCCGGGAACGATCGACCTCGGAGACCTCGACACGTTCACCCTCGTTGCCACGACGGGAGAGACCATTTCTCTGGAGTTGCAGAAGACCAGTGGGACAGGAAGCGGCCAGCTGGAGCTTTACGATCCGGCAGGCGCGCTCGTCGACTCGGCCACGAGTACGGGGACTGCCTCGTTCGACCATCTGGTCGCTGGGCCCGGGACCTACACCGTATTGGTCAAGGACGGAGGCGCCGCGCCGAGGGGCTCCGGTGACTACATCCTGACGTACACGACCGACGCCCCGGCGGTTCCCTCGATGTCGCTTTCGATGCTGCTGCTGCTTGCGGTGGCGATCGCGTGGGGCGGGATTCGCGGAGTTGCATCGACCGCGCACCACAACGCGGCTGGATAGATCTGAATCAGTGCCCTGACGTAGCTGCACGATCCAGGCAGGTGCGCGATTCTCGATAGACAGGCGCGAGTTGGCGCGTAGCGATCTCTCACGGGGGCATGATGCCGCGTGGGACGTGCGTGGGGCGGATTCTTGGCCCCTGCTCGGTCGGTAACTTCTTGATTGAATTGCATTTCAGTTTCGAAACGAACGGGTTCGAGTCCCGCAACTGCTGACCAGGAAGTTTTACTGTCTCAGGTCGGTATCTCGTAGTGTGCCAAAACTCGGCCGATCGCCTAAGCGGCCCTCCTGCAGTAATAGTTGAGGACCCCGCCCAGCCGTTCGCGACGGATCCCGGTGATCGCGATACTGACAATGACGGGTGGTGGGATGGAGCGGAGGTCGATGCGGGAACTGATCCGCTAGATCCGGGGGATCACTCCCCTGCGATTCCGGCGCTGTCGGAAAGGGGCATGATTATTCTCGCGCTGCTGATGGTCACGGTTGGGCTCGCGGTGATGCGCAGGCCGCCCTGGGCGTCCTGAACCGCCCGGGGCACCCCAGGGATCCCGTTGAGTGAGTACGACTCCAATGGCGGATTCTCATGACGTTCATGGTACAGCGCTTCGAATCCGACGGGCGGGTTGTTCCCGTTCGGCTCGAATAGTCGCCGGTTGCGGAGGAAGAGCCCACCAACGAAAACGCCCCCGACCTAAACAGCCGAGGGCGTTCCGTTTTTCTGGAGCACGAGACCAGGTTCGAACTGGCGACCCCCACGTTGGCAACGTGGCGCTCTACCAACTGAGCTACTCGTGCCGAGAAGCGAGCAATGAGTTAATCGGGCCTCGTGGCTCCCGTCAAGTCCCCGCCGAAAAAGGCCTTTTCGGGCCTGCTGGGGCGCTTCGCCGGGGTCTACGGAACACGCCGAAGCGAGCCCAGCCCCCTGCCCGACCGCCGCCGGGTTGCCCTGGCTCTGCCTTGTACCTCTGACTTCGCCGGCTATCCGATTCGCTCAGCCGCCGTGTCGGCACGAGCATTCCTGGGTGTCTGCAAGACCCGCCCGACTGCGGCTCCCCTGTGCCAACGACAGACCGCGATCGTAAGTCCATGCGAGCAGCGAGCTCGGGCGCTGCGAACGCGTTTCAGCGCACTCAACACCCCGCGGCCGGAGTCGGGGAGGGGTCGAAGCGACTGAGTTCGAGCAGAGATCCCTCCCCGACTCCGGCCGCGGGCGCGCCGAGCACCGATCACGCAAGAGATGCCTTCTCTGGGAAGTCTGGGGATCGGCGAAGTCAGAGGTACAAGGCAGAGCCCTGGCTAGAGCTTGCGGACTTTCTCGCGGTTCGCCGTGACGTTGCGGGTGGCGTTGCGGGTGTCGTAGATGCGGCCCGCGGTCGCGACCACGTGATCGTAGTCGACGTTGTCGTGCTCGGTGATGATGACGACGACGTCTGCACCGGCGAGGACCTCGTCGGTGAGGTCGACGTGCTTGAGTTGGCGGCCGTCGAACTGGATCTCGGGTACGTGGGGATCGCTGTAGTCGATCGCGGCGCCCTTTTCGGACAGCTGCCGCATCACATCGAGCGCGGGTGATTCGCGCATGTCCGAGACGTTGCTCTTGTACGCCACGCCGAGGATCAGCACACGCGCGCCGTTCACCGCGATGCGGTCTTCGTTGAGCAGGTCGCCCACCTTGTTGGCGACATACACGGGCATGCCGGTGTTGATTTCGGTCGCGAGATCGATGAAACGCGCGGGGAAGTTCAGCGACTTCATCTTCCACGACAGATACGTCGGGTCGACGGGGATGCAATGCCCCCCCAGGCCCGGCCCCGGCAGGAATTTCATGAAGCCGTAGGGCTTGGTCGCCGCGGCGTCGATGACCTCCCAGACGTCGAGCCCGAGGCGGTCGCACATCAGCGCGATTTCGTTCGCGAGCCCGATGTTGATCGCGCGGAAGGTATTCTCGAGCAGCTTCACCATCTCGGCGCTCTGGGTCGAGCTGACCGGAACGATTTCGTCGAAGATGTGCTGGTAGACCTTCGCAACCAGCTCGGTGCACAGCGGCGTAGCGCCGCCGACGACCTTCGGGACGTCTCGCACCGCAAACTGCTGGTTCGCGGGGTCGATGCGCTCGGGCGCAAACGCGACCGCGAAGTCGACTCCGACCGATAGCCCGCTGGACTCGAGCATCGGCACGAACAACTCCTGAGTGGTTCCGGGATAGGTGGTACTGCCGAGGATCACGAGCTGCCCGGCATGGATCCGCTTGCGGATCTCTTCGAGCGCCAACGCGATATGCGAAACGTCGGGGTCCTTGGTCTTCGTGAGCGGTGTCGGCACACAGACGTTGATGACGTCGCAGGGTGCGAGCGCGGAGAAATCCATGGTCGCGGTGAGCTTGCCGTTCGCGCGGGCCAGGGCGACATGCTCGGCGGGCACATCCTCGATGTACGAGGAGCCGGCCTCGATCGCCGCGACCTTGCTCGCGTCGAGATCGAAGCCCGTGACGTCGAAGCCCGCGCGTGCGAACTCGATCGCCAGCGGCAGCCCGACGTAGCCGAGGCCGATGATCCCGATACGTGCTTCGCGGGCTTCGATGCGCCGGCCCAGTTCTTCGAGTCGATTCATGGTCGGCTGCCTCCTGGAGATTCGATCGAATTGCGTCCGCGAAAGTAGTCGGCGAAATACAGATAACCCGAGAACAGCGTCAGAACGGTCGCGAGTGAGAGCAGTGCCAGCCCGATGTCGTGCGCGGGCAGGCCAAAGGTCGGGTAGTGGAACAACAGCCCCGCGATCGCGACGTTCTGCACGAAGGCCTTGATCTTCCCGGCCGGGGCAGCCGCCATGATCCGGCCGCCCGCAGACGCGATCCCGCGCAGTCCCGTCACCGCGAGTTCGCGGCCGACGATCACCACCACCATCCAGGTCGCCCAACCGGGGATGCGCTCGATCCCGTCCGCACCCGCATCCATCGAGACCATCACGATCAGCGCGGTCGCAACGATCAGTTTGTCGGCCAGCGGGTCGAGCAGCTTGCCGATGTGGGTGACCATCTGGCCCCGACGGGCGAGCCAGCCGTCGACGAGGTCGCTGATCGCCGCGATCGTGAAGCACCAGCCGATCAGATAGCTGCCGCGCGGCCCCGAGTAGAAGGGCAGCAGCAGCAGGACCGGGACCGCCGCCGTCCGCACCACCGTGATGGTGTTGGGGAGGTTCCAGAAGCGTTCCTGATTGATGGATGCGATTTCGTCTGCGCCCGCGGCACTCTCCGCCGGAGCTTCAGCGGCCGAAGTCACTGTCATAGTGGCGATAATAGGTCAGAACCCGTCGCACGTAATCCCGCGTCTCGCGGTACGGAGGCACTCCGTGATGGCGGTCCACGGCCGTCGGGCCGGCATTATAGGCCGCCAGCGCCCGGCTGAAATCCCCATAACGGTCGAGCATCGCCCGCAGGTACTCTGTACCGCCCCGGACGTTCTCGTCGGGGCGAAACGGGTCGTTCACACCCAGCGCGCGCGCGGTTTCGGGCATCAACTGCATCAGCCCCTGGGCGCCCGCGTGCGATACGGCCTCGGAATCGAACATCGATTCCGCGGCGATCACGGCCTTCACGAGCGCAGGCGGTACGTCGTTCGCACGCGCATTCAGCAGGATCAGGCCGTCGTAGCCGCGGTAGCTGGGCACGCGGCTCGGAGCCTTCGGATACGGCGTCCGCAATATCACAGGCATGTAGCGCGCGTCGTTCGGGATGTTGCTGAAGTGGGTGACACCTTCCTCATCGATGTACGTGAAGATGTTCCCCGCGACAGCTGCGTCGGCCAGGAGCAACAGGCAGACCAGGACGGCCAGGGCACACGCCCCGAAATCGACCTCGACCCGCCGCAGTCGAACCTCTCGCATCCACATCTCCCGCTCTCATCCCCGCCCAGGGCACACCGGGGTGGGGGCGTTGCCACGTCCCGAGGAGCCCGGATAGACTCCTTTGGGACACCAGGGCCCCGATGGGTTATCGGGGTGGAACTTTCCGCAGGGAGCGTTCGTTGGCCGAGCAGCTCGAATTCGACGTCCTGGTAATCGGCAGCGGAATCGCGGGCCTCTACTACAGCCTGCGTGTCGCCGACCACTGCCGCGTCGCCATCGTGACCAAGAAACAGGCAGCAGATTCCGCAACCAACCGTGCCCAGGGCGGCATCGCCGCGGTGCTGTCGAGCGAGGACTCCTTCGATAGCCACATCCGCGACACGCTCGTCGCAGGCGACGGCCTGTGCAACGAAGCCGTGGTCCAGCACGTGGTGGAGCGCGGCCCCACGATGATCGAGGCGCTACGCGAATTCGGCACCGAGTTCGATCTCGACCGCACCGGCAAGTCGGGCGCGCCCTTCGACCTCGGCCGAGAGGGTGGCCACACCAGGCGCAGGATCCTGCATCACCGCGACGCCACTGGTCGCGAAATCGAACGTGCGCTACTCGAACGCGCCCGCGCGCATCCGAACATGCAGCTGTTCGAGAACCATTGTGCGGTCGACCTGCTGACCGCACGCAAGGCGGGCCTGCCCGGTGGCGACCGCATCCTCGGGGCCTACGTGCTCGATGTCGAGGTGGAGGAAATTCAGCTCTTCGAGACGCGCGTCATGCTGCTCGCAACCGGCGGTGCGGGCAAGGTCTACCTCTACACCACCAACCCCGACATCGCGTCGGGCGACGGCATGGCGATGGCGTACCGCGCGGGTGCGAGCCTGGCCAACATGGAGTTCGTGCAATTCCACCCGACCTGCCTCTACCACCCGCAGGCAAAGAGTGAACTCATCAGCGAAGCCATGCGCGGCGAGGGCGGGATCCTGCGCACGAATGCTGGTGATCCGTTCATGGAGCGCTACCACGCCATGAAGGATCTCGCGCCCCGCGACATCGTCGCCCGCGCGATCGACACCGAGCTCAAGCGCTCGGGCGACGACTCGGTCTTCCTCGACATCACCCACCGCGAACCGGATTTCCTGCGCGATCGATTCCCGAACATCGACGACACCTGCCGCCGCTTCGGAATCGACCTCACTCGGGAGGCGATCCCGGTGGTGCCCGCGGCCCACTACTACTGCGGCGGAGTGCTTACCGACCTGCACGGCGAGACCGACATTCCCAACCTCTTCGCAGCCGGCGAGGTCGCGTGTACGGGACTGCACGGCGCCAACCGGCTCGCCTCGAACTCACTCCTCGAGGCACTGGTGTTTGCGGACGCCGCCGCGCGGGAAACGATTGCTCGGCTGCGCGATGTCCCCCCCGTGGAAGCCAAGTTGCCGCTCTGGGAGACCGGGAGCGCAACCGATAGCGATGACGCCGTGGTGATCACGCAGAACTGGGATGAGATCCGGCGCTTCATGTGGAATTACGTCGGCATCGTGCGCAGCAACCGCCGCCTGGTACGCGCGCAGCGCCGGATCGAGCTGATGCGCCAGGAAATCCGAAACTATTACTGGGATTTCAGGCTGACGCCGGACCTCGTCGAGCTGCGCAACCTCGCCACCGTGGCGCAGCTCGTGATCGAATCGGCGATGAAGCGACAGGAGAGTCGCGGCCTGCACTACAACGTCGACTACCCGCGTCGAGACGACGCGCACTTCCGATCCGACACCATTCTCCGCGCCTGAGCCGCGCCCGCTGAGACCCGGCACAGTATCCGCACAGGAGGCCGCTTCACGATGCGCCCCACCGTTTCCGGATGCCTGCTCGCGCTGTTCGGCGTCGCGCTGCTCGCAGCATCCGCGGAAGCCCAACGCCCGCCGCGCTACGAGCCGCCGACCGACGTGCAGCGCGCGCGCTTCGCGCAGCAGCGGCTCCACGATGCGCGCGCGTTCGTGAAGCAGGAACGCCTCGAAGCCGCTGAACGAGCGTTGCTGCGTGGCCTCGGTGCATCGCCAGAAGACGCTCAGCTTCACGGTCTGCTCGCGCGTGTATTGGCCGAACAGGGCCGCGACCAGCAGGCCGGCATCCACCGCGGGCGCGCCGAGAAACTCGCCCCCCCGCCCCCGCCCGTGCCGAGTGCACCCCTGATCGAATCCGCGGCGGGGCTGCTCGTCGTCCTCGTGCCACCCAACGTGCCGAACGAACCGCCCGAGCGCGTCGCGGAAGGCTGGCCGAGCGGGATCGCCGCGCAAACTCTCGAGCGACGGCTGCGGCTGCGGCTACCGGGCGCCGCCATCGTGCACGCGGATCCGCAGACGGTGGCGGAAGCCCGCGCGTTGCTCGCGGCGCGAAAGGCCGCGAGTGCGCTGTCGTACCGCGTCGAGCGCGCCTATTGCAACGACACCATCAAAGATGGCCCATTCGCGGTGGCGTGGTTGCGTGTCGCAGGCGAGACGCGCGGCGAAACCGGCACCGGACCGGACTCTCGCCGGGATGTCATCCTCAATCCGCGAGACCCCGGCGATTGTCGTGCCGAGGCGCTCGCGCGCGGGCTCGAACGCAGCTTCCGCCACCCTGTCGTGCGGCACGCGCTCTCCGAGCGCGCGAATCCGGATCGCACACCCGCAGCGGGCACGCGCCTCTGGTCGAACGCAGCGATCCGCAGCCTGTTTCCCGCCATCGGCGAACGCATCCAGATCGCGCTCGTACGCGGCCGCGAGCAGATCGCGGCCGGACGCCTCGCCGACGCGGACGAAACCTTCCGTGCCGCTGCGGAGATCGACCCCGAGGACGCGATCGTCCGAACCTACCTGGGCGAAATCGAGGCGACGCTCGCAATGGCGCGCGAGCTCGAACTTCGACACGACCCGGTGAGATTTCGAGAAGAGGACCTCGGCGTGCTCGACCCGCGCTACTCGGCCGCCCAGCGTGCGGCGACCGAGGCGCGGCTCGACGAAGCGCGCCGCGAACGTGAAGATCTGCTCGCGGCCCAGGCCGCACTCGGAGAAGCGGAGCGGCTTTCGAGTCATGCGGCGCTCGCCGCACTGCGGCTCGGCGAGATCCACGACCCGGACGCGTTCGGCCCGCGCACAGCCCGGCAACGGTCAGGTGGAGAAATCGAGGCGCGGGTCGTCTACACGCCGGACGGTCACGAGATCGCGCGCTACTACCTGCCGACCGGCGGCGGTGCGGCTGTCCTGCGCGAAGAGGATGTCGACGACGACGGCCGATCGGACCGTTGGATCGCCTACCACGACGGCGTGCGCAGCGAAATCACCCGACGTGCACTTCAGCTTCTCGCCGGATGGCGCACAGGTCGTGCGCGTCGCGATCGACACCGTTCTCGATGGCCGTGACGACCGCATACTCCGCTACGAGGGCGGCGTGCTTGCATCCGAATCGACCGATACGGATGGGGACGGCATACACGACCGCTTCGATCGCTTTGATGCCAAGGGCTACGTCGAGACGCGCGACCTGGACCTCGACGGCGACGGCGTGGTGGACATGCGCTCGACCTACCGCGGCGGACGTCTCGTCGAGCGCTCGATCCGCGACGCCGGACTCGTGCCGGGTGACTCCTAGCTGCGCGTTGGCCGCCCGCGGCCAGGACTTCCGTTTCCCGAACCGCTTCGCGATTGGGGTCCTTGCAGCTGTTGGAAGAGCCCGCCGCCGCCGGCTATTCCGGTGTCACATAGGCAGCGCTGATCGCGCCATCGACCATGAAGGTCGTTCCGTTCACGTAGGCGGAGTCGTCGGACGCGAGGAACAGCGCGGCGCGCGCGATCTCGTGGGCCTCGGCGAGTCGCCCCATCGGCACGTGGACCATTCGCCGTGCGCGCGCCGCGGGATCGGCGAGCAGCTCTTCGAGCAGCGGGGTATTGACGGGACCCGGACACAGCGCGTTTGCGCGGATACCACGCCGCGCATACTCGACCGCGATTTCGCGCGTCATCGCGAGTACGCCGCCCTTGCTCGCCGTGTAGGCAATTTGTGAAGTCGCCGCTCCCATCACCGCGACGAACGACGCGGTGTTGATGATCGATCCGCCACCCGCCCGTTCGAGCGCGGGAATGCCGTACTTGCAACCGAGAAAGACGCTCTTCAGGTTCACCTCCATCACACGGTCCCAGGTCGACTCGGGTGTCTCGACCGGCGAGGCGTCATCGGCGGGGAAGATTCCCGCGTTGTTGAACAGCACGTGCAGGCCGTCGAAGCTGTGCTCCGCGAACGCCACCGCAGCCTCGACGTCGGCCGCGCGCGAGACGTCCGTCGCGATGAACGCAGCGCGGCCGCCTGCAGCCCGGACCGCGGCCACCGTCTCCGCGCCGCCGGCCTCGTCGAGGTCCGCGACCACGACCGCTGCACCCTCGCCGGCGAACAACTCCACGGCCTGGCGACCAATGCCGCTCGCGCCGCCGGTAATCAACGCCGTGCGTCCCGCAAGTCTCGCTTCGTGGGAGTCCGCCAAGGTGCCGCCTCCGGATTCGAGCGTCCGGAGCTACGGTACCAGCTAATTCTCGAAGCGGATGACACCGCGATCAGCGAGCGACTCGAGTGCGCGCAGGATCTCCAGATCCGGTTCCGGGATCACGTCGATGATGCGCAGGATGGTGAATCCCGCCCGCGCGAGATCGATCACGGCAGCCTCGATCTTGCTGAGGGAATCCTGCCCGAGCTGCGGCTCGGCGGCGTCGGCGGCGGCGACGACCGTGGCGTCGTCGGGCAATCGGCTGCGGTCGATGCGTTTGGCCTCGTCGATCTGACGCACCGCATCGAACAACGCCGCCTCGAGCGGCAGTGGTGCTTCGGTGGTGTCGTTATGCTCGAGTCGGGAGAAGAACTCGAAGCTGCCGTTCTGCCAGGAGAGCAGCCGCACCAGTGCCTTCATCCCGGTGGCCGAGCCGAGCTGGACGTTACGCAGCAGTTGGGCCTCGAAGCCGATCACACCCTCGTCGTCACCGTTGGTGAGCACCAGGGTGCCTTCGGTCGCGGTGCCGCCGAACATCTGGAGCAGGCTCAGCGGCCCCAGCTCTTCGATGGGCCCGGTGATCCCGCCGAGGCGCCGCGTGTGCTCGATGCTCTGCACCTGTTCGACGAAGCGCGCGACATCCGGTCGGTTCGCATCGGGTGAGTCGAATTCGATGCCGAGTGCCGCGACATCGCCGGCGGTCTCGATCTGGCGCACCACGGTCCCCTGGACCTCCATCGCCTCGCCGGTGGTCGGGTGCTCCATGGTGACGTGAACCCGCTGGCCCCGCTCCAAGCCATCACCGGCGACTGCAACCAGCACGCCGGTCTGACTGAGATTACGCGTGGTGCCTTCGGAGCCGACCTCCTTGCCATCGACTCGTACCGGAACCCGAGCGGCCACACGCGGCGCCATGCGACGCCCGGAATCCTTTGGTTGTGGTTGGGGCATTTTTCCACACGCTGCGATCAACGGCTCGAGTTTGCGGCTGACCTCGGATGGCGCGCCCCGGAATTGCACCGCGATACCGGGCCTGCCGCCCGCACCCGCCATCTCGGGCGGCACGACGTGCACCACCTCTCCCTCGAGCGCCACCTTCTGATTGCAGAATTGCAGAACCAGCTCGATGACGACCGCCTCGCGCAGCAGGAACGTCTCCGTAGTCTCCACGAACACCCCGCCGCTGGCGAGGTCTTCCGTATGCTCTCGGCGGAATATTTCTGCTGTGGCAAAACAGAGACGCTGAATTCGCGGCACGATTCGCTCCCGACGTGCTTGCAGGTAGGCCGCTACCCACTCACGCCATCGGCGATCCCGCGTCATGGCTCAACATCATTCTGGCGAGCCAGCTCGCTGTCAGACGGGTTTCGCCTCAGATGCGTTCGAAGTAGCGGCGCCGCTCTACGTCGCTCACCACTGCGTCGACCGCGGCCTGCTCGCTGCGTGCAAAATGCAGCACGTGGTCGACGACTTCCGCACCGAAGGCCTCGCGTGCGAACTCGCTGCGTTCGAGTTCCGCGATCGCCTCGACGAGCGAGCCGGGAACCCGGGGCAGGCCCTCGGCGGTGTAGACGTCGCCCACGAACGCGGGCCCGGGGTCGAGGTCGCGCTCGATCCCGTCGAGCCCCGCGGCGAGCAGCGCCGCGTACGCGAAATACGGGTTCGCGTCCGCACCCGGAATTCGGCACTCGATGCGTAGCGACGGCCCCGAGCCAACGACTCGGAATCCCGCAGTGCGGTTGTCGTGGCTCCACGCGATGCCGGTCGGCGCAAAGGTACCCGGCCGGAATCGCTTGTAGGAGTTCACGTTGGGCGCGAAGAACCAGGTCAGCTCACGTGCGTGCGCGAGCAACCCGCCGAGAAACGCGCGAAACGTCGCCGACGAACGCAGCCCACTGCCGGGCAACGGCTCGTCGCCGGGAAAACGCGGCGCACCGTCGGTGCCGGCCAGGCTCATGTGGACGTGCATGCTGCTGCCCGCAAGCTCGGCGTCCCACTTCGCCATGAAAGTCACCGAGCAACCCGCTGCCGCGGCGATCTCCTTGGCGGCGAGCTTGTAGATCACGTGCCGGTCCGCCATCTCGAGTGCATTCGAATAACGAAGGTTGATCTCGTGTTGGCCCGGCCCCCACTCCCCTTTGCTGAACTCGACCGGGATACCCGACGCGTCGACCTGCCGACGAATCTCGCCGACCACCGGCTCGACCCTGGTACTGGACAGCACGTGGTAGTCCTCGATGTAGTGCTGGCTCTTCGCAAGCTCGCGGTAGTCTTTCGAATGCACGGCCGCGTAGTCCTCGTCGAAGAGGAAGAACTCGAGTTCGCTGGCCATCATCGGCAGCAGGCCGTGCTCGGCCAGGCGTCCGATCTGGCGCCGCAGCACCGTCCGCGGCGCGACCTCGATCCAGTCGTCGCCGTCCTCCGCGACCGCATCACAGAGCACGATCGCGGTCTTGTCGAGCCACGCGCCGACCCGAAGTGTCGAGAAGTCAGGCAGCGCACGCAGGTCTCCGTAACCCTTCTCCCAGCTCGTGAACGCGTAGCCCGGGGTCGGGTCCATCTCCATGTCGCAGGCGAGCAGGTAGTCGCAGACGTGCATTCCGTGCCGCGCCACTTCTTCGAGAAAGAACCGCCCGACGATGCGCTTGCCGACCAGCCGACCGTAGAGGTCTGGCAGCGCCGTCACGACCGTCTCGATCCGGCCGTCGTTGATCCCGCGCTCCAGCTCCTCGAAATCGAGCATGCCGTGCACGGGCGAGTTCATCTCAGTCGTGCTCTTCCGAAACGTCGAGAAAGAGCGACAGCTGAGGCGGCGCCTTGGTGCTCTCGACGGGAACGGGGTACTCGTGCGAGAAGCACGCATCGCAGATGCCGACCTTGAGCGGCTCGGCGCTGGTACGAAGCCCCTCGAGCGAGAGGTAACCGAGGCTGTCGGCGCCGAGGGCCTGGCAGATTTCGGCGGGTGTCTTCTGGTTCGCGATCAGCTCGTCTTCGGTCGGAGTGTCGATGCCGTAGCGGCAAGGACCGACCGTCGGCGGTGACGAGATCCGCAGGTGGACCTCGCGCGCGCCCGCGGTCCGAAGCATCGTCACGAGCTTGATCAGCGTGGTCCCACGCACGATCGAATCGTCGACCAGAACCACGCGCTTGCCCCTCAGGATGCTGCTGACCGCGTTGTGCTTGACCTTCACGCCGAAGTGGCGAATCGACTGTGCGGGCTCGATGAAGGTCCGCCGCACGTAATGGTTGCGGATCATCGCCTGTTCATAGGGGATGCCGGATTCCTCGGCGAAGCCGAGCGCCGCGGTATTGCCGGAGTCGAGTACGGGCACCACGAGGTCGGCCGAAACCGGATGCTCGCGGGCGAGCACTCGCCCGAGCTCCTTGCGGTACTCGTAGACGTTGTTCCCGTTGAGGTTGGAATCGGGGCGCGCGAAGTAGATGTACTCGAAGATGCAGAAGGTTTCGGCAGCGCCGGACTTGAACGGCCGCAACGCCCGGATCCGCCCGCGTCGGATCACCACGACCTCACCGGGCTCGATATCGCGCTCGTAGGTCGCACCGATCAGGTCGAGCGCGCAGGTTTCACTCGCGACGACCCAGGCGCCGTCGAGCCGACCGAGCGAGAGCGGACGGAAGCCGTTGCGATCCCGCGCCGCGATCAGCGCATCGGATGTCTGTCCAGGCTGCCCTCGCGCGAGCGTGCGAGCAGCTGCACGATCACTTCACTGTCGGCTGTGGTGCTGAAGATCGCACCGCGGCCCTCGAGCTCGCGGCGGATCGCGGTCGCGTTCACGAGGTTGCCGTTGTGCGCGATCGACACCGGTCCTTCGTCGGTGGTCGCACAAAACGGCTGGGCATTGCGGATCTGGCTGCCGCCGGCCGTCGAATACCGGACGTGACCGATCGCGTGGCGGCCGGGCAGCCGCGCGAGCGTCTTCTCGTTGAAGTTATCGGCGACCAGGCCCATCGCGCGGTGCACCCGGTGCTCACCGCCCTCGACCGAAACGATCCCCGCGCTCTCCTGGCCACGATGCTGGAGCGCATAGAGCCCGAGGTAGGTGATGTTTGCAGCTTCGGGGTGGCCGTGTACGCCGAAGACACCGCATTCGTCGTGAAAGCGGTCTCGCTCGTGATCGCGCTGAAGCTCGGCAAACTCC
>JAFDEI010000227.1 GCA_019310425.1 Deltaproteobacteria bacterium | reverse complement strand
AGGTCAGCCCCGGTTCCCGGAGTGCCTGCCCCTATGATACCCCCCGACGCCTCGCGAGTGCCGCGACCGCCCCCGCGGCGAGCACGACCGCCACCGCGGCCACGCCGCCGGTCCAGGTTCGTCTCCCATTCCTCATCGTTTCCCCACGGATCCGGACCGGACGTGCCGAAGACGAAGTAATCGCCGCCGAACTGCGATTCGTCGGTCGCGACGGCGACGGGCGCGAGGGTCGGCGCCCCGTGCAGGGCCACCGCCCAGTGCTTCCACGCGACGAGAATCGTGCAGTTGGCGTCGATCTCCGTCTTGATCTCGGCGAAGGCGGCGAGATCGTCCGGGTGCGGAGTCGCGGGGCTCCCGCTCGAGTCGAGGCCGAGCGCTGGTTCACTGCTGGGTGTGGGTTGGCTGACGCTGGCCGGAGGGGTAGGGTGTTCACCGTCCGCTTCGAGCCTCGGTGGCGATTCGGGCGGGCCCGGAGTGAAAAAGAGGAAGACACCGACCATGTCGAAAACGAGCTGGGTCCTCTCTGTTCTGCTGCTGGTCGTCCTGGCCGCGGCGCCGGCGGGCGCCGGGGAGGCAGACGAAGCCAGCACGGAAATCCTGCGGGACACACTCCGCAGCAACAAGAAGGCGCTCGTCGCCGTCAACCTCGCACTCAGCGACGAAGAGGCCCGCGCGTTCTGGCCGGTCTACGACCGCTACCAGGCGGAGCTCACGATCGTGGGCGATCGCCTGCTCCAGGTGATCGACGACTACACGCGGACCTTCGGAAGCACCACCGATGATGAGGCCCACAAGCTCGTCGGCATCTACCTCGCGGTCCAACGCGACCGTGTGGCGCTCCTGCAAGCGTATGTCGAGCCCTTCGCCGAGGTGCTGCCGGGCCGCACGTTGATGCGCTTCTACCAAATCGAGAACAAGATCCACACCGTCATGCTCTACGAACTTGCCGCATCGATCCCGGTGATCGCGCAATGAGGCGCGGTATCGAGAGGAGCTTCCAGAGAGGACGCCCCTGGAGGAACGCCCGCGTGATCCCCCGACTCTCGGGGCCCGTGGCGGCCCTGCTACTTGCATTGCTCGTCCTCGTCCCGGTCACACCGGTGCCGGCCACGGCCGCCAGCGGCCAGTCGATCGAGCGTGACGCCCGCGCCGCCCTCAAGAAGCTCTACAGCGAGAACCCGGGGGCGCGTGTACTGCGAGACAAGGCCCATGCCGTCCTGGTCTTCCCCAGCATGTTGAAGGCAGGCTTCATGTTTGGCGGGCAGATCGGCGAGGGGGCGCTCTTTCGCGCTGGCAAAGTTGCGGGCTTCTACAACTCCGTAGCGGCCTCCTACGGCTTCCAGGCCGGCGCACAGGTCTTCGGTTACGCGCTCTTCTTCATGAGCAAGTCCGCGCTCGACTACCTCGACAAGAGCGAGGGTTTCGAGCTGGGATCGGGCCCGAGCCTGGTTGTCCTGGACGAAGGCGCGGCGAAATCACTCACCAGCACGACGCTCAGCCAGGACGTCTACGCCTTCGTCTTCGGCCAGAAGGGTCTGATGGGGGGAATGGGAATTCAGGGATCGAAGATCACCCGGCTGTCGAAGTAGCGCTGACGGCTTCCCCCACCTCACAGAAGATCCTCCAACAGAATTACCGCAGTGCCGCGCCTGACCAGAGGCACGAGGCCCCGGAACCGCGAAGTTCCGGGGGCCCTTTCACTGGGTAGCCGAGGCCCGGTCAGACCGAGCGGCGAACGCAAGGCGACGGCATTTTGGGAAGACTCCAGGCGACCTCCCGTTCGAAGTGAGGAAAGGAATCGTGCAGCGCGATCTACTCCCGGCGAGTCTGCTCTTCGCCCTTCTCGTGCTTTCCGGATGTGTCCCGTCCGAGGAACGCGTCCCGGATTCGGCCGATCTGCGCGACCCCTGGTCTCTGCCCGGCGAACCCGCCGACGAATTACTCGCGGCGGGCAAGCGGGTTTTTACCTCGTGCGCCTCCTGCCATTTGGCGGATGCCGGCGGGCGCCCCGACGGCACGATTCCGCGGCTCGCCGGTCAAACGGCGAGCGTCCTCGAAAGGCGCCTGCGGGCACTGTATGACGGTTCGGTCGACTTGCCGGTGATGACGCCCTTCGCGCGGGCGCTGACGGAACCGGAGATTCGCCAGGTCGCCGCCTATCTCTCGTCCCTGCCGCGACCGGAACGGGTCGGCGTCGGCCCAGGTCGGCAGGTCGAGCGCGGCGCTGCGGTCTACCAAATGTTCTGTCTCGGTTGCCATGCGACCGACGCCCTGGGCCAGGCCGCACTGAACGCCCCGCGGCTCTGCGGCCAGCACGCAGGCTATCTGCTGCGCCGCTTGAATCAGATCGCGGGCACGGACCCGCGCACGGTGGACCGGAACATGCGAGCAATCGCCGGGTCCCTGTCTCCCGAGGACCTGAGCGCCGTTTCCGACCACTTGTCACGACGGAGGTGCGACTGATGCCCGAACACGATGCACGGATCTTCCTCACGGGCCTCGACCGACGGCGCTTTCTCGGCCTCTCGGCGGCGACCGTCGCCACGGGTTTGTGGCCGGGGCTCGGTCGCGGCGCGACCGCCGAGACCGACGCAGACGTCATCGTGATCGGCGCGGGGCTCGCGGGCCTCGTGACTGCTCGCGAGTTGATCCGCCGCGGCGTTCCCTCGGTGCTCGTGCTCGAAGCGCGCGACCGGGTCGGAGGGCGCACTGTGAACCTCCCGATCGGCAACGGGCACATAGTCGAAGGTGGAGGCGAGTGGATCGGTCCGGGGCAGGACCGCATCGCGCAGCTCTCGAACGAGCTCGGGATCCGCACCTTCCCGGCCTTCTACGAAGGGGACACGACCTACGACATCCAGGGGCAGGTCTCGACGGGCCTAGTGCCGAACCTCGAGATCGGCACCGCTTCCGACTTCGCGAAGCTCGGCTGGAAGCTCGACCGGATGTCCAAGCGGCTGCCCGCCGGAGAACCCTGGAGCGCCGACGGCGTCGAGAATCTAGATCGCCAGACTCTCGGCGACTGGCTCTCGCAGCAGCGGGCCACCAGCTTCTCGTGGGCGGTCTTTCGCCTCATCACGCGGGCGATCATGGCGGGTTATCCGGAGCGCATCTCCCTGCTCTGGTTCCTCTATTACCTGCGCGCAGCGGGCGGCCTCCTCCCGCTCATCCTGAACGATGGGGGCGCCCAGGACCTGCGCTTCGAGGGCGGCTCGCAGCTGCTGTCGATCCGCATGGCCGAAGCGCTGGGCGCTCGGCTGCGCCTAGGGCAGCCGGTGCAACGCATCGAGCACGCGGGCCCGGGGGTGCGCGTGCGTACGCGCGACGCGATCTACAGCGCCCGGCGCGTGGTGGCCGCCATGATGCCCTCCGACCTCCTGCGAATCCGCTTCGACCCCCCGTTGCCGCCCGAACGGCACGCGCTCGCGGTCGGCTGGGCGCGGCTCCCCCGGCTCCCGATCGTCAAGCTCTCGGTGATCTATGAAACGCCCTTCTGGCGCGCGGAGGGGCTGAACGGCGCCATGCAGAGCGATCGTGCTCCGCTGCAGCTCGTCTTCGACAACTCCCCGCAGGACGGATCGCGAGGTGTACTGAGCGGCTTCCTGTCCGTCACCGAGGCGCCCGACTTCGCCGACCGGGAAGTTCGCGAGACGAAGGTACTCGAGGAGTTGGCGCGCTACTTCGGCAAGCGGGCGACCGAGCCCATCGGCTACGTGGAAAAGGACTGGGCGACGGACCCCTTCAGTACGGGCTGCATCACACCCTTGACCCCGGGGATCCTGAGCAGCAGTGGCCCGTCGCTGCGCAGACCCGTCGGGCGCATTCATTGGGCGGGCACCGAAACCGCCGAAGCCTGGTGCGGCTACATGGACGGAGCCGTGCGCTCGGGAGAGCGAGCGGCGGCGGAAGTGCATGCGGCGCTGCGCGCGAGCAGCCCCGGGCGCATCGGGCGATGAGTCGTTCAGACGACCGCCGTGCAAACCGATCAGCAGATCATGATCGGCCAAGAAGTGAACTCCCCTCTGCGTTCCGTTCTGATTGGAATCGACGCAACCCAAGCGGAGATGGAGCCCCTTCACGAGGCGTTCGAAGAGGTCGGTCTCGGGGTTCGATGCGTCGGCGATACCAAGCGGCTCTGGGACGAAGCGAACAGCACCCAAAGCTCCGCGATCGTGCTCGCGTTCGCCGGCTTGGAGGCCGACGGACACCAACTCTGCCGCCGCCTGTGTGAGCGCGAGGGCGATCCTCTGCCGATCGTCGCTGTCCGGACACGGACGGACAAAGAAGCGATCGAAGCGGCAAGATCAGCCGGAGCGGCGGAGATTTTCTGGGATCCGATCTGCTGGAGCGTGGTCGCCGAGCGAATTGCGCGACAGCTGAGTTCGCGCGGACTGGAGTATGAGCTCGGCCGAGTCCAGGCCTCGCTGCAGAACACCCAACGCATCGCGCGCATCGGCAGTTGGGATTGGTATCGCGACACCGAGCAGATGGAGTGGAGCGATCAGATATTCGACATACTCGGTCTGAAACCGAGCGAAGTAGAGACTGACTTCGAAAGCTTCTCTCTGTGCATGCACCCGGCTGATCGTCCCAGTGCGCTGCAAACCATCGGCGAGGTGCTGCGCAGCGGGCGGCCTTTTTCGGTGCCGTTTCGCATCGTGCAGCCGACGTCTTCAGTGCGTCATGTCGAGATCTGTGGAGAAGTTTCCGCGGAGGACCCGAAGCGCGTGTGTGGAACGCTGCAGGACGTGACCGAGCAGCGCCGGGCTCAAGATCGGATCAGACGTCTCGCCCACTACGACAGCCTCACCGGTCTCACCAATCGCGCGAGTTTCCAGGACAAACTCGAACGGGCGATCGACGCCGCAAAACTCCACGGCCACTGCCTCGCGCTGCTCTATCTCGATCTCGACCAGTTCAAGCGAATCAACGACACGCTCGGCCACAGCGCCGGCGACCAGCTTCTCCAGGCGATCGCCGAAGTGCTGCTCGACAACCTGCGCGGCAGCGACCTCATCGCGCGCGACGGGACGAGTCTGGAGTCCGACGTCTCGCGGATCGGCGGGGATGAATTCGCGGTGCTGCTCTCGCCAATCAGCCGACCCGAGGATGCCCACGTCGTGGCGTCACGGCTGCTCGCCGCGATCCCGACCCCGGTCGACTCGGACCGCGGTGACATCTCGACCACGGCGAGCATCGGCGTTGCCATCTATCCGAATGACGGCGAGGACGCCGAGACGCTCGTCAAACACGCAGACACGGCGATGTACCACGCCAAAGACAACGGGCGGAACAACTACCAGTGCTTCTCTTCGGAGATGAACGAGGCGGCGACACGACGGTTCGCGATCGAGACGGCACTGCGCAGCGCCCTCGAACGCGACGAGCTGCAGGTCCACTATCAACCGCGCATCGGACTGCGACAAAACCGGATCGACGGCTTCGAGGCCTTGCTGCGTTGGAACCATCCGGAACTGGGGCGGGTCATGCCGCAGGAGTTCATTCCCGTCGCGGAGGAATGCGGGCTGATCGTGCCGATCGGTCAGTACGTGCTGGAATCAGCCTGTCATCAAGCGCGGATTTGGGAGGACGCGGGCTTTCCCGTAGCCGTTTCGGTGAACGTGTCGATCCATCAGATTACGGGGGGGCACTTCGGCTCCAATGTTGCCGCGGCTCTCCAACAAGCGGGGCTCGATCCCAGCCTGCTCGAGCTCGAGATCACCGAGACCGTGATGCTCAAGAACGACGTACGGAACGCCGGCCTGCTCGGCGAGGTGAAAGACATGGGCGTCGGAATCTCTCTCGATGACTTCGGCACCGGCTACTCGTCGATCAGCTACCTCACACGCTTTCCGCTCGATGGATTGAAGCTCGACCGCTCGTTGATCGTCGACATCGCCACACACCCGGCGGCACGGGGAGTCGTCGAGGCCATCGTCTCGATGGGCCACGCGATCGGAATGCGCGTCGTCGCTGAGGGCGTCGACGATCCCGATCAGGTCGAAATTCTGCGCGAGGCAGGCTGCGACGAGTTGCAGGGGTTCCTGTTCTCGAGCGCAGTCCCAGCGGACGAGACCATCCCGCTTCTACGCGCCCCGGTGCCGAACCTCGAGTAGGTCCGAATCGCCGGTGCGCAAGCGGTCGTGTCGCAGGGAATCCGGGTGGAGTCCCGGGGCCGGGGCTACTCCTGCACGATCTTCGGGGGCTACTCCTGCACGATCTTCGAGTCGCCGCGCCCCCAGTAGCGGTCCTTGAGCAGGCGCTTGTAGAGCTTTCCGGTGGGAAGGCGCGGGAGTTCGCTCTCGAAGTCGACGGAGCGCGGACACTTGTACGCCGCCAGACGCTCTCGCGCGTAGGCGATCAGCTCAAAGGCCAGCGCCTCGTCGGCGTTCACGCCCGCGACGGGCTGTACGATCGCCTTCACCTCTTCGCCGAACTCCGGATGTGGCACCCCGATCACGGCTACATCTTCCACCCTGGGATGCATGATCAACTCGTTCTCGATTTCCTGGGGATAGATGTTGACTCCCCCCGAGATGATCATGAACGACGCCCTGTCGCTGAGGTAGAGAAAACCCTCGTCGTCGATGTGGCCCACGTCTCCCAGGGCCGTCCAGGCGGGATGCTTCGGGTGCTGCGCGCTCCGCGTCTGCACCGGATCCTTGTGGTACTGGAAGGGCGTCTCGTCTCGCTCGAAGTACACGATTCCCGACTCGCCGGTCGGCAGCAGGGCGCCGTCCTCGTCGCAGATGCGGATCGTCCCCATCACCGCGCGGCCGACGGTCTCGGGATGGGCCAGCCAGTCCTCCGGCCCGACGTAGGTGAGTCCGTTCAGCTCGGTTCCGCCGTAGTACTCGTACAGGATCGGCCCCCACCACTCGAACATCTGCTCCTTCACCTTTCGCGGGCAGGGAGCGGCGGCGTGGACCGCCACCCGGTGCGCGGAGAGATCGAAGCGGGCGCGCTCCTCCTCCGGGAGCTTCAGCATCCGCGAGAACATGGTGGGGACCCACTGGCTGTGGGTGACCGCGTATTTCTCCAGGGCTCGCAACGCCTCCAGGGCGTCGAAGTGCTCCATCATGACCACCGTGGCGCCGAGCGACTGCAGGGCGGTGCAGAACCCGATGGGAGCCGA
>JAFDEI010000226.1 GCA_019310425.1 Deltaproteobacteria bacterium | reverse complement strand
CCACGGGACGGGCAGCCTGCCGACGCCGAGCAGGTATCCACCGAGCACGCCGTAGAGGATCAGCATGGCGAGGGAGTTGATGGCGACCATCACGAGTGTGTGGCCGTCGTTGCCCTTGGCGAGGAAGCCCCATACGAGCACCATCGCGGTGCAGGGTGCGACCCCGAGCAGGATGCAGCCGGCCAGGTAGCTCCGCCACAGCGGCACTTCGAGCAGCTTCACGCCGTCGGCGAGTACGACGCGCCCCGCCCCGTACTCGTCCCCGACCGCGAGATCCGTACCGAACGGGACCTTCACGAGATCCACTGCGTCCGGACCGATGAAGCCGAGGAAGAGCGTGCCGAGGAAGAAGCTCGCAATGGCGTACATGCTGAAGGGCTTGACGGCCCAGTTGATGAACAGCGTCAGTCCGACCGGGCGCACGGCTCGGCCCGCTTTCAGCACTTCGCCGAAATCGATCTTGACCATGATCGGGTACATCATGAAGAACAGGCACAGCGCGATCGGAATCGAGACGACGGGGGCGTCGTCGACATGGATCGCCATGCCGTCGAGTGCCTTCGCCACGCCGGGCGCCAGCTTGCCCAGTGCGATTCCGCCGACGATGCACAGCACGACCCACAGTGTGAGGTAGCGCTCGAAGAAGCCGATTCCCCGGTCGTTCGACACCGGCTGTTTCTCCGCACTCATGTTGTTGGCAATCCCTGCGGTCCGTCCTTCATCGCTACCCTCGCTGTTCGCGAGAAGCACGATAGCGGCTTCACACGGCCACAGGCTGCCCTATATTCGCTCGGATTCCAGGGCCGGGCCGGGGTCGGGTACGATCGCGACGGCCGGACCGCCGCGGCCCAACCAAAGTGGAGGCGCCCATGCCCGTCGTTGATTTCTCTCTCACGGGCAAGGTCGCGATCGTGACCGGCGGCAGCCGGGGCATCGGGCGATCGATCGCGATCGCGCTGGCCGAGGCCGGGGCCGATGTCGCGATCGCGGCGCGCAAGCCCGAGGCGCTCGCCGAGGCGGTCGCGGCGGTCGAGTCCGCAGGCGGGCGCGCGCTCGCGGTGCCGACCAACGTGCGCCGTCCCGAAGATCTGAAGAACCTGATCGCGGCCACCAAGCAGGAGTTCGGCCGCATCGACATCCTCGTCAACAACGCGGGCACGACTCCGGTCTTCGGCCCGGTCGAGCAGACCGACGAAGTCGCCTGGGACGTGATCATGAATACCAACGTCAAGTCGATGTTCTTCCTGTCCGTCCAGGCGCGCGAGGCCATGCTCGAGCATGGCGAGGGTGGGGCGATCGTGAACGTGAGCTCAGTCGGCGGCTTCCGCGGCTCCGACGTGATCGGCGGCTATTCGATCTCGAAGGCTGCCGTCAACATGCTCACACAGGTCTGTGCCAGGAGCTGGGGCGGCGACGGCATTCGCGTGAACGCGATCGCGCCCGGTTTGGTCAAGACCGAATTCGCACGCGCACTCTGGGACAACCCCGAGATCCTGAAGGCGAGCACCGAGGGCGCCGCGCTGGGCCGCATCGGCGAGCCCGACGAAATGGCCGGCGCGGTGGTCTACCTCGCGAGCCCGGCCGCGTCCTTCGTGACCGGGCAGACGCTCTTGCTCGACGGTGGCCAGCTCATCTAGCCCGGCCCCGGCCTGGCGTCAGCGGCCGGTTTAGCGTGCAGGTCCGGCTCGGGTGTGAGGGGACGGTTTCTCGGAGCCGTGTCGATGGCTTATGCTGCTCCCCCACCCGAACAACGACGCACGAAGGGGCTCCAATGTCGATTCCCGAACGCGAACTGGCCCGGGCCGCGGCGCTCGCTGTGCTGCTGGTCGCACTCGTGGGCTGCGGCGAAAAGGACCGCGGCGGTCCGATTCCGCTCGCCGACGGCGAGCCCGCGGTCCACCCCACGCTCGCGGCCCACACACCCGAATTCGAGCGCAAGGTCTACTCCGTCACCGAGGGCGTGCACGTCGCGGTTGGCTTCGGGCTCGCGAACTCGATCCTGGTGGAAGGCGACGAGTGTGTGTTCGTCGTCGACACACTGGGCAGCGTCGAGGCCGCGCAGGCGGTTCGCGCCGAGTTCGAGGCGATCAGCGACAAGCCGATCGCGGCGCTGATCTACAGCCACAATCACGCCGATCACATTCTCGGCGCGCGCGGTTTCGTGCCCGACGGCGACATCGCGGTCTACGCACACGCGACGACCAACTACTACATCGACCGCTTGATCAGTGTGTTGCGGCCGATCATCGGGATGCGCTCGGAGCGGATGTTCGGGAATCACCTGCCGAAATCGGGCGACGACCGACTCGTGAACGACGGCATCGGGCCGGCCCTCGAAGCGGCGCACGGCGGCGGGACGCCGAGTCTGATCCGGCCCAACCGGACCTTCGACGATCGGCTCGAACTCACTCTCTGCGGCGTGCAGGTGGTACTCGTTCACGCGCCGGGCGAAACCAACGATCAGCTCTTCGTGTGGCTGCCCGAGAAGCGCGTGCTGTTGCCCGGCGACAACGTCTACAAGGCCTTTCCGAATCTCTATACCATCCGCGGCACGCTGTACCGCGACGTGCTCGAGTGGGTGGGCAGCCTCGACGCGATGCGCGCGCTGCGGCCGGAGCATCTGGTTCCGAGCCATACCCGGCCGGTCTCGGGCGCTGCCGAGATCGACGAGATCCTGACCGCGTATCGCGACGCGATCCAGTTCGTCCACGACCAGACGATCCGGGGCATGAACCAGGGGCTCACGCCCGATGAAATCGTCGAGCGGGTCGAGCTTCCGCCCCACTTGAAGCAGCATCCATATCTCCAGGAGCTCTACGGAACCGTGGCGTGGAGCGTGCGTTCGGTCTACAGCGGCTATCTGGGCTGGTTCGACGGTGATACCGCGACGCTTTCACCCGCGAGCCCCGAAGATCGTGCGGCCGGCATGGTGGCGCTGGCGGGAGGTGAAGCCGCCTTGCTCGCCGCCACGCGCGCGGCCGTTGCGGAGGGGCGCTACGCCTGGGCGGCCGAGCTCGCGAGTGCACTGATGCGCCACGACCCGGATCACGGCGAGGCGAAGCGCTTGAAGGCGCAATCGTTGCGCGTGCTCGGCCACCGCAGCGTGAGTCCGAATGGTCGCAACTACTATCTCACCCAGGCGCTCGAGCTCGAGGGTGAAATCGAGGTGGTGGTGGGCGAGCCGACATCGGCGATGCTCGAACTCGCGAAGGCGATGCCGATCGCGAACTTCATCTCCGCGATGCCCTCGAACCTGAACCCGGAAAAGAGTGCCGATGCCGACACCGTGATGGGTTTCCACTTCCCGGATGCGGGCGAGTCGTTCACGATCCACGTGCGTCGTGGTGTGGCGGACTTCCGGACGGGCTTTCCCGACGAGCCGGACGTCGCGATCAGCGCGGACTCGGGGGCCTGGGTCGAAGTCGTCGCGGGAGTGCGCGGGCTGCCCGCCGCGATTGCGAGCGGGGACATCGAGATCGAGGGCGGCTTGCGCAAGCTGCCCGCGGCGGTGGCGTTTCTCGCGATGTTCCGGGACTGACCGCGCCGAAGAAACGATCGCTGAGGCAAGGCGGTGCGTGCGGGGGCAGTGTCTTTCCGCGCTGCTTCGAGCGCGTCAGCGGCCGATGTGGAGATGCCCGGCTTCGCCCGCGACCATCTCGCCGATGACTGCGCGGGCGGGAGTCCCGTGGGCTTCGAGCGCGGCGAGCAGTGCGGCCTCATTTTCGCGCGGGACCGCGAGCAGCAATCCGCCCGAAGTCTGCGCGTCTGCGAGCACCAGCCGCGTGTCGGGTTCCACGGCGTCGTCGAAGTCGACGACGGGCGTGACGTAGTCGAGATTCTTGCGGCTGCCACCCGGGATCAGCCCGGCCGCGGCGGCTTCGCGAACGGGCCCGAAGCTCGGCACGGCATCGGCGTGGAGCCGCGCCGCGCAGCCTGAGCCGCTCGCGAGGTGGTGAAGATGGCCGAGCAGGCCGAACCCCGTGACGTCGGTCGCGGCGCGAACACCGGCCGCGAGCGCGGCATCTTTCGCGCCCTTGTTGAGCATCGACATCGACGCGATGACCTCGCTGAATTCGTCGGTGCCGAGTTGCCCCTGCTTCATCGCCTGCGACAGAATGCCTGTGCCGATCGCCTTCGTGAGCACCAGCAGGTCGCCGGGCTGCGCTCGGGTCTGGGACATCACGTCGTCCGGTGCGACGCTGCCGATCACACACAGGCCGTATTTGAGTTCCGGGTCGAGCACCGTGTGGCCACCCGCGATGGCACAGCCGGCCTCGGCGGCTTTGTCGCGGCCGCCCGTGAAGATCCGCGTCACGACTTCGGGCGGCAGCTCGTCTTCGGGAAATCCACAGATCGCGAGCGCGACCTGCGGCTCGCCCCCCATCGCGTAGACGTCCGACAGCGCGTTCGCGGCCGCGATGGCACCGAAGTCCTCGGCGCGGTCGACGATCGGTGTGATGAAGTCGACCGTGAATACCAGCGGTGAGCCGGATTCCGGACGCAGGAGTGCCGCGTCCTCCATCGGGCCGGCATCTTCGTCGACCCAGGGATGGGGAAAGGGCGCCACGGTTCTCAGGACCTCGACCAGGCCCTCAGCACTCAGCTTGCGGGCTCAACCGCCGGCCGGAACGAGCTGTGTCAGTCGGATGTCGCTCATTGCCTCCCCCTGATCCGGGTGGGTCGGATCCCGATTTGCGGGCAGCCCGGCTGCCGTCCGCTCGAATCGCTGCACCGCGTGCTCGCGCATTTCGCGCAGCGCTCGCGTCGCGAACGAAGCATATCCGCGAACCGCCCGCGCTCCCAACCCGGCTGCCGTTCCCCGAGCGGCTTCCGTGCCTGGGAGGTGTCCGATACCGTTCGCCCATGAGTGTTCCGAGTTCAATGAAACACCTGCTCGCCCCCGGCCGGATCGGCGCACTCGAGATTCGCAACCGCATCGTGATGTCGCCAATGGGCTCGAACCTCGCCGAGGAAGACGGCCACATGGGCGAGCGGATCATCCGCTACTACGAGGAACGCGCACGCGGCGGGGTGGGGCTGCTGATCGTCGGAGTGGGCGCGATCTCGTTTCCCGATGGCGCCTGCAACCCGAATCAGGTCGCGATTTCCGATGATGCGTTTCTGCCTGGCTTGAGCGAGCTCTGCGAGCGCGTGCACGCCCACGGGGCGAAGGTCGCAATCCAGCTGCAGCACGCGGGCAAGGTCGCGGTGCGCGACATGGTGGCCGGCCGGCCGCTCATGGTTCCTTCGATCCTCCCCTACAAGGGCGGCGATCTCACGAATGACCTGACACCCGACGAGATGGAGCGTTTCACGCGTGATCTCAGGCAGCCGGGCGCGAAGATGCGCTTCCACGAAATGAGCGAGGGCGACATCGCGTCGCTCACGGCGAAGTTCGCCGAGGCGGCCGAGCGTGCCCGGCGCGCGGGCTTCGACGCGGTCGAGCTTCACGCGGGGCACGGCTACCTGCTGTCGTCCTTCTTGTCGCCCGCGACGAACAAGCGCGAGGATGCGTACGGCGGCTCGCTCGAGAATCGCGCGCGCTTTCTGCTCGAGACCCTGCGTGCGGTGAAGCAGCGGGCCGGTGCGGACTTCCCGCTGTGGTTTCGGTTGGATTCGAAGGAGTACCGAACCGAGGGCGGCATCGTGTTCGAGGATGCACTTCGCACCGCGGAACTCGCCGAAGCCACGGGCGCCGACGCGGTCCACGTGAGCGCCTACGCGGATCCGAACTCCGGTGTCGCGTTCACCGATGCGCCGCTGGTCCATCAACCCCAGGGCTTCGTGGCCTTCGCCGAAGGAATCAAGCGACGCGTCGGCATTCCGGTGATCGCGGTCGGCCGGATCGAGCCCGACGAGGCGGAGGCGCTACTCGCGCGCGACGGCGCCGATTTCGTCGCGATGGCGCGCAAGCTGCTCGCGGACCCCGAGCTTCCGAACAAGCTCGCC
>JAFDEI010000050.1 GCA_019310425.1 Deltaproteobacteria bacterium | reverse complement strand
CCGGCTGCGGCCATCGGCAGCAGGCCGAGCAGCACGAGCAGGCCGTAGCCCGCGAGCAGTGCACTACCGGCCGCGGCGATCTCCGGCTGCGGTGCAGCGACCGCCAGGGCCACGACCACACCCAGACTGAGCGCGGCTGCGAGCGACCGCAGCAGCTGCTCGGCCCGCGATGGCGCCGGCGAAGCGCCGTTCGCGCGACTGCGGCGCCACATCAGCGCGCCCGCGAACAGCGCGACGACCGCGAGTGGCGCGAGCGCGTAGAGCAGACGTCCCGTGGCGCCGATCGCGAGCGAAAACCCCAGCCCGAGCCAGACCATGCTGACGACGGCCAGCGTCTGCGCAGCGATGCGACGCAACGCGAGAATGACCAGCGCGATCGCGACGGCAACGGCGACCGCGGAGCCCACAGACAGCTGCATCAGCCCCGCGAGAAACTCCGATCTTCCCGCGGCCACGAGCTCGGGCGCGGAGTTCTGCATCACCGCGAAGCCGCCGCAGAGCGACCACAAGAGCCCGCAGCCGAGCAGGCTCTGCCAGCGTCGATTCGCGCGCGCAAACTGTTCGAGCGCGACCACCGCCGACCCGACGAAGAGCAACGTGAGCCCGCTGATTCCGGCTGCGATCACCACGATCAGTGTCAGTGCGAGTGTGCTTCCGGCTGCGGTCAGTGCATCCCACGCCAGTGCAACCAGGATTTCCACCCTACGACTCCGCTCGCAGGTGCGGAAACAGGATGACTTCGCGCAGGTTCGGCGCGTCGGCGAGGATCATCACCAGCCGATCCACCCCGATCCCGAGGCCGCCGGTTGGCGGCAGTCCGTGCTCGAGCGCGCGCAGGTAGTCCTCGTCGAGAGGGTGCGCCTCTTCGTCGCCTTCATCGCGTGCGACCGACTGCGCCTCGAGGCGACGACGCTGGTCGTCGGGGTCGTTGAGCTCGCTGAAGGCGTTGCCGATCTCCATGCCCGCGATGAAGACCTCGAACCGCTCCACGAAATTCGGGTCGTCGGGCAATCGTTTCGCGAGCGGCGACAATTCGACCGGGTAATCGGTGATGAAGGTCGGTTGGATCAGCTTCGGCTCGACATACTCGCTGAAGAGATCGTCGACGAGATTGCCCCAGTTGGGCGCGTCGCCGTGCGAGAGGCCCGCCTCGTCTGCGGCCTTCAAGAGCGACGGGAGGTCGGCGTTGGCCCGGATGTCGATGCCCGTGCCTTCGAGGAGCTTGTCGCGCAGCGTCACGCGTGGCCAGGGCCCCTTGAAATCGATCACCCCGCCCTGGTACGGCAGCTGTTCGCCGCCAACAACCGTATTCGCGATGTCACGGAGCATCGCCTCGCTGAGGTCCATCATGTCGCGGTAGTCCGCAAAGGCCTGATAGCACTCCATCATGGTGAACTCGGGGTTGTGCTTGCGCGACACACCCTCGTTCCGAAAGTTGTGCGCGATCTCGTACACGCGGTCGAGCCCTCCGACCACCAACCGCTTCAGGTAGAGCTCGTCGGAAATCCGCAGATACAACCGCTGGTCGTAGGTATTGTGGTGGGTCTCGAACGGGCGTGCCGCGGCGCCGCCGTAGAGCGGCTGCAGGGCAGGCGTCTCGACCTCGATGAAACCCCGCGAATCGAGGTGGTCGCGCATCGCTCGCAGTGTGCGGCTGCGGAGCAATGCGATCCGGCGCGCGTCCTCGTTCACGAGCAGGTCGAGGTAACGCTGTCGGAAGCGCGCCTCGACATCCTGCAACCCGTGCCACTTCTCGGGCAGCGGACGCAACGCCTTCGCGAGCAGCTGCGCGTCTTCGGTGTCGACCGTCAGCTCACCGGTGCGTGTGCGCCAGACCAGCCCCTCGACACGTACGAAGTCCGCAACGTCGAGGCCTTTCATGAACTGGAACAATTCCGGAGTGAGCTGGGCCTTCTTCGCGCTGACCTGGATTCTCTCACCGTCCTCGAGGAGGGTCAGGAACAGCAGCTTTCCGAACGAACGGCTCGCGATCACGCGGCCGACGACCGCCGTGCGCTCCGCCTTCTCCTCGAGAGTTTCCGTGTCGAACCCGTCGAACTTGGCCCGGAGTGCTGCAATCGGCTGCCACGGCCCGACCCTTGCCGGGAACGGTTCGCAGCCGGCCTCACGCAGCACCTCGAGCCTCTGCCTGCGCGCCGCCCTCTCCTGCTCGCTCACGACGCCTCCTTCATGCCGCCCGCCCGCTGCAACAGCAGTGCGCGAATGAACGGGTTGATTTCCCCGTCGAGCACTGCGTCGACATTGCCGGATTCGACGTTGGTCCGATGATCTTTCACACGTTGCTGCGGGTGCAGCGTATACGACCGGATCTGGCTGCCAAAATCAATCTGCCGCTGCTCGTCGCGCGTGGCCTCCTGGGCGGCTTCGCGCTGCCGCTTCTCGTGCTCGAACAGGCGCGCACGCAAGAGCTTCATCGCGGTCGCACGGTTCTTGTGCTGCGACCGCTCGTTCTGGCACTGCACCACGATTCCGGTCGGGAAGTGGGTCATTCGCACCGCCGAATCGGTCTTGTTCACGTGCTGGCCGCCGGCGCCGCTCGAGCGGTAGGTGTCTACCCGCAGATCCTTCTCGTCGATCTCGATCTCGATGGCATCGTCGATCTCGGGCAGGATCGTGACGCTCGCGAACGCGGTATGGCGCCGCGCCTGGGAGTCGAACGGCGAGATCCGGACCAGCCGATGCACGCCCTCCTCGGCATTCAGGTAACCGTAGGCGTAATCGCCCGTCACGGTGAACGTCGCACTGCGCAGACCGGCCTCGTCGCCCGATTGGACGTCGAGCACCTCGGTCTTGTAGCCGCCGCGTTCCGCCCAGCGCAGGTACATCCGCATCAGGATCTCGGCCCAATCGCAGGCGTCGGTGCCGCCGGCGCCCGAATTGATCGACACGATCGCATTCGCGGCATCGTGCTCGCCGGCGAGCATGCAGCGCAGCTCGGCGTCGGCGAGGTCACGGTCGGCTTCAGCGATCTTCTCCGCGACCTCGGCACGGGTCTCTTCGTCGTCAGCCTCGAGCGCGAGCTGCAGCAGCACCTCGGCGTCTTCCAACCCGGAGGCAATCACGTCATAGACGTGGACATCGCGTTCGACCCGGCTCTTCTCGCGCAGGATGCCCTCGGCCTGCTCGCGATCCTCCCACAGGTCGGGGCGGGCGGTTTCCTGTTCGAGCGCTTCTAGGCGAGCGCGCAAGCTGTCGAGGTCAAAGACGCCCCCGGAATTCACCCAGCCGCCCCCGCAACCGGCGCAGATGTTCAGCGAGCTCATTACCATCGGGAATCACAGGTCGGTCTTCAGTCACTTCCAATCCCTCTCAGCCTCTCACGGAGGTCCCCGGCGAGAACGTACCAGCCCGAGCAGTGCAAGCCCCCCGATTCCCGCCCAGCAGGCCGCGGCGAAGACATCACCATGGCTCGTGTAGAAGGAGCCTCCATGCGGAGCCGGGCGCAGCGGCACGTCCGCCACCAGCAGGCCTCGCTCGAAGATCCGAGTGCGCTCACGAACGCGCCCCCGGGAATCGATGATCGCGGACACCCCCGTATTCGCAGCCCGCGCCGTCCAGACTCGCGATTCCGCCGACCGCAGAGCGGTCATCGCGAGGAACTGGTAAGGCGCTCCGGTGCGCCCATACCAGGCATCGTTGGTGAGCGCGAGCAGCACCTCCGCACCGTCGTCCACCATCCGCCGAACGAGGTCCGGAAAGACCAGTTCATAGCAAATCGGCACTCCGACGGTCAGCGTGGCCTCCGGCCCGGACGCAGCCGAAATCTCGAGTGCACGCGGGCCCGGGCCCGCCGTGACGTTGTCGGGAGCAACGCCGCGCGCGATGGCCTGGAGAACGAAGCCGAGCAGCGGGCGCAGCGGGACGTATTCACCGAACGGAACCAGGTGAGCCTTGTCGTAGCGCGTGCCGAAACCGCCGTGCGGGTCGAGAATCAACGCACTGTCGTAGAAGTTCGGGCGATCTGCACCTGGGGGTTGCCGCAACCCCACCGCGCCGAGCACATGAATCGCACCGGTCTCGCGCGCGAGGTCCTTGAGGCGGAGGCGCAGCGCCGGGTCGATGTCGACCAGACCCGGCACCGATGACTCCGGCCAGACGATCCACTCGGCCCCCTGATCAGCCGCCTCGCGCGCGAGCTCCTCATAGCTCGCGAGAATCTGTTCACTCGATGCTTCGCTCCACTTCACTCCCTGGTCGACATTTCCCTGGAGCACCGCGACGCGAATCCGAGCGAGGTCCCCTTCGTCTTCCGGCCCCGCGGAGACGGCGCCCAGCAGCAACACCGCCGCGACAGCGGCGACCGCAAACCCGGCGCCCGGAGACGGGCGGCGTTGCGGCCACCTGCGCGCGAACTCGGCCAGTGCGGCACCGCCGAGCACGCTCACGAACGAAAGCCCGTAGACACCGGTATAGGGGGCGAGTGCGAGCAGCGCGGTGTTCTCGTGCTGGGCGTAGCCGAGCGTCGCCCACGGAAAGCCCGAGAGTGCAAACGAACGCAAGTGATCGAGAGCGGTCCACGCCAGTGCGGCGGTCCACGCGGAGTCGAATCCCACCTTCGCGAAACCCGCCATGGTTGCGGCGAAGATCGCGGTCGACGCCGCGACGTAGGCCGCGACCCCGAACGGCGCCAGAACGCCGGCCG
The DNA here is from genome assembly GCA_019310425.1 of Deltaproteobacteria bacterium. Classification (GTDB taxonomy): domain Bacteria; phylum Myxococcota_A; class UBA9160; order UBA9160; family SMWR01; genus JAFDEI01. Next base: position 19,381 of record JAFDEI010000050.1, on the reverse strand, counting down.
CGGCCGGCGCGTGCCCGTAGGTGACGGTGACGACGTAGAACCAGTGCAGCACCGCGGCGTGAGCGAACAGACTCGCGACGAACGCGAACTTCGCCGCTCGCCGTGGCGACAGACCCGAGAGCCCGAGCAACAACAGCGCAGGCCCGAACCAGGCGAGTACGCTGCCGAAGTCGATGACGCGATCGCCCAGCGGGTGCGGGAAGCAGAAGAACGTGACGAGCGCGTATCCCGCGAGCAGCCAGCAGCGGTTCTTCGTCGAAATCGCGGAATTCACGCGTCGACTGCGTGGCGCAAGCGCCGCTCCAGCTGCTGCATTTCGCGCGCCTCGTCTTCGTGCTCGTGATCGTGTCCGATCAGATGGAGGATGCCGTGAATCAGCAGCTGGGCGACTTCCGAGTCAAGGCCACGGTGCGCGGATCGAGCCTGCCGCGCAGCGGTCTCGAGGCTGATCACGACATCGCCGAGCAGGTTTCCGGCAAGCTCGGCGTGCTCACCCTCGAGCTGCGAAAAAGACAGCACGTCGGTCGGCCCCGACTTGCTGCGGTACTTCTGGTTCAGCTCTGCAATCGTCGCATCGTCGACGAGCGCAATCGACAGCTCCGCGTCGGAACGTTCGAGATCTCTCAAGACCTGCACCGCCCGCGAACGCAGCAGGCGACGATCGACGCCCGGCAGCTCGGCGCCCGGCTCCGGCCCGGCGATCAGAACCGTCACTGCTGCGAGTTCTCGTCGTCCCCGTCTGGCGCGCGCTCGCCCGCGCGCGCAGCCCGCCGCTCGTAGGCCCGGATGATCGACTGCACCAGTGGATGGCGCACGATGTCGGCATCGGTGAACTCCATGAAGGCGATGCCTTCGATCTCCCGCAGCATTTCCGCCGCCTCGATCAGACCGCTGAGTTTCGGGGACGGGAGGTCGACCTGCGTGACGTCGCCGGTGACGACCGCCTTGGAGTCGAAACCGAGTCGGGTCAGGAACATCTTCATCTGCTCGCTGGTGGTGTTCTGGGCCTCGTCGAGAATCACGAACGCGTCGTTGAGCGTCCGCCCGCGCATGAAGGCCAGCGGAGCAACCTCGATCACCCCGCGCTCCATCAATTGGCTCGCTTTTTCGAACGGCATCATGTCGGAGAGCGCATCGTAGAGCGGACGCAGATAGGGATCGACCTTGTCCGCCATGGTCCCGGGCAGGAAACCCAGCCGTTCACCCGCCTCGACCGCGGGGCGAGTCAGTATCACGCGTGATACCTCATTCCGGTTGAGGGCCGCGATGGCGAGCGCCATCGCGAGGTAGGTCTTCCCGGTACCGGCGGGGCCGAGCGCGAAGACCAGGTCGGATGAGCAGATCTTCTCGATGTAGTGCCGCTGCGACAGGTTCTTCGCAGCAATACGCCGCCGCGACCCCACCGCCGAGAGCACGTTCTCGTACATATTCTCGAGGTCGACGTCGGGCTTCTGGATCACCGTGCGGACCGCCTGCCGCACGTCGCGTTCACGCAAGCGGCTGCCGGCTCGGACTTGCCCGTACAACGCTTCGAGGATCTTGCGGGCGTGACCGACATTGTCGGACGAACCCACCAGGCGCACTTCGTTGCCGCGGGCGCGCGCGTCGATCCCGAGCTCTTGCTCGAGGATGCGCAGGGTGTGGTCTCCGTCTCCGTAGAGAACGGACGCCGTGTGGTTGTCGTCGAAGACGAGGGTCTGGCGGGTGGTGGATTCGTTCCGGGCCAGGGGAGTCCTTTCGCGAGAGCTTTCGCAAGAGCAAGAAGCTCCGAAGATCTCGCGGATCTGTGGCTGCCGCGCGGTGGAATCAGCGTTCGGGCGCCAGCAGTACCGCCCCATCCGCGCGCTTGACGTAATAGTAGGGGTGCCCCTGTTCGGACGCCAATTGCTCGGGCGGGAGAATACCCCGATCGGAGAGTTCGAAAAGACGGTCGGGCCAACGCCCGCCTCCGACCCGATAGGCCTCGAGCGCGTGGCTGACGCGAAGAGTCGCGTAGTTGTCGCGCACCAGGTCGAACACCGATGCGGAGATCTCGACCGCAGCCGGCCGGTGCACCCTCACACTCCGCGAGTGCGCGGCAAACGTCACTGCTCCGAGCAGAAGGAGAGGAATCAACGTCGCGGCCCAGCCGCGCGCGTCCGCGGGCGGCAACACTTTCGGCCGCGACCGCCGGCTCTTGTGCTGGCTGTCAACCTCGAGCGGAGCGATCACACCCGTCTCGCACAGAACGGCCAGGGCACGCGTCGCGTCGAAGCTCCCGATGCGCGACAGATCGATTATTCGGCGAACCTTGAGGCGTCCGTCGATCAGGCCGTAGACCCGCTTGGCATACTCGAGGCGTCGACCCAACTGAGCGTCGGGTCGATCGCGGAAGGTCTCGAAGCTCTCCACGCGCTGGAATACCATGTCTTCCGAGGGGACGAGGTCGGCGAAGGTCTGCCACTCGTCGACCATGCGCAGGCCATCCATCAGAATCTGCTCTGCACCGAGCAGCGTCTCCTGCGGGCGACTGTGGAACACCTGCTGGTTGCGGAAGTCGAACGAACCGTCGGACCAACGCAGAACCTCGAATATGGTCTCGAGAGTGAGCAGATCCTCGATCTGTTCGAGGTCGGCCTCTTCGATCCAGCCACGCGCAACCGCGAGGCGAGGGAGGCTCTGCCCCGAAGGCTCGCACTCGGCGTGCAGCGTGTCGATCTGGGCATGCGTCAGACAACCACAGCGCACCAGCATGTTGCCCAGCGACTCGTGGGCACGCGAATCGGCGTGTGCCGCAGCGACCACCGCTCCACGATCGAAGCGGAGCTGAACCCGAAGGCCATCCGAACCGGTAAATTCCAATACGCCGGTCTTTCGCTGCTGGCCGATCAATTGAAAAATGTCGGCAATCCCAAAATCCTGCAGATTCCCACGTAGCGCGACCGACATCGTCAGGCATTCCTCCGGGTCGCCAGCGACAGCAGCACGATGACGAAATAGCCCAGCAGCGAAATCGCAGCGATCAGGATCGATACGAGCGGTGCGGTCGCGCCGGCCACCATCGGGTCGGGCACCACGCCGTTGCGCCAGATCAGTACGACCAGCGCGAGCACCGCGAAGATGCTGCCGAACAAGCAGCGCACGGGTCGCTTCGCGAGCAGACCCGCCGCGCCCGGGATCAGGACTGCCGCCACGACCAACCAGCGTTCGACGCGTTCATCGCGGGCGCGGAGTTCGGCGATTCGCGCAACGCGCAGCTCGCGGTCAGTCGTCTCGCTCGGCTGGAACAACTGCGTGCAGCTGGCGCAGATGCTGCGGCCGCGGCTCTCGGGGTCGCAGCGGGCACACACCGTATGGCCGCAGCGGGCGCAATGATGCGATCGAGAAATTCGCCCACCGAGTACGCCGAACACGACGAGGATCGCACCGAACAGACTCACCGCGAAGACGCTGTCGGAACCGAGCCGTCCGGGTGCGAACAGCGAACGGATCTCCTTCGCCATCCGGTCACTGTGAATCGAGCGCAGGATGCGCTCCCAGATGAGCGCGGTACCGAACGGTTGGTCGACGACGAATCCGACCGGCTCAGCGCCCTGGAGCGCGGTCAACTCGGCTATCAACTCGCCATCGAGATGCTGGGCCTCGGCGAGCGCGTTGGACAGCTCGTCCATCTGAAAGGCGCGCCCGTGGGCCTGCGAAAGGTTGAAGAGCACCACCGGGTCGGGCCGCAGCTCGACCGAGCGTCGATAGAGCGCGAGCGCGGACTCCATGTGCCCGAGATTGAGCCGGACGTTAGCGGCGTTGTTCGCGATGACCGGATCGTCCGGCGCCTGCTGGAGCAGTTTCTGGTAATGGGCGTCGGCCTCGCCGAGGGTTCCGGCACGGCGTGCGCGCATCGCCAACGCGCGAGCGGCCAGCGGGTCGGAGGCGGCCGCTGCCTCGAGGCGTACCTGATCGACCGGATGCGTGAACCCCTGTGCCGTCGAAATCGCGGCCTCCGCGACGGGGTCTGCAAAGAACGTCTCGAGCGTACTGCCCGCGAGCTGCAGCACCGGATACGCGCCGAGGATGAACAGCGACGCCGCGAGGAAGATCGTCAGACGCTGGCGGAGGTCGCCGTAGAAACAGCCGACCGCGCTGAGTACCGCACAGAGCCCGAACAGCCCCTCGCCGAGCGCCACGGGCGCGAGCAGCAGGGATGCGAGCATTGCCACGCGCGCGAAGAGCGGCGCCTTTCCGGGCAAGAGGTCACCGAGGTCGTGAGCCACGTGCGGCAGCGCGGCGCTGCCGACCAGCGCGATGCACCAGATGCCTGCGATCACGAAACAGAGCCCCAGAATGAACAGCAACGACCCGCCGAACCACAGCGAAGCCTCGAGGTGCCTCGGGATCGCCGTCAGTGCGGCGAGTGCAGCACGCAGCGCCGCCATCGGAGCGTCACCCTGGAGCCAGATCGCTCGTGCAAGCTCCACTCGCCCCGCGGGGAGATCGGGTGCGAGCCGAACCGCCACCCGGGCGTTTTCGAGCCGGTCTCCGCCCAGCGAGCCGGCCAACACCGAGCGCGCCTGGGCGTCGAGATTCCAGATGCCGAACTCCAACGAGGCACGCCGGGTCAGGGTCACGCGCTCGTCCAGCGAGCCCGTCGGCGTCGTCCAAGCCCTTTCGATGCGTTCCAGACCGGTCTCTATGGCCGGACGGGTGTCGACAGCCATGGCGAGCGTCGCGTGAGCGATGCCGGCTGCGCTCTTCGGCGCCGAAACGCCCTCTCCGGGGATCTCGTTGACCCCCGCGAGCGCGGCATCAATGTACTCGGAGCCGTCCACCGCCGCAGCGGGGGCCGAGACCACCGCCACGATCACCGCACAGAAAGCAGTCAGCAACGAACGCCTGGGAGTCACACGAATCGCCTCCAAATCACACGGACTCCCCTTCTCCTTCGGCCGTTCTTGCAGTCGCCTGAACCTCGGATGTCCCCGTCAGGTGGTCGACACGGACCGCCGCGCCGAGTATGCTCCGGCGCCCGATCGAACCGGAGGAGTCTCTTGGCTCAGCACAAATCAGCAAAGAAACGCGCGCGCCAGGCCCTCAAGCGGCGAGCTCGAAATCGCGGCATCCGCACCGCGGTCCGCACCCGAGTCAAGGCGTTCCGCGCCGTGAGCGAGGCAGCCGAAGATACGACGGCATCGCTGCGGTCGGCCGAAGGACTGATTCGTCGCTCTGCTAGCAAAGGCGTGATCCCGAAGAAGCGCGCCTCGCGTCAGGTGTCCCGCCTGGCCAAGCAGGCCAACCGCACCGCGGCCAACTAGCTGCGCGGCGGCCACGGGAAACACAGGGTGTTTCCGGCTAGGAGCTAAGGCCGATCACGAGTCGTTCGAGCGCAGTGTCGGCGCTGAGCGCCCCCGCGCCTTTGAGCGCGATATCGGTTTCGTGGATCGCGTTCAAGCAGAATCGCAATCGGCGCGGAGCATAACGCCCCGCCTGTCGCTCGAGCTTCTTCACCACGAACGGCGGCCCGGGCGCGCTGCCGCCGGTGCGCATCCGCAGCAGTTTGCGAAAGTGGGTCGCGAGCGCGGCGAGGAGCTGCGGCGGTACCGCCCCCGCACCGAGGACCTTCGCGAGCACGACGAGAGCGTCGGCGCTGCGGCCCTCGCCGATCGCGTCGGTGAGATCCCAGATCGGCTCGTCTGCGACGTCGCAGGTTCCCGCGGCCACCTGCTCACGCGTAACCTTGCCGCCGGGCTCGGTCAGCAGCGAGGCCTTCTCGATTTCGCGGCGCAACAGCAGAAGCGCAGGACCGACTCGCTCGGCAAGCAGCTCCGCAGCGCCCTTCCCGAGCAGGACGCCCTGTCGCTTCGCCTCTTCGCGCACGAAGGCCAGCGTTTCGCGGCCGGGCTTCGGCGGATCGCAACGCACCTCGGCGGCTGGATCGCGAAACGCCTTGAACCAGCGTGATCGCCGGTCGACCTTCGCAGCCGCAACCACGAGTACCGTCTCCGCACCCCCCGCGAGCGCCGGGACCGCCTCCGCGAGCGCCTCGGTGAGTGCCTTGCCGCCACCACGAGCAGCCTCCGGTTCGCGCAGAATCACCAACCGCCGGTCCGCCATCACGGGAAGCATGCCCAGAGCATCGAACAGCGCCGCGGGGCGCACCGACTCGCCCTCGAGTCGATCGAAGTTGAAATCCTCACTTCCCGGATCGAGGACCGCCTGCCTCAGAGCCTCGAGTGCTTCATCGCGAAGCAGCGGTTCCTCGCCGACGACCAGATAAGCGGGCCGGATCCTCCCGGAGGCGAGTTCGGCCTCGAGTTCCGCCGGCTTCATTGCGACGAGGTCTCGAAGAGGGTCTCGTGGACTCGTTCGGCCAGCACTGCCGCCAGGCGCCGCAGGGCCTCGTCACGGTTCTTGCGGGTCGCTTCGACATCCGCGCTCGCGAGATAGTACTCCGACTCGCGAAGCGAGCGCCTCCCGATCGCGATTTCCTGCCCGTCCGCGAGCCTGGCTTCGAGTTCGAGTTCGAGCAGGAGTTCGTATTCCAGACTGAAGACCACCGATGAAAAGCTTCGCCCGGACGAACGGACCCTGCTGACGGCGCCGCTGAGCACCAGATCGGCCGCCGCTGGATCGTCGACAACCCGCACCGCTCCGCGCCGGAGGAATTCTCGGCGCAGTGCGTCGGCGACCAGATACTCGACTCCCGGTACGAAGGTGTCATTCTCCGGAGTCTCGATCGCCACGGTCCGGATACCGTCGAATCCAGCGCTATAGCCGACCAGCGAATAACCGCAGCCGCTGCCGGCTGCGAGGAGCAACAGGGAAATCGCCGCGAACCGCCTCACGGCGGCCAGGTATACCACAGGAACGGAGGCTTCGGCGCGAAACGCGTCGCGTTTCGCTTTGCTGCTGCTCGTTGGCGCGGCCAACGCTGCCGCGTCGTCGGCGAGGAGTCGCGATCGCAGCGGTGCGCTCGCGGGGGAGTGCCGTCGTCTCAGTCGATCTTCAGCAGGCTCTTGGCCACCGAGAGCACGCGGTTCGCCTGGATCGGCTTCGTCAGATACTCGTTCGCACCGAGGCTCATCGCCCGCTCGCGGTCTTCCTTCGCGCCTTCGGTGGTGATGACACAGATCGGGATGCTCTTGAGGTTGTCGTCGCTGCGAATCAGACTGATCAGCTTCAGACCATCCATTACCGGCATGTTGATGTCGATCAGAGCAAGGTCGTAGTGATCGCTCGAAATCTTCCTCAAGCCGTCCATCCCATCCTGCGCTTCCGAAATCTCGACGTCCTTCAGACGTCGGAGCGCAAAGACGAGCAGCTGCCGCATCGTCGGACTATCTTCAACAATCAAGATTTGTCGCCGGTCCATCTTCAACCCCTGGTGCCGCGATCGCGTCGCGGCTAGCGATTCACTTCGTCAACAGATCAATAAAACCCTGAATCGTATTCAACTTGCGTTCGGACTGAGAGTAGAGGCGCGCCGCAAACAAGGCGGTCGCGGCATGCCCTCCCAGCACGCTGAACAGTTCGTGATCGAGTTCCGAGAACCCATCTTTTTGCTGAAGCAGGCTGTAGATCGCGATCGCTCCGATCGGGCTGTTCTGCACCGATAGCGGAATGCTGACGATCGGCTGAGCGAGATCGTCCGAACGGTCGGTCTGCCAGCACACGGGCTCGGCCGACTCCAGCGACTTGCCAATGGCCCCACTCCCGACCACACAACCCGGGAACTCCGACGGCGGCACACCCTCCGAAGCAGCAACGCCGAGTTCACCGGTGGATTCATCGAGGATATAGACGGCGAATACCTCCGCACCCACCAGATTGATCACGATCTCGATGATGATCCTCAGCACCTCGTCCAGGTCGAGCGTTGAGTGCAGCTGGTAACTCGCGACATAGAGGTTGGCTAGGTTGTTGTTCTCCTCCTCGATCTCGAGGTAGCGATCGGCGAACTGCTGGTTCTCTTCCTCCACCTGGTGGAGTCGCTCCCGAACCGTCTGGTATTCCTGCTCGAGACTCTCGATCCTCTCGAGGAGCTCACCCCGAAGCTTGCCCCAGTCTTCCGGAGTGCGCGCGGCGGTCTGCTGCCTGTCTTCGACCCGAAGAAGCTCATCCCGGAGGCGTTCGTTTTCGCGAAGAATCTCCTTCGTGAACCGCGCTCCCCGGTTGAATAGGGACAGGAATTCCTCCCCTTTTGCGAATAGATCGCCCTGATCGCCGCTCATACTGATCCCTTTCGGCTCGCCATCCGAGCCTTTTTCCTGCTTGTCCCCGATTCGATCGCCGTCGCAATATCGGTCAGGGGAAGCACCTGATCCACAGCTCCCGTCCTGATCGCCTGCGCGGGCATTCCGAAGATCACCGCCGTTTCCTCCGACTCGGCGATCACGTTGCCGCCCGCCTCGCTCACCGCAGTCACGCCCTTGCGTCCGTCGTCTCCCATTCCCGTCAGCACAACAGCGAGCAACTCGCTCCCGAAACACTTGGCCGCGGATTGAAACAGCCGATCTACGGAAGGCGTGTACTTGTCGCGGCTGCGCTGCTTGACGACCCGCGTCACAACTTCCGCACCGACCTTCTCGAGTTCGAGATGGCTACCACCGGGAGCCACCAGGATCGTCCCAGGTTGCGGCAGCTCCCCACCCTTCGCCTCGATGGCGTGCAGCGGAGTCAGTCGGTCCAGCCGCTCGGCAAAGCCGCGCGTGAAGCCCTCGGGCATGTGCTGTGCGACCAAGAATGAGCACCGCGGGGCCTCCGGGAACGCACCGAAGATCTGCATCAGCGCGGCGGGACCGCCGGTCGAGGATCCGACCACGACGATTTTCGGTGAGTTCGATCTCGCGCTGCCCGGCTGCCGACTGACGGCAGCCGGCATCGTATGAAGCCGCTCGCGGACCTTTTCGATACGGAGTTCCCGGATCGCATGTACCTTGCGAATCAGCTCCTGCTCGATGTCGACCAGTTCGGGCGCCGCGTGTGGTTTGGGCTTCGCAATGAAATCGACAGCGCCGAGTTCGAGCGCCTTGAAGACGTCGTCCTCGCCGGAACGACCACTGATCACCATGACGGGTGTCGGCCGTTTGGACATCACGATCCGAAGGAACGTGAAGCCGTCCATCTTCGGCATCTCGAGGTCGAGCGTAATCAGGTCCGGAAGGAGTTCGAACGTCTTGCGCAGCGCCTCTTCACCATCGCGTGCGACGCCGACGACCTCGACCAACGGCGAGGTCCCGAGCATCCGGGTGATCGCCTGTCGACTGAACGCCGAGTCATCGATCACGAGCACGCGAATCAACCCGTGAGAGGTCATTCCGTATCCTCCGTCGGGCTGTTCGCCGAGATGGCTGCACTCGCCGCGACGTGCCACTGATCCGGAACGGGTGAGCCAGTGAGCGGACGGCGATAAACCAGATCGTTACGCAGGTGCCGGAGTTCGAACGAATTCGACAGATTGATGAGCGATTCGGAATGACCCAGCAGCAGGTGACCGCCCGGCCGGGTCTTCTCGTAGAAGGTCTCGATCACTCGCCGCTTGTTATCCGAATCGAAGTAGATGATCACGTTGCGGCAGAGAATCACGTCCATCGCACCCAGCAGAGAGATCTTCGAACGATCGAAGAGATTCAGGTGGATGAAATCAACGTGCTTCTTGACATCGTCCGAGATGCGCCAGAGCCCGTCCTTCTCCGAAAAATATCGTTGCCGCAGCGAGGGCTCGGTCTCGCGGAAGGAGGCTTCTCGATAGAGGCCCTGGCGCGCCTTCCGCAGCATTCTCGTCGATATATCCGAGGCGTAGACGTGAAAGTCCGCACCCGGAACCAGGCCTGCCTCCATCGCGAGAATCACGATGCTGTAGGGCTCCTCGCCGCTCGAGCAGCCCGCGGACCAGACCGTGATCGGCCCGCGCCCGGTCCTCTGCCGCACCACCTGAAGTTCTGCGAAGATCTCGCCGATGAGGGCGCGAAGCTGATTGCGCTCCCGGAAGAAGTAGGTCTCATTGGTCGTCAACTCGTCGATCAGGTGCGCGAATTCCTCATCTCGAGGCGCCGCGTTGCGGACGCGATAGTGGTAGGCGGCGAAGCTATTGACCTCGAGCGCACGCAGCCGACGGACGAGGCGCTTCTCGAGCAGAAACCTCGCGTCGGGCCCGAAATGCAGCCCGCAGTGTCGGCGCAGTAGATCGGAGAACATCCGAAACTCGGCGTCGGTGAGCTGCAGCTCACTATGGAGGTCACCCAGACTCATTCCCAGTCAGCCCCCGAGCCTGTCGAGTGCGCGCAGCATCGCGTTGCGCACGAAATCGTCCTGTTCCGTCTCGAGCCGTCGCAGCAGCGACGGCACCGCCTTGGCGACCGAACGGTCCGCGAGCACCTGGATCGTCTCGGCGCGAACCGTCCAATCCGGGTGCGAAACCAGCGGGAGCAACGATTCGAGAATCGATGCCTCGGTTGCGGTGCCCAGACAACGAACGGCTTCGAAAACCACCTCAGGCTCAACCCTGTCGATAATCCGCAGCACCGGCTCCACCGCGGCCCCGCCCAGGCCGCGATAGGCTTCGATCGCGGCGAGCGCTACGACAGCTTCGTCGAATAGCGCCGAATCGATGACCTGAAGAACCTGCGACCATTGCGCTATATCGCCCACGGTCGTCAGACGAACGCCCATGGCTCGAACCGCCGCCGAGCGTACGTCCCGGTCCTCGTCGTCGGCGAGGCATTGCAACACATCGAAGACTTCGTTGCTCCCGGAAGCGCCGAGCGCGTTGGCGGCCGCGATCCGGACGATCGATGCTTCGTCTCCGAGCGCGAGGCGCAGCGACTCGGCCGCAGTACCCGGGTCGAGGTGCGCCAATGCATCCACAGCCGCACGGCGAACCTGCGAACTCGGATCCTTTAGCAGGAACTCGATCACCTGAGCATCGCGGTGCCGGCCGATTCGACCAATCACCTGCGCAATCGCGAGGCGAACACTCTTGGCGGCGCCTTCGAGGCTCGATGTCAACGTCGCAATCGCCTGCTCGGTAACGGCTTCGGAATCAGCCGACCGACCGGGCTTTGCGAGCTCGATCATTGATTCAGTGATCAAGCTGATTTCCTCTTCGGCCTCGAAGTCGTCTTCCTGCGCTGCACTCTCGAGGCGACGCACGAGCAACGGCAGCGCGTCGACGAGCCCGCGCAGACCGATCGACTCTGCCGCCGCACACCGGATCTCGGGCGAGGGCGAATCCAGCGCGGCGATCAGGCGCGCGGCGCTCTGCTCTCCCCGCATGCGACCGAAGAGCAGGCAGGCGTCGCGCTGAGCGCTGGCGTCTAGATCGGACCAATTCGCCTCGATCGCGACCTCGGCGATCTCACCGAGCATTTCGAGGTTCGCGAGCACGACCAACGACAGCGCCTCGTCCTTTGCCTCGAGCAACATCGGGACCACCGCGGCCTCCGACCGGACGAGCCCGAGGAATTGCACGAGCATCAAGCGAACCGCAAGGGTCGCATCCGGAAGTCGCAGAATCGCATTCTCGACCACCTGCGGCGCCGCCAGCGCGGCATCGCGGATCCGCTCCGCCAGTCGATCCGACTCGGCTCCATCGACGCGAGACAACATCCTCAGCAACGATCCGATGGCGGATTCGCTAACCGAACGAGCGTTGGCGCCCAGTGCCTTCGCGAGCACCGAGACCGCTTCGTCGTCATCCACGCGACCCAACAGGGCCAGGCCTGCGGGCCGCAGCACCGGGTCCTCGAGCACAGGCCCGAGATCGCGCGCAAAGACCGGGGCCTCGATGGCTGCCATCGCGTGCAATGCAGAGAACCGAACCAACTGATCTTCGCTTACGCAGACCGCAATCTCCCCGAGCGAGGCTGCGGCTGCCTCACCGCCTATCGCGCCCAGTGCATCGGCAATGGCTGCGCGAACGTTCGCATCCGGGTCTTCTCGTCGAGAGATGAGTTCCGGGATCGACCGCTCGTCGCCAATTCCCGCCAACGCGTCTACGACCAGCTTGCGAACATCCGAATCGTCGCTCGCCATCGCGCGAAGGAGCTGCGGCACAGCAGCGCCACCACACTCGACGAGCGCTTCGACAGCGGAGTTCCGCCTTCCGGTGTTCTCGCCGTCGCCCAGCGCGGTAATCAGCGCCGCGACCACGCTCTCGCGGTCGGGACATACCACGAGCCGCTCGACTGCCGCCTTCCGGACCCTCCAACTCGTGTCACCGATACGCTCGACGAGGCGAAGAATCGCTTCCTCGAGCGGCAGAACCGACACACGCTCGACCGCCAACCGGCGGACCTCTTCGTCCTCGCCTATGAGGTCGCGCAGCACACTCTCGCGATCCCGGGCGTCGAATTCGAGCGTCATTGCGTTCTCCTCAAGCCGGCCACCCGAAGCAGCTCTTCGCCGAGGAAGTCCCGCTGTTCGCGCACGCGCGCTTCGATGCGCTGCGAGAACAGCGTGCGGCCTTCCGCGAGTTCGGCATCCATCGCCATGACGACATTGTCCTGGGAGACTGCGGCGTCGAACTTCTCCTGGTTGTAGAGGATGATGTCCGACACCACGATCCGGGCGAGGCGCTCCGCCTTCGCAATGTCGGCTTCTCCGACGGGCGCAGCTGCCGCGGCGGGCTGGCCCGGCTGCGGATCAAGCGGCAGCTGGGCAGCAGCCACCGGCACCGCACTGGGTGTGGGCGGATCCGGAATCGGCTCGGGCGGCGCGATGGTTTCCGCCGGACTTTCGATCCGGGGCTGGAGCGAAGCGCTGGCCGGTGAGTAGGGCAGCTCCTGTGGAGCCTCCGGCGGCGGCGCAGCTCCCGCAAGGGAAATCCCGAATTCACGCAGAATCGGCCACAGCGCGTTGGGAAGCTGGGGCCGTTCGAGGTAGGCATCCGCTCCGTAGAGCTCCGTCGGACTGCGGCGATAGCGGGTCCTGTCGTGGATCGCACCAACGAGCACGACGTGGATCGAGCGCAGGCTCTCGTTGCGCTTCAGAACTTCGCAGACCTGGAACCCGTACATCTTGGGCAGCGCCGCATCGATGATGACTGCGCACGGCAGGGTTCTCTGAATCGTCAACATGGCTTCGACGCCGTCGTGCACGAGGATCGGCTGGAGTCCCCAGGCGGCGAGCGCACTCGCGGTGGCCTTGCCCTCCTCGATCACCGGGTCGGCGACGAGCACGAGCCTGCTGCGGTCGTGACCCTCCTCCGATGTAGGCGCGGTCGGCACAGGAGTCACCACGCGCGACGAGTGTGTCGGGGCAGCGGGCAGCGGAACGGGCTGCGGCACAGCCGGAGCACGAGCCGCCGGCACCGCCTCTGCTTCCGGAGGGCGCACGCGGAACACGGCCTCGCAACGCGAGCAGCGAAGCCGCGCGCCTTCCGGACGCAGCTTGCTCTTTTCGATGCGATAGCGGGCATCGATGCGATAGCGGGCAGAACATTTCGGGCAGGCGGCAATCATGCCCCGCTCCTTTCGATACTCGAGAATTCGTCTTCCATCCAACTCATCGACAACCCAGCCATCCATTCATCATATTCGGAACCGGTGTACATCCTCACGGAGCCCCTCGGCTTCGCGAACGAGACCCTTCGTCACTTCGTCCATCCGTTTGGCCGACACCTCGTTGGACTGTGTCCTCGAGGAGACTTCTTCGAGAAACTCGACCACGGATCGACACGCCGCGCTCTGCTCCTGGAGCGAGCCGTTGATCTGCTCCACCGCGTCGCGAACTCCGTCGACACTCTCACGGATCCGGCCCGAGCCGCGAGCCTGTTCCTCGGTCGTACCACGAACCTGATGGGCCACCTCGCGCATCGCAATCGAGCCGTTGTAGACCACCTGATTTCCCTTCTCCTGCTCAGACGCCGCCGAGCTGATCTCGTCGACCCCGGTGCGGACTCGCTCCATCAGTTCCGCGACGTGGGCTGCCGCCTTGGCCTGCTCACGAACCGCGCCCACGATGCCCGTGATCCGGCTTCCACTATCGCGCGATGCGCGCGTGATCTCTTCCAGGGAAATACCGGCTTCCGCCGACAGGTCGACACCCGAGGCCACGGAGCGCGTGCCCCTCTCGATGGCACCAATCGCGTTCCCGCTTTCATCCTGTACCGCAGAGATCAGGCTCCCGATCTCCTTGGTGGACGCAAGCACCCGATCCGCGAGGTCCTTGATCTCATCCGCGACGACCGAGAACGCCCGTCCATGCTCGCCGGCCTGTGCGGCAATGATCGCAGCGTTCAGGGCCAGCAGGTTGGTCTCATCGGCGACGTCGTCGATCACATCGACGATCGCACCAATCTCCTTGGTGCGTCGGCCCAGGCTCTTGATCACCTGTTCGGCGGTTTCAGTCGCTTCGCGACCACCTCGTCGCTGAGACGCGCAGTCTCCTCGGCGATCGTGTCCACTTCGCGCATCGAGCTCGCCATCTCCTCCATGCTGGTCGACGTTTCGACGGCCGCGTGGGAAAGCGCCACGGTGTTCTCGGAAACCTGCTTCACGCTCGCGACCATCTGTTCGATCGACGACGACACCTCGCTCACCTTGCTGGAGAGAACCGCCGCGGTGTCGTTGAGTTCTTCGCCGGCTGCACCGAGCTCGAGGATAGTGCTCGATGACTCCTCGACGGATACGTTCAAGGCCAGCGAAGAATCGGCAATGCCCTTTACCTGGCTGTCGATCGCTTCCATCGAACGCGCCGCTTCGCGGATGCCCGTCACCTGCGAGGCCGTAACGGCAGCGACGTTCTCCGAAATCGCCGCCATCTCGGCGGCTGTTCCCTCGACCCGGTCCGCCGCAGCTGCAACGCGGCTCACGGTCGTACGCAGCGACTCGGCCATGGTCGCGATCGAGCGAGAGAGGTCTCCCAGCTCGTCCTCGGATTCGTAGACGGTGCCGACGCTCAGATCCCCAGACGCCATCCGGTCGGCTTCGAGCTGCAACGCCCGCGTCGCCGTGCTCACGTCGTTCGCGATCAGAAAGGCGAGTCCAAGCGCGATCCCGGTCGTACCGAGGATGAGCAAGGCATAGACGAACCAGCTGCTCGCAGTATCGATCCGGAGCGCAGACACCGGAGTGCTCACCACCAGGACGTAGCCTTCGTCCAGTTTGCGCCAGCTGAAGACGTCGCGTGACGAGTACTCGTGGCTGTCGCCGCGCTTCACGCCGTTGCTGACCTCGCCTGCGAGATGTGTGACCACGTGGGACTGAAGCGAGGACGCCACTGGTGAAGAGAGGTCGATCACCGACGCAGTGATGGGTGCCGGAAAGATGTTCCCGTCCTCGATCAACGCAATGCCTGCCGCCCTCCGATCCTCGATGAGCTCTTCGGGATCGAATTGCTGCTCGAGGGTGTCGAGCACCGAATTCTGCCAGTCGATCGTGAACGACGCGAACGCTCCGGTGGCCTGTGTCCTCGCCAGCAGCACCGCGAAAATCACCGGGACGATCGCCACGCCCGCGACCGAGATGAGAAGCTTGTTGCGCAGCGGGAGCCGCCGGATCAGCGAGCTGCGTTCCTGCGGATCGGACAGTTCGGAAGTCAGTTCATCGCGCAGCTGCTGTGTGAGCTTCTTGGTCACGTAGAGCATGACACTGCCCGCGACGAATCCCGCCGCGATGCCGGCCGCAATCATGATTCCGAATTCGTAAGCTCCCCACTGTTCGAAGCGGATCACCATGACGATGCCGATCAGCAGGTTCGGAATGAGCCAACCGAAGGCACCGAGGTAGGCGTTGCGACGCGGGAGATCGATGATCGAGGCGAATGCGTTCCGTCGTGTCTCCGCGAGGTCGGCGTCGCCTTCGCGGTCGTCGAGATACTCCGAGAGCGGGGCCAGGTGCCGATTGGTGCTCCTCATCTGCGGCCAGAACGAGACTGCCGCGTAACCAACGACCATCACGACGAACCACAGCCACTGCTCGGACGTGAACACCAGAAGACTCTGGAGGCACGAGAGAACAATCATCAGCCCCACCACCGAGATGACGATCGTGAGATTCAGGATGCTGCGTCTGAACTCGGAACTCGAGGGCAACGTTCCCGCATTCATTGGATCTCCTCCTTGGACGGGAGCGAAGAGCGATAGATGCTCTCGAGCAGATGCTCGAGAGATAGAACGAGGATCGGATCTGCGTCGGGTCGGCGGACGATCGCGCGCGTTGTGTCGTAGCCCGCTTGAGTCGCCAGACTCGGCGGATCCTCCATTGCGTCAACATTCACCGGAAGCACTTCGGTCACCGCGTCAACCACAAGACCCATTACCAGATTCTCGACTTCGACGACCGCAATCCGAGTGCGATTCTCGACGGTGACGCGATCGCCGCCGAGCGCACGGCCGAGATCGACCACCGGCACGACCGCCCCGCGCAGATCGATTACACCTTCGATCAACGCCGGCGCCTTCGGCAACGGCGTCACCGGCTGCCAGCGGACGACTTCGCGGACATAGGCCACGTCAACGGCGTAGGTGCGCCCCGACACCTCGAAGCAGCCGAGTGTGACATGGTTCTGTCCAAAAGATGCCGCGCTAATGCTCTGCATGGATCTCCAATACTCGATCGAGGTCCATCAGTGAAACGAACTCATCGCCCCGCACGCACAGCGCTTCGACCGATCCGGTGCCGGAATTCGTCGAAGGACGAATCGAGTCCTCGGCGACTCGCGACACCTCACGAACCGCATCGACGAGGATCCCGGCCACCTTGCCGTCTTCAGTATGCACGACGATGATCCGGGTCGAACGAACCGGATCGGTCGGCGGCAAGGCGAGGCGCAGCCGTAGATCGATCACTTCGACGATCTCACCGCGCAGAGAAATGACCCCAAGCACTTCTTTCGGAACGTGTGGTACGGGCGTGATGGGCCGAATCCGGACGATCTCGCGCACGCGTTCGACGGGTACTGCGTAGGGGGTCGAATCGACCTCGAAGGTCAGCAACTGGCGGAGATCTTCCTGCTGCTCATCGCCATCTTCAGTCGACCGAGCGGTGCGCGCGAGGTCGTCCCAAGCCTGTGAGCCGAGATCGACACCATCCGATGAACCCGGGTCGCTCATGCAGCCTCCCGTCCACGAGACGAATCTTCGACAAAGGACGCCACGTCGAGCACCAGGACCGGGTCACCGTCGCCCAGTTCCGTAGCGCCCGCGATGCCGTCAACCGTCTGGATCGGCCCTTGGATCGGCTTGATCACCGTGTCCTGCTGACCTTCCAAGCTGTCGACGAGCAGGCCGATCCGAAGGTCGCCCATGCCGAGCACGACGACGAACTCTCGTCCGTCACTCGCGGACTCGTTGAGTTCAAATTCGGAGGCCAGCCGCCGAAGCGGCAGCGCGTCCCCGCGCAGATTGATCATCTCGCACCCCTCGCTGCGTTGGATGTCGGATTCCTCGATCAGCATGGTTTCGAGCACGGAATTCAGTGGAATCGCGAATCGCTGCCCGGCGACTCGGACGATCAGCGACTGGATGATCGCGAGCGTAATCGGCAGGGTCATCGAAATCGTGGTGCCACGACCCGGAGTCGAGTCAATGTCGACGACGCCGCCGAGCGCGGTGACGTTCGAGCGCACAACGTCCATCCCGACGCCACGCCCGCTGGTCTCGGTAACCACGTCACGTGTCGAGGCACCCGGGAGAAAGACGAGATCGAGCATCTCTTGCCTGGTCAAGACCTCGTCAGGTCCGACGAGACTCCGACTCTCGGCATTGGCCCGCAGGCGGGCAGTGTCGATTCCACGGCCATCGTCCGAGACCGCGATCACGACGTGGTTCCCGCGCTGAAACGCCTCGATCTTGATGCAACCCTCGGGATCCTTTCCCGCAGCAATTCGCTCTTCCGGCGTCTCGATCGCATGGTCGAGAGCGTTGCGAACCGTGTGCATCAACGGATCGACGAGTTCCTCGACGATCAACTTGTCGAGTTCTGTGTCGGCACCGCGAATTTCGAGACGAACTGTCTTGTCGAGTTCGCGCCGGAGTCCGCGCAGTACCCGCGAGACCTTCTCGAAGACCTGACGCAGAGGAACCATGCGCACGTCGAGGACGGACGCCTGAAGCCCTTTCAGCTTGCGATCGAATGCCTTGTAGACCTTGGACAAGTCGCTGCCGATGCGTGCCGTCTTGCTGTCCGACAGCAGACTCGACACGATGTCGCCAAGCGTACCGCGCTGAATCACCAGCTCCCCGACCAGGTTCATCAATTCGTCGAGCTTCCGGATGTCGACTCGGACGGTGTCACTGATGGACTTCAACGACTGGAGGTTCTCGCTGTCGCGCACCGTCTCGTGGGCGACCGGCTGCAGGGGGACCTCAGGCGCGACTTCGCACACAGGTTGCACCGGAGGTGCAGCGTCTGAAGTGCCCTCAGCAGAAGACCGTGCGCGACATACCGAACGCACAGTCGCGCTCGGAAAGCTCAGGCGCGACGACAGCTCATTCAGCGACAGGTCCGTCGCAGCCAGGAGCGAGAAACGAATCTGGGACTCGGGAGTCTCCCCGGGTGCCGGCAGCGTCGACAACACCTCGCCGATCTCGCGAATCGCCGTACTCAGCTCGGACAGTCCCTCTTCGAACGAAATGATCTCGAAGGTCGATTCGACGATCACGATATGGCGGCCGCGCTCGAGGCTTTCCCGCAGACGGTGTTCTTCGTACTCGGTCAGCGCGCGCAACAACGAAGCGTCGAGGTCAAGCGAATCGAATTCGCCCGCCTCCGGCGACGCTTGTTGGGTCGCGGTCTCAATTCGATTGCTGAGGTCGGTGATCTGATCACCGGCCTCCGCGAGTGCTTCGGAGTCACCGATGCGCTGCAACAGGGATCCGAAGACGTTCACCGCCTCCTCGATCAGCGTGAGCGCCGGCATCCCGAGCACCACGCGACCCAACCGCAGGCCGTCGAGGATGTCTTCGAGCCGATGCGCGAGTTCCTGGATCGGCTCGAAGCCGAACAGGCCGGCCAGCGCCTTCAGCGAATGCGCCGATCGGAAGATGCCGTTGAGCAACTCGGGGTCGACGTCTCCCGATCCGCTGCACTGGTCGGTGAGATCGGCGAGATCGTTGCGCATGCGCTCGACGATTTCCTCGGCTTCGGAAATGAATTCCCGGTCGGCCTTGGTGCTTCGCCGGCGACGAGTCGTCGTCTTCTTCTTGGCCACGGCCCTACTCGGTGCGCCGCGGCCGTGCGATCAGGTCGCGCACGACGTCCCGGAGTTCCTCGGGCTCGAAGGGCTTCACCAGGTACGCGTCGGCGCCGAGCCCGACACCCTTGTCACGATCCCGTTCCGAGCCTTCGGTCGACACGACGATGAGCGGAATCGTGCGATAGCTGGCGTTGTTCCGAACGAACGAAATGAGTTCGAGACCGTTGATGTCGGGCATGTTGATGTCGGTCACGATGAGGTCGTACGAATTGCG